>JAJZXX010000040.1 GCA_021806205.1 Bacillota bacterium | reverse complement strand
CCCCATGAGAATTCCGGGAATCCTTAGCGCGGGATTCCACCCCTCACAGTTCGCGAGCGATCGAACCACACGACCACAGGTCGCCTCTTATACCGTGTTGTGCTTAACCTGACAGCATTGGGCAATCGCCCGGGCGAGCGGATGATTTTTGAGCACCCCCGGCATGTTCAGATCTTCAATGGCGATGACATCGAAGCGCCGCACGAGATCGGTGGTCAGTTGGTGCAAGGCATCCGCCCGAATGTCCGCAATCTGGGCGTGGAGCTTAGCCATCCGTTGTTGGGTTTTTTGCATGCTCTTGGACCACGGAACGCGCATCCTGGGGGAATCGGTTGGCCGGGCTTGAGCCCTGCGCGGACTTGGGCGGCTTCCAGTTGCCGACTGAACGGCTGCGATAGCGGCGAAGCGTTTTCTGGGCGGCGGCATAGGCTTTCGGTCCCACGAGTTTCTCGCCGGTCGCCAGGCGGATCGGGGATCTCGACCGTCACACGCAGGAACCATTGGTCGGCGGTCCGGGAGATCGTACCGCCCAGCACTTTCCCCACCAAACGTAATGACTCGTGCATCCGAACCCAGCCCAACTTCGGAATAGGCACCTTGCGGTCTTTGACGGCACATTGATCATTCGTGAGCGAAAAGCTGTCGTGCCGGCCCTGTTTCTTAAACGTCGGAGACTCCGCCTTGCCCGCGAGAAAATTCTTAACGCTTGGCCCGCGGGAATGACGGCGAGTTGAGGCGCGTTCTTGGTGACCTCCAGCATCCACGGAAACGCGTTGCCCTTGATGGCATCGAGTTGATGCCGCAGCGCGGTGTCTGACGGTTGGGGCAAGCCATGATCCGCTTTCCAGGCTGCGTATTGGTGCTGCCATTGATCCCAAGCCCCATTGGACGCGAACCGCGCCGGCCCGGCCGCCTTGCGAAAGTACGTCTCCTGCACATCGTTGGGATCGAGGGCCGAGCGCCAACACTCAATAGAGATCCAGCACTTGCTCCGCTCCCAATGGTCTTTCTGGTCGTGGCTCGATACGCGGGCAACGCCCGTCGTATCTCTCACGCCTTGGCATTGGGTTACCCGCACAAACTATTTTGGCAAAACTTTCACCCATTTTGCGTTTCGTCCCCGTTCAACGCATTCAATAAGGCCATTTTTGCTTAGGTCACTCAACATTTTTGTGACCGTAGCCCGGCTCACTCCAGGACATCGTTCCTCGACATCCGCAATCCGAAAGTCCGCCACAAAACCTTGAATGACCTCACGGACTCGCCGCTGTTTATATCCGCGCTTTTGCGTAGGGTCAACATCGGCTACCCGTTCTTCAAAGCGGCGATAGGCCCGTAATATGACGGTCAGGAAATACTCGACCCAGGGCAAGACGTCCTGTTTGCCGTCATGCCACCCTTGGGATGACCGGAATAACGTGTCATAATACTGCTCTTTCGTGTCCTCAACGATTTTTTCGAGGCTGATATACCGCCCCACCGTGTATCCGCCTTGATACAACAGAAGCAAGGTTAACAGTCTGGCCATCCGTCCATTTCCATCAGGGAATGGGTGAATACACAGAAAGTCCAAGATGAATATCGCAATCAAAATGACATCGGGGAGTTTCCCGAGATCACGCGCGATATCAAACTCCCGGCAAAGGTTTTCCATCGCATCTGGGGTCTGCCATGGCGGAGTAGGTACAAAGCGAATCCACCGGTCGCCTGACGGCAAGGTCCCTTCGATGACGTTATCGACGGATTTCCACTTCCCGCCTCGACTAGTATCTACGTAGACCATCATGTCGCGATGCAACTGCTGAATGGTGTTCGAGCGAACGAGCATATAAGAATGGCTGTCGTGGATCGTACGCAACACATCGCGGTAGCCGGCGATCTCGGCCTCAGAACGATCATTAGGCGGTGATTTTTCCTTCATGATCGACTCAAGCCGGCGAGCCGAGATGGTAATTCCCTCTAGGCGATTGGACGATTCCGTACTCTGAATAACCGCATGGTGGCGCAGTGTGTCTAATAGCCGCGGGATTTGACGGGCATAAAGCATCTGCTTCCCGCGGTGCTCCGCGATTTGAGTCATCAAATTCAGGATATCTCGAGTGATCGGGAGCTTGTCTAAAGTATCGCGGTCAAAGGAAGTCATAAAAACCACCCGCTTCGAATGACATAGAGTTATAGTAAATTATATCGATTATTTTGGCCTAAATAGTAGATTATCAAACTGAGTATAAAAGTTCTTGGCAGCGAAAAAATTTGAAAGCGATGATCAACTCTAATGAATACAGCCGTTTTTAAAGGCGCGTCTTCCCGGAGGTTCTTTGCGGCATGAATTTTGATAGTTAGAGTCAAAGGAGATTGTTTGTCTTGGCAGGGCCATACACCCAATCCGATCTGTTCCCGAAGGGGTTGGAACAGAGATGAGATGCCTTGTCCTTGGCGAGTGCGGTTGGCTATAATCGGTAATGGAAATGGGGGACCACCGTGGATATTGGTTTGATTGGACTGGCGCGTTCGGGGAAGACCACGATCTTTAACCTTTTGACCGCATCGCATGTACAAACGGCGGGCTTTGGATCCAAAGCCGAATCGCGACGTGGCATGGCTCCTGTGCCCGACGAGCGACTGGGTTGGCTGGGGGATCTCTATCACCCGAAAAAAGTGACTCCAGCCCAGTTAAATGTTGTGGACGTGCCCGGTCTTGTCCGGGACGAATCACAAGGGGCCAACCGGTTTTTGAATGACGTGCGGCTGGTCGATGCCTTGATCCATGTGGTCCGAGGATTCGTGTCGGACTTAGGCGAAGAGCCGATCCCGCTCAAGGATCTTGAAGATATGGAGCTGGAGTTGGCGCTGTCTGACTTGGATTTGGTGGAAAAACGTAAAGCCCGCCTAGTCGTTGGCAAAAAAGTGACGTCTGAGCAACAACATGAATTGACGCTATTAGATCAGTTGCATGGCGTATTGGAATCGGGCGGGAGGTTGGATGGGCTCGATCTGGGTGATGAGGATCGCCGACTCTTAAGCGGTTATCAGTTTTTGACATTAAAGCCGATGGTGTGGCTCGTAAATGTGACGGACCAAGCCTTTCAGTCTGGAGAGTATCCGGATCAGGAGGCGATTTTTGAATTGGCGTCGGCCAAGAATATCCCCTTGGTCGTGATGGCTGGGGCGATGGAACAAGAAATTCAGGATTTGGATCCGGTGGACCGTGTGGAATTCATGCGGGACTTGGGCATCAACGAGACCGGCACGGAACGCTTAGCCCGGGCAGCTTACCAACGGTTGGGCCTTATTTCCTTTCTCACCGCCGGTGAGGATGAGGTACGTGCCTGGACCATTAAAGAGGGCCTTGTGGCCAAGGAAGCTGCCGGGAAAATTCACTCTGACATCGAACGGGGCTTTATTCGCGCGGAAGTGGTGTCGTTTGACGCGCTGAAGAAAGCCGGGACCATGGCGCATGCCCGGGATCTAGGCCAGGTTCGTCTAGAAGGCAAAGACTATCGCATGAACGATGGTGACATCGTGAACTTTCGCTTTAACGTTTAGATAACCCCCGGGATGGGCTATCCAGTTACACATTGGCTATTAGAGGGGACGTGGCGAATATCGAGGAGAGAACACCGCCTACGCTGTGGGAACGGGCAACGAATGTGCTGCCGGGTGGCGTGAATTCGCCAGTTCGCGCCTTTCGAGGGGTCGGTCAAGCCCCCTTTTTTGTCAAAAGCGGACAGGGGGCATATCTGCATGATGAGGAGGGCCGCCGTTATTTAGATTACGTACTGGGTTACGGGCCCTTAATTCTAGGCCATGCCCACCCAGGGGTAGTTCAAGCGGTGGCCGATCAAGCCCAACGCGGATTGTCGTATGGCGTACCGACACGGCTCGAGGTAGATATGGCGGAGTATCTCAAGGGGAGTATACCGTCCTTAGAATTGGTGCGCATGGTGAATTCGGGAACCGAAGCGACCATGACCGCATTGCGGGTCGCGCGTGCAGCAACCGGACGCCGCTATGTGGTGAAGTTTGCCGGATCATATCATGGCCACCATGACTCCCTCCTGATTAAGGCTGGCTCAGGAGCTGCCACCTTGGGAGTTCCGGATTCCGCCGGAGTGCCGGCTGATATCGCCGCCTTAACATTGACTGTTCCCTATAACGACACGGAGGCACTCCGGTCGGTCTTTGGTCAACACGGACGCGATATTGCAGCTGTCATTGCTGAGCCAGTGGCCGGCAATATGGGGACCGTGCCGCCCGTAGACGGGTTTTTAGAAACTATTCGGGATTTAACCCAGAAATACGGGGCGCTGTGGGTCAGTGATGAAGTCATGACAGGGTTTCGCGTCAATTTTGGCAGTGTGGCCCAGGCCCGGGGATTACAGCCGGATTTAATGACGTTGGCTAAAGTAATTGGAGCGGGGATGCCCGTCGGAGCGTATGGTGGGCTTAAGCCCTATCTGTCGTTGGTGGCACCGTTGGGTCCCGTGTATCAGGCAGGAACCTTTTCCGGCAATGCCGTGGCGATGGCCGCAGGCCTGGCTCAACTCGATGTCGTAAGTCAACCGGGCTTTTATGATACGTTGATCCAAAGAACGGATGCTTTAGCCGAGGGACTCGTGGAGCGGGCTAAAAAACATCATGTTGAGGCGGCCGTCAATGTTCAAGGTGGTATGTTTACGTTGTTTTTCCGCGAACACCCACCGACGAACTTTGACGAAGTACTGGAATCCGATCAAGATAGGTACCGGCGGTATTTTCAGGGCATGTTGGAGCGGGGCATTTTTATGCCGCCCTCGCAGTTTGAGACCGTCTTTTTGTCCTCGGCTCACACCGATAACGATATTGATCGCACGCTGGATGCCGCAGATGTCGTGTTTCAAGGGTTGGAATGATTATGGGATTTGCAGCGCCATCACGGTGCGACCAGCCATCACAATGGCAGGGACACGATCCCCACTGGGAATCGATAGACGTGGTGTGCTTATCGGCGACGGGGGAACACTTCGAAAATGTGGCTGCCCATACGCTACTCCTTCTCCGTTGAATTGAATGCTCCCAAGAACCGAAGCGTGTTTGTCAAAAGTTGCCCAGATGTCGGCGATGTTGGACATCAACCACCCTACTACAAGGGAAAGCATTATCCTGCCCGGATCTGCACCAGTTGCACACACCAATGGGGGTCATTAGTGCCAAACCCCAATTATTAAGACGCATACCCCCACGTCCCGTTGGGCAATTTCAACTTCACATAGATGGGCGTATCGCTGGGAAGTCCTTCGACGTCCGGTTCGTCTTGGCGGAGCATCGCTTCGAGGTGAAACCCTGCTCGCTCTGCGACTTTCCGACTCCGGAGATTGCGAGCGTCACAGCGGATTTCAATACGCCGGGCATTCAAATGCTCGCAGGCCCAATCCACGAGGCCATGAACTGCTTCCGTCACCAATCCCTGGCCGGAGGCGGTGGTGCGAATCCAGTATCCTATCTCAAACCGCCCCACGGGCCAATTGATGCGATGCAGTCCGGTGCTGCCCACAAACTGTCCTGACAACTTCTCGAACATATGCAAACGCAAATCGTCGCGCAGTAAAAAGCGAGCATGTGCACGGCGGACATTTTCTTCGGACTCTTCGACAGATGGCAGGTTCACTGCCCACGGCATCCATTCTTTCAGTTCGACGTGCGACTCCACAATAGCTTCACGGACCATCGACCCATCTCCCGGCAGGGGACATCGCAACAGTAATCGATCGGTTTCGAATTCATGGGGAAAGTCAAGAAGAATCGGGTTCATAAGATTGACTCCTTTTTAACGGCGATTATCCCATATTCCGTGAAAATCTTCGATAACGCGTCGCGAATGAATCAGGTCCGAAGATACTGACGGGTGATCTCCTTGGAGGTGACCGGGCAATTCCGTGATCAGGTGAGTGAAATCAAGGGGGTGGTAATAATTTGTGGGTTGGAGGTCCGTTGTAAAGTTCGTGAAATCTTCGGAGTCATGCATAGCACAGCATAAAGAGCCGCCATTTACCGAGCCAATCAGCTTTCTCCTTCTCTATCGCGTAGGGATCTAGTCGGTAATTGAAGATGCGGCCATGTAGCGGCGAATTAAATTCGACACCGCTGTAATGTGCTGATCCATTGATTCATATGCTCGGTTCAAGTCATGATGTTTGATTGCCTTGAGTACAGCCACGTGGCCCTTCCATGACGTTTGGGCGCCGTTCATAGTACTCAGAGAAATTTCTCGGCTGTCTCGGAGCATGAGAAGACTGTTATCAACCAATTTGATCAAGACCCCGTTGTAGGTCGACGCTGCGATTTGACGATGAAAGGCGATATCTTCGTCAACGAAGGACCGCCCTTCGGCCATACAGGCTTTTTGCGCGTCGAGCAATGCTTCTAACGAGTGGATGTCTTCATCTACCGCGCGTTCGGCAGCTAAACGCGCGATTTGGGGTTCCAACAATTGTCGAACCTCCATTGGTTCCAGGACACGTTCTTTTAAAGACGATAAACTTTGTGCCAGTGGAGTCACCAAGAGACTGGTCGACTCTGCTTGGGCATAGGCCCCTGAACCAGCACGGATTGAAACTAGACCGCGAGCTTTTAAGATAGCCATGGCCTGCCGTACGGAGGTGCGGCTGACTTGCAATAGTGCAGCCAAGTCCCGCTCAGGAGGGAGGCGCTCTCCGGGCGTAAGTTCGCCTTTCAGCATTAATTCCTCAATGTGATGAACAATGAGGTCCACCAGACTGATGGGACGCAATGGCTCAAATTTCAATTTATTTGTAATCCTCCTAATTTTGTTTGACAAACCGTCTCGCATCCAATAAAGTGGTATTAAGGATGGACCAGTAGTCCACCTGCTCTGACGTTGCCTATGCCTAATTCTAGCACAGGACAAGTTGGTCACTGGCTGAACACGGATTCCAATGACGGACCGCATAGGCATACGAATCCTAATTGGGGGGGAATCAGTGGTGCACTATGTCTATATTGGCCGCACGGAGTTGAAGGCACTAGCCGTGGGGTTGGTCACTGGAATGCTCTATGGGCTGCTAAAGCTGCCTATTCCCGCGCCTAATGTCTTGGGAGGGAATTTGGCCATTCTGTTCACCTTCGTTGGTTTAGTGATTGTGGGAATGGTGAGAAAGGAGATTGTGTTGGGGCGTCCGCCAACGATGTTGACGGATGACGTGTCGATATCGTCGCCTCGCCAGTAGCGTCGGGCGCCGCTCACAAGTCACGTCATGGGGACTTCGTGGAATCAGGCTAAGAAGGAAAGGAAGGGAAAACCGATGGACCACATTGGCATTGGACTCACCGAAATCGAAGCATCGGGTGTCGGATTGTTTACGGGGCTTGTGTATTCGTGGTTGAGGGCACCAATTCCCGCGCCCAATGTCTTGGGAGGTATTCTGGCCATTTGGGGAACATTTGCGGGGCTGGTCATTGTGCAATTGTTTCAGCACCACGTAGTGTTCTTCGTGTAGTAGAAGGGGGTTACGACATGGGCGATCCTGGTTTTCATGTCTTGCATGCCACACCCAAAACGGTACAATGGGGGTATTTCGACAGAAGCACACCACCCGTTCTCACGATCAATTCAGGAGACATTGTATCCGTCGAATCGCTGACTCACCATGCGGGCGACGCACCGGATCTAATAATGGACGAAACGGTCCGAGCGGTGTATGAGGCCATCGACCCGTCAGAGCGGGGGCCGGGGGTTCATCTGGTTACAGGCCCTATTTATGTGCGGGGGGCCCGACCGGGCGATGTTCTAGAATGTAGAGTGTTGTCACTAGAGCCACGGATCATATATGGGTCGAATTTTGAAGCGAACTGGGGTCTTTTATATGAAGAATTCGGACGTACGGAACATGTGGTGATTTGGCAAGCCGATGTCCGGCGTGGGGTCGCACGGCCAGTGTTTCAGTATGCGTTCCCGGGAAAGTTGGAAATCCCCGGCACTATCACCATGCCAGGTACGGTTGAGAGGTTGCCCGCCCTGTCACAGATGAGCGTCCCATTGCGGATGCACCTTGGCACGGCCGGCGTGGCTCCGAATGAGGACGGGCGCGTAAGCACCATCCCACCCGGTAATTTTGGCGGCAACGTAGACAATCGTTGGTTTGGACCGGGGACATCGATGTACTACCCAGTATTAAATGACGGGGCCCTGTTTTGGTGCGGGGATTCACATTTTGCTGAAGGAGACGGGGAAATTAGTGGAACGGCTATTGAGGGCCATCTGAATGCGACACTACAGTTCATCATTCATCAGGATATGAGCATTCACAATCCACTCTTAGAAACGCCAAATGCATGGATGTGTCATGCCTTTGATCGCGATTTGAACGAAGCAATGCGAAAGGCTGCCTTGGAAGCCATCGACTTTTTGGTTCAGCATGAGGATCTAACCCGCCAAGAAGCTTATTCGCTATTGAGCGTTGCCGGGGATTTTCACGTGACGCAAGTGGTCGACGATTTAAAAGGTATCCATGCGGTGATCCGACGCGATTTTCGAACACGCTAGGATTGGGTTGATGCTCCTTTAAATGTTTAGTCCAGGAAAACCGTTGGTATTCCTGGACTAAACATTGTGCGTACTCTCTAGATCCGGCAGCATTCTTGTCGATAGAGCATTGAATCTCCCCGGCCTGAAGGCGGAGATTCTGGGGGAACCACCATGGCTGCGTCGACGGGTCATAAGACCCTGGGAGTGTTCCTTTGGACCACCAGTACTCGCTGGATAGCTCGTCGCCACCGCTTATCCCACCAGCAACATCGGCGGGGTTCAGCCGCAACTACGCCTTAACGTTCCCTTGAGGGCAACGGGACGGCGATACGTGATCTGTGGGGGTACAAGAATCTCTCCGGGCGGCCTGCCACCTTGGTGAGGTGGCCACAGTGCGGACACGTTTGGGACGTGTACGCCTCACTAATCTTGATCAGTTGGATGCCATGACGCTGGAGTTTGTATTCGAGATACTGTTCCAAATGGCCAAACTCTAACGCCCCGACTTCTTGATTGGTCCGCCGGGATCGGCGGTGCCGTTTGTTATGGTTCAGCGTGCCGAGATCGCCGGCGTACAGGACCGTAATCCCGTAAGCGACACAAAACGCGACGATTTGATTGGCCGCATGATGCAATACGCTGCGCGTTACCCGTTCGACTTTATTGCGGGTTCGGTGTTGCGCTCGGTTGAGGCGTTTGCGCCGCCGAGACCCGGGTTTTGTCCGGGCTCGCTTCTTCCGGAGCTTGGCCTGCACTTTGGCGCGGCCCTGCTTCACCGATCGCAGCCCGCGCCCTGAAATCGCCAAAGCCTCGTGACCGTCGGAGACCATGCCGAGGTGAATCACTCCCATATCGAGTCCTCCAGCCTTGCCAGAGGGAACGGGTAGGGGATCAGGCAGTTCCCGCGTCATAGTCAGATAGATCTCCCCATACCCTAATTCGGCTTGCACCATCGCGCCCGGCAGCATGGTCTCCGGAAGATGAAACCCGAATCGGATCACGCCCGCGACCGAGGGGCAAAATCAGAGACGACCCCTCCCTTTTGATGGCTTGACCCTTAAAGATCGGATTATAGTATCGGCGGAACCGCCAAGGATACCGGGTCTGCTTATCGCCGTTCTTCCGTTTGGTGCGCACGCCGTCAATCGTGGCGCAGAACTTCTCGATGAGGGCTTGAACGGCTTGCGAGTGTAACGGCAAGCGCCGTTTAAAATGCGTCTTGAGTTGGAATCCGTGGGCCATCGCCAATGGCGCCGCCGGCAGAACCGATGGATCTTCACGAAGCGCGTCCACAATTGACCCGCCGCCCGCCGAGCCTCCGTGGCCTTGGCCCACTCGGACGGCAACAAAGACACCCGATAGGTGAATACGGTCGTTTCTTGCATGGGACCCCTCCTGTCTTGACGAACCGCCACGTCTATTATACATTTGGTCTATGGACACTTCAATCGACTATCGAACGGGCAAACATTGCTTATTCAACCTAAATGTGAATTTGGTCTTTGTGGAGAAGTATCGGCGGTTGGTGTTTACGAAAGAAATCCTGGAGGACTTACGGACGATCTTTTCCAACGTGTGCCGGGACTTCGAAGCGACCTTGGAGGAATTCGATGGGGAGCACGATCATGGGCATTTGCTGATTACCTAACCGCCCAAGCTGGCCACTTCCCGGATGGTGAATAGTCGAAAGGCGTCTCGTCCCGGTCGATCCGAAAAAAGCACTATCCGAGCATTGAGCGGGCGCTATGGGGTGAAAGCCTTTGGTCTCCCAGTTATTTTGCTGGGTTCGCGGGGGGAGCCCCCATATGCGCTAAATTAAGCCCCCCGAGTTGAATTGGAGTCTCCGCTTGCGGGGTCGCTCATGGAGTGCCTTGGTCCACGCGCGGGAGGTCAGGC
>JAJZXX010000108.1 GCA_021806205.1 Bacillota bacterium | reverse complement strand
AGGGGTTTGTGGAGCTGACGGATTGGTGCCTGACCTCCCGCGCGTGGACCAAGGCACTCCATGAGCGACCCCGCAAGCGGAGACTCCAATTCAACTCGGGGGGCTTAATTTAGCGCATATGGGGCACTACCCACGATCCGGTGATGGAGTGATAGGTGGCGCCGGTGACGGCATAACCCGACCAGTTGCTAGCCGACCAGCCATAATTGCCGAGTGATACAGAGCCCTGGCTGCGTATCCGGGGAGCATTCGCAATGGGCGTCGTGTGGTAAGCGGGCCCGCCTTGCGCTAATGCTCCGGTGGTTGCCGGAAGAGCGGTTAACGCGAGAGCTAATCCCAGGGGCAGAGCCATTAGCCATGACTTCATCAAAATGATCCTCCTTGATCGAATCTTGATCCGATAATGATGGAAATGCGATGAATCGTGACTCATCCATTCAATTCGACGCAAATGGTGGGGCACCTTTCCAATAGCGGAAAAAATTTGGGGAAATTCACTGACTGGATTGTGCTTGCCTGATTTTGTGCAACATGCGGAATCGGGTTTCCCGGCAATCAATCGGAATACCGCCCGGCTCGAGCGTGATCTGGAGTCGAGAAAAAACCATGAGTCAAAAAAGGGGTGTCTATGGCCGCGTCGAATGTTCTCGGATCAGTACGAAATTCGAGAGGAGTGGTTGTGATGAAAATCCGTTCGCTAGGTATCGCCGGCGCGGCGTCCCTCGCGGTGTTGGTACCGAGCCTGGCGTTTGCACACGGTCACAAAGCTGCTGACCATCAAGACAAATCACACGAGGTTATTCATGGCACGGTCACCGGAGGGCTTGCCGCGATCCAATCGGCGGCAACGAGCCTCTCCATTACGCTGACCACGTCGGGCGGCAGCACCGTCACGGTGACCTTGACACCGACGACTCGCATGGAAATTGAGGCGCAAGCGACCGACGCTCAGCTATCGGCTACGACAGCGGTTGTAAGTGTTGCTGCCGTGGTGACCAATCAAAATGGCGTCTTAACCGCGTCGTCCATCAATGCCCACCTTAATCAAAGGGATCAATCGGGAAATCCAGACGGTCAATCCCACAACTCGTCACAAAGGGACCATAAATCGGCGGGCAAACATTAGGGACATTGCCATGAGGGTGAGGGGGGGAAGGAGCCTACTTCCGTGGTCGATTGCCTGATTCGCCAAAATGACTGCGAGGTGCCTGTACCGTCTGGGAATCGCGTTCCGGGGGAGAACCATGCGGTTGTGACACGTTTCGATAACCGCCCTATGGCGCGACCTCAATGGCTCAATGCAAAGAAGGAGACGACTTTGGCCATCCTGCACTTTCTGGGCGTCAAAAGCTCCGGCCTATTGGCTGGCCCTGAGTTCGGGTCCTTTTTTGTGGGGTGCAGGCGAGCCTCGCTTTTGTGGGTGACTGCCTGCCAAAGCTGAGTCCGGCGTGATACCATAGGGCTTGGAAGTTGGTGTAGGGGAAGATGCCGTTAGCTACTGATCTTGCCCCGGGCCGAGGAAGGGGTGATCAATATTCCTACAGGTAAAAGTCAGGGCATATGTCGAAACTGTACGCGGACCTTTTCGAAGTCATCGATGACCCGCCATCTTAACACGTGCTTAAAAAAAGAGCAGTCCGGCCAACAATTACTCGTTCTTATTGAGAGTCGCTATGGACCCTATTGGGTGTATGTCACCATGCCCCGTTCGACCTCGTTAAGCCAAATTGACTCGATGCTACGCGATCTCTGGCTAGAATGTTGCGGGCACATGAGTGCCTTTTCGACGTCTACCGTCAGTTATCTGGATCAGCCCGAACCGAATTCCTGGGGCAAGCCGGAGAAGAGTACGACCATGACTCTGAGCCGGGCTATCGCTGGCGAGAAGTCATTGCGCTACGAGTACGATTTTGGGTCAACGACGGAACTAAACATACGATTGGTAGGTGATCATGTCAGAGGATTGAAACCTGGACTCGGCATTGTTGCGCGAAACGACGCACCCCCGATTGATTGCGATCAATGTGGCCAACCAGCCAGCACGATGGTTTTTGATGACTGGTACCCTGCCCCCTATTGTGCAACCTGTCGGGAAGGTTTAGAGCCCAGTGAGGAAGATTACGAGCTGCCCATTGTGAATTCGCCACGCATAGGGGTTTGTGGCTATGGCGGCCCCTCCCAGGAGCCGTAATCCGCCACAGAACTTTTGGCATGCGATCTAAGGCCATTTTCAAAAAAACGATCGGCTTCAAGCGGATCCCGGGCCGGGCTATACCAGGCAGGCACCGCTAAAACCGTGGTGCACCGGACCGATAATTTGCTACACTGGGCGAGTAGGGATTGATGCGGGGTGCCAGCCCATTGAACGAGGCAACGGGATGGGGGGCTTTTATGGACGCCGTTGTATACGACTTGCTGGCCAGTGCCATTAAGATACCGCGACTGACTGTAAGTGCCTGGCATGACCTCCTAGCGCCAGCGGAAAAATCGCCCGATTGTCCGTCCGATTGGCGCGAGGCGAGTACTTGGATAGCGGTGCGCGGGGCCGTGGGTTGGCACCGCCGCGTCCAGGCGGGTCTCGAACGGCTTGACTGGCCGAGTATTCAAGCCGAATGGCATGCGGTGAGCGGGTTCACCTGGGATCCTTGGGGCTTGGGGGTGGCGGCCCATCATGCCTCGCGGAGTTCGCTGGAAGCGGAGTTTTCTCGCTATATGCACCACCCCATCCGCCCAAGCGGCGCGTTGTGGGCTTTTGTCGCCACCCCCCTGGTGACCAAGTGGCCTTCTATCCAGGGGCTGCCGGCTGTTGTGCAGCTCGATCATGTCTTGCGCTCACTGAATCCCCCACCCAAAATTCCCCTGGGGCAGCACTTTTGGAATGCCTGGCAAGAATGGATCCAAGAGCCCGAACCGGAGGCTGACACTCCGCTGTCTTCGTTGTACCCGTTCGAATTGTTGGCTAGGTGGGAGCGGTCCTTACGGACTTCCGAGATGACTGAGGATGCCGCCCGCGGTACGTTAGTTGAACAACTCTCATGGTGGTAAACAGATGATGGGAGGGGCGGTGGCAACCAAGACATGAGTCGTCGGCGAAAACCATACGATTATACCCTGGATCCGTTGCCAAGGCACATCCCCTTGTTGGACGAAGAGATCGGATTGGTGCTCAGAGCCGCCGACGAATTAATTGGTGTGGGTGGCCGTAGCCTTTTGGTCAAAATTCTTAAGGGGTCGAGAGATCAGTCGATACTGCGGCATAATCTCCAGCACTGCCCGGTATACGGTGTCTGGAAAAATCGGGCGACTGAGGATGTGGCAGCCATTGTAGATCGGGTCATTGTCGCGGGCTTCTTGCGTATTCAGTATTCCGGACAACTGCCGACTCTCGTCTTCACGGAGCCCGGATGGGAATGGGAAAAACGTCAGCGGGTCGAGGAATTCCTGAGGGAATGGGACGTCTGGATCGATTCAAACACACAGCCAGCCAATATGGAGTACCTCAAAGACCGCAATCGGGTCATGATCCAAGAGTTTTTAGAACGGGTGCGGTCTACGGGTGACCCCCGCTACATTCCCCTGTTGGAGAGATGGGCCGAGGTGGACCACAAAAAGGTGCGTGCGCTCATAAAAGATGTGGTCAGGGATTTGAAATGCCTAAACCGCTAGATGGGTTGAGCCGTAAGACAAAAGTCGACCGCTGAACGGCGAATCCTTGCGCGGGATTGGACGGGAACATCCCGAACGAAAAAATCCGGAGAAACTTTAAGTGGACATACTTACCGACGGGAAACCCTGGATCCACGGCTAACTGGTAATATCGGGTATCCGTATTTCATGATTGATCGGGCATGGCGTCTCCCTGAATGAACCAAGACGTTTTCTGTTGATTGGAGTCACGCGTAAGCCGCGGCACCACCAGTCAAAGTGGGTTGATCGGATGTCTTGTGCTTAAGGCGTTAACGCCCCCGTATGTGTGCAGTAAACACACACCACTAAATTTAATTTTCAATTTCAGCTCTACCGCCAACTTGCGTAGCAATAATATCTTCTCCCACTATTCTGCATCTAGCAATAATGGTACTTGGTCTCCCGATTGCACGACCTTGGTGTACCTTAATCACGTGCCAACCATCCTTTTCATTATCCACGGTAAGTTTATTAGCGACACAGTATGCTGATAAAGCACTCGCTGCCACACCGGTTGCGGGGTCTTCAGGATAGCCAGACCGCTTTGGAAACTGACGAGCTTCACCCACCAGAGTTTCTCTGGCTTCAGTGACAACGAACGGATACAACCCTGTGGTATCATAATCATCACAAAGGCTCCAAAGTGCTTCAAAATTTGGTTTGAGTCCATGCAAGATATGGACATCATTGATAGGCACGATCAATTTCGATCTGGATGTGGAAACAGATTGAATCGGGATATCATTACGAATATTAGTCGGACTAATGTCTAAAACCTCGGCTACACTTTCTATATTTGGAGCTCGTTCCGCAAAAGTAGGTGGAAATTGTTCAACCATTACCAAAGGTTTTAAGCTGTCATCGATGCGATGTACTGCGATGATACCAAGAGGGCTTTCAACTTGAATTGTAGATGCAGTAGGTGAATTCTCCTTCCAATAAACGGTCGCGAACCCGACAGTCGCATGAACACACATTTCCATCTCATGCTTCGGAACAAAATATCGAAGTCGGAAATCAGCGTGAGGGTTTATAGGAGACAAAACAAAGGCGGTTTCCACACCAAATTCGGCTGCCATCCGTTGCATTTCGGCAGGAGACAAAAAATCGCCACCGAATACAACGGGACAAGGGTTGCCACCTCCTGACGACTCGGCAAAAACCACAGTACGAACTACTCTATTTACCCCATTCTCATTCATGTATCACGAACCTCCCGCCGACCGAACATTTGACCACAGTCAAAACCTCTTCAATTACCATGAAGAAGAGACTTAGAATGAATTTAAGAGAACCTAGACTGCCTATAACTGCCCGTTAGTTACCCAATTAGTATATACGACAGGTATCAACTACGCTCCAGTGGACATCCTCCCCAGCCATCAATGGCAGGGTATCCCCTGGGAGCCAGGAATTGGCCTTCAACGCATCGAACGTTGAAGGCCAAGGCACCACTGACCCCAGGAATAAATTCCGGGTCTGCCGTCAACGGTGCCGTTTTTGATCACCGCAGAATTCCCCCCTATTGGCGTGGCGATCAATCACACAATACGATTTGACGTGGGCGTGACGATTACGTTGTATCAATCGCCGAATACGATTTTGCATTCGCATGACGGCAATGCCGAAAACCGTCTGATCAATCACGAAATACGGATATCCGTAATATCTGTTGGACTGCACCTGTTTTTTTATAGTGCGCTTGCTGATTCTTTCTCTTACAGGCATAGACAGCAGCGCCCATCTATGGCAAATTGTCGTATAACTTGATGACTCGCTTAAGAGTCCTTGGTGGTGAATTTGACTATGGCGTCGATTGATGATCCTTGGCGTGAACATGTGAAACTGCTGTGGGGGTTGCTTGACCAAGTGGTGTCGGAAGAAGCCAGTCCGGCTGTCGTTCAGAGCGCCGATCAACTAGTGCAGTGGGCCCGATCATTGCGCCTAGGTGAGCAAACCAATTTCCCCACGTTAAAGCAGGTTGAACGGGGCGACTTAGTGCGGCTCATGGTTGAAAGGATGCGACTGCAGAATCTCGCGGAAGACCTGGGACGGGTAGAACTGATCAAAATTCGGCGTGGACGCCTCAATCAATCGCCGCGCGGATCCGTAGACGTTTTATCGCGGCGTCTTCACCAGGACCCACCGGCAATCCGCGCGTCTGACCTCGAAGGCCATTTGGTTTTGACGGTGCATCCGACGGAAAGCACCCGTCGCACGGTGCTCCAGCATATCCGGAATCTCTCTTTAACCTTACAAGCGGGTCAGGACAAGCGTGGCCAAGCGCGAGATATCTGGGAGGCATCGTTAAGAGAAAGCCTTAGGGCGTTGTGGCGCACTCCACCCCAGCGGACCAATCGGCCCCGTGTCCGAGACGAAGTGGAACTGGGAATCTTCTATGTGTCCGCCACACTATTCAACACGCTGCCCGAGGTACAGAATACGCTTAATGCGGTATTGGAGCCGATATCAGGCTCGCGCCTCCATTGGCGTGTCGATTCCTGGATTGGCGGCGATCGCGACGGTCATCCCTTCGTTGACGCAGATGTGACCCGCTACACGCTGATTCGCCATCGCCAGACCGCGCTAAAGTTATATCGTGAAGCAGTCCAGCGATTGGAACATGTCTTGTCGGCTGATGAACGGTTTGTGCACGAGTCTGATCGGTGCCAGCGTTGGCTCAACGACGCTGGGGCTAGGTTTCCGGAAGCTTTCCGCGAATTGCAGGCCCGATATGCGGATGAACCCTTGCGTCAAATGGCCGGTCTGATCGGGGCTAAGTTGGATGCCACCGCACGCGACGAAAGTTGCGGTTATGCGACCGCGCACGCCTTTTTACAAGATGTGCGACTACTCGGGATATGTTGGGATGCCAAGACGAGCCACTGGCCTCCAGATCTTCAGCGTCTGGTGACGCAAGTGGAAATGTTCGGGTTTCATTTGGCTACGCTAGACTTGCGCCAACATAGCCGGGTGCAGGCTTTGGCAATAAGTGAGATTCTCGGCACTTCTTATGAGCGCCTGGCGGAATCCGAAAAAATTACGGCGTTAGAGACAGTGATTACTCAGCCTCGTCCCTGGGTTCCCGGTAACGCGGTGACGCAGGACCTATACGACACCCTCACGTTGGCTCGAGACTTCCGGCGCCGTTATGGGACGAATGTTGTGCAAAGATTTCTCGTCAGCATGGCGCATGCCCCGAGTGACATTCTAGCCGTAATGGCTCTGATTGAGGCGGTCGATCCGGAGTTGGACCTGGCTGTGGTTCCCGTAGTGGAAACCCTACACGATCTGACAGCCGCGCCGGAAGTGTTGGATCGCTTGGCCCTGGTCCCAGCCTGGCAGAAGGCTGTCGCGCGGCATCATGGCACGCAAGAAATCATGCTGGGCTATTCGGATAGCACCAAGGACAGAGGGGTATTTGCGGCGTCTTGGGCTATTTACAAGGCCCAGCGCCAATTAACGCTCTGGGGTCTAGATCATAACGTCCGGGTGGGATTTTTTCATGGCCGGGGCGGGGCACTGGGTCGGGGGGGCGGGCCAACCTCGTTAGCCATTATGGCGCAACCGCCTGGCTCATTGGAAGGGCCGTTTCGTCTGACTCAGCAAGGTGAGGTTCTTTCGCAAAAGTTGCTCCTGCCCGCGGTGGCTTATCGCAGTCTGGAACTCATGTGCACGGCCCATGCGATGGCGGGTTTATATCCCGAACCCGATCCGGGACCGGATGTGCACGCTATGATGGATGCTGCGGCGGACCGTGCCGGGCGCCAGTATCGGTCTTTGATTGATGCGCCGGGGTTTTGGGACTATTTTCTAGCCGTTACACCCATCCGTGAGATGGCCCAGTTAAACTGGGGTTCGCGCCCTAGTTGGCGAGAACAGTTCCAGTTTGAGGACTTAAGGGCAATTCCGTGGGTATTTTCTTGGTCCCAAAATCGAATGGGAATCCCGGCCTGGTATGGTGCAGGCACGGCATTGACCTATCTAATAGGCCATATGGGTCTTTCGGAGGTACAGCGCTTGGGTGTCGAGTGGCCTTTTCTGGCGACCTTCCTCCACAATTTGCAATTGGCGCTAATCAAAGCGGATATGCAAGCCGCCCAGGATTATCAGGCGCTTGCCCCCCAGGAGTTGTCTAATAAGTTTTGGAGCGAAATTACTCGCGAGCGGCAAAGTTTAAAGGCAGCGCTCCGGGACATTTTTGGCACTGACGAACTCTTGGCTGACCGACCACGTCTCAAGCGCTCGACCCTATGGAAGAACCCCTTGGTCGACGTGTTGAATCATTTCCAGGTGGAGCTACTCTCTATGTACCGCGCCAGTGGTGATGAAACCCTCCTTCCACTTTTGGCTCAGACCATGGAAGGCATCGCGTTAGGAGTGCGAAACAGTGGCTAGATATTATAATGCAATCGGGGGCGGCCAGATGTAAGGTCCGGACCGCTCCGTCTAGGTCGGGCAGACACATTTGACGGCTATATTCCCAAGCTAGGCAGTAATGCCGAAGATCATCTTCTCACCCTGATCCAACAGGGGGAGGGAGATGTGGCTTGGCTATGGGATTGTCTCGGGAACATTTATAGCGGTGGGGGACGAACTGACTTAGCCGCCTTTGCGTACGAGCAAGCACTGTTCCGGGATCCCACGCAATTTGAGGCTCTCACGGATCAGTATGTGGTCACTTTGGCGAAAATAAACCATGCCCTCTTAATTGGTTGTCAGACCGATCGGGTGACGTACGTACCGATGGATTTGAGTCCGTACACGATGGTTATCGCGAATTCCAACAAAGATCGCCACCTGGCCGACTCCGCCTATAACCAGCGGCGTTGGGAGCGTCAAATCGCCTTGGACCAAATTCGGTTCTTCGCCTCCGAGATTGGGGCCCCTGGCCGATTTGGACGTGAACTGGTGGCATGACCATTGTGCTATGCTAAACGAGTCGACCTTGGTCAAAAGGGTGGGCAAGGTGGTGGGAGAACAGGCCCGGGTGTTACAGGCGCGACATTTGCTTGAGGCGGGCGATATAAAGGGGGTGGGGAGATTGCTCAATGCATCACATGTGTCTTTAAGGAATAACGTCGAAGTCTCTTCTAAAGAATTGAATGCGTTGGTTGGCGCCTCGATTCAGCCCCCTGATTGTGAGGGAGCGCGATTGACTGATGCGGGTTTTGCGGGATCTGCGATTGCCCTAGCCGAGGGAAGCCAGGTTGCGGACTTTTGTCAGACGGTCGAGGTGCGCTACAATAATCTAATTGGGTGCGCCCCCACATTTTATGAGGCGATAACGGCCGGGGAAGGTGTTCGAGAACTTCTTCCGCTGGGAGAACCGGCATGAGCAAGCCGTCGGTTCGCCGGGACTACTGGCACGGGCTAGCGGCCATCACCCTTCGGGCGGGCCGATATCAAGCCACGGTATTGCCGAAGGTGGGGGCCAATCTCATCGCGCTTTCCGACGTGCGCCATGGGTATCATTTTATGCGCACCCCTAAACCGGAGCAGATCCAAGCTTTTACGGACAATCCCAACACGTATGGCAATCCCGTGTTGTTTTTGCCCAATCGCTATCAGGACGGCGCATTTACCATAGCGGGGATTCACTACCAATTCCCCATTAACGAAGCTAAGACTCATAACTTTATTCATGGGTTTTTGTATCGCATGCCATGGGATGTGGTGTTCTCCGGGTGTACCCCCGAACTGAGCGTGGTGGTGCTGCGTCAACGGATACGGCCAGGCCACCCTTTTTATCGATATTTCCCGCATTGGTTCACGATCACGCTGACCTACCTTCTGTCACCTAACGGCTTGCGCCAGTTAGTCCGCATTCACAATCAGGGTGACACGCCGCTGCCGGTTCTTTTAGGGTTTCACACGGCGTTCCGCATTCCGTTTGCTGCCCCAAGCCAGCCCCAGGATGTTTCGATTCACGTGGATGTGGGCCTGCGCTGGGAACTGAATGATAGGGGGCTTCCCACCGGGGCCACGGTTGGTCTGTCGCCGGCCGAACAAGGCCTCCAAGGCGAGGGCATGACTCCGGGCGCTGAGGCGCTCGATAATCACTATTCGGTGGCACACTTCGGCCAGAGCAATGTTGCCGTGATTAGGGATAGGAGGATCGGGGCTGAACTTGTCTATCGAGTGGGCTCGCGCTACCGCTATTGGATGGTCTGGAATGGCGGAGGCGATGAATCATTCGTATGCGTTGAACCGCAGACTAACCGCGTTAATGCGCCAAATCTGAATCTTTCGTTGTCGAATACGGGTGTGGCGATTCTAAAAAAAGGTCAGTCGTGGCGCGAATCGGCTCAACTTAGCGTTCGCCGCTACTCCCCTCCCCGGGAGTGATAGTAAAAATATTGCACAAACTATTGTAAGGCCTCCAAGACTTGGTTGGTTTGCCATCCAAGTGAATCATCCAGGTTCTCAGTCACGATTCTCCGTTGCAACACTCTCGCCGCGCGAGGGTCTTGGGAAATTGTGCCGTTAGGAGGCTGAGTCTTTTTTTGAGGGTCTGAGATGATAGCATCGAGTCGGTATAAGGAGCGGCAGACTGCGATGCCCATACACTTTGATTAACCCTTTTGGATTGGCGATCGCTATTTTTCATTCGAAGACATTGCGTTGATCGAAGAGACCCTGCGCCGACTTCGACGCCTTGGGCGACCAGAACTGGTCGCCACCTTGTGTGCCCGGCATGACCGTGGGCTTTAGGGTGAAAGTCCCGAATGGAGGTTGGCCGTACCAACCATGAGCCTAAGACAAGGGTGTCCACCGCGAGGTGGAATCTGAAGGAAGTCGGCGGCATACCTGCGCCCTGACGAACAGAAATCGCATACGAGGCCGGTCGCGGGGGGCGAGTGCGCGAGTCAGCACG
>JAJZXX010000090.1 GCA_021806205.1 Bacillota bacterium | reverse complement strand
ACAGCCGGATCAAAATGAAACATCGGCGCGGCGGCGGACGCGCGGGGCTCGAGTTGCTCAATGCCTACAATGTCCTCCGTGTGGAGGATCTGGCGGGGTAGGCATCCGACAATTTGAGAAAGAGCCCAAAGACTGCCGTCTATCGTCACAGGGTGTACAGCAACATTTTCGGTCTACCGTATCGGGTGCAGAGCCCCGTTTGGGCGGACCCAGATAACAGTATACTCGAAATCGACTTAGTAGCGTCAGTCGAAGACCTGAGCTGTTACCTGATGCGGGGAACTGCCTATCATGGGTGATTTAATCACGGTATTATCTCGGACGTTTTGAATCGACCTGCAAGTCGTATCAAACTAACATTTGATGTAGGAGGGATGGATGCCGGTGAAGGCGCTTATTTATGAAGGGCCCCGCACTATGACTCTGCGTGAGGTGGATCCGCCCTATCCCGTTCCAGGTGAGGTGGTGGTGGAAGTTGCCTATTCTGGCATCTGTGGATCGGAGCTCAGCGGTTTTATGGGACAAAGCTCCGTCCGTAAGCCACCGCTGATTTTCGGCCACGAGTTTTCCGGCCGCATCGCCGACACAGGTTCGGGAACTATGCTCGTCAAGGGATCGCGGGTCACCGCCAATCCACTAATTTCCTGCGGGCACTGCACCTTTTGTCGGGCCGGCGAGGAGCAATTGTGCGCGGACCGTCGCCTTTTGGGCGTTGCTCGTGCGGGAAGTAACGCTGCTTATGTAGCGGTGCCTGAGGATCGGGTGGTGTTGCTCCCGAGTGCGCTCAGCTTCGAACAGGCCACACTGGCAGAACCCATCGCCTATGCTGTCCATGTCATCGAAATGCTGACCCTGGAGTCCGGGGAGGTGCTGGTGGTCATTGGGATGGGTCCGATAGGACTGTTTGTGCTTCAAGTGGCGCTCCATTATGGTACGACTCACGTGTATGCAGTCGACACTAATCCTGAGCGTCTGGCTATTGCGCAGGTTCTGGGCGCGGAGGCGACATTCAATCCACTGCACGACAATGTGGCTCTCGTTATCGCGGACGCCACCGACGGATTAGGTGCCCATGCGGTCGTTGATGCGGTAGGCAGTGCAGTTACGCGACAAACCGCCGTATCACTGGTCCGTAGGCGAGGCACCGTCATTTTCAGTGGGCTGCACATGGCTGAGACCAGCCTTGTCGTCAATGATATGGTACGTAACGAGATCATTACGAGGGGTGCTTTCGCTTATCGCGACGACCAATTCTGCCGGAGCGTCGATATCATTGCGCAGGGGGCCGTGGGACTGGAGAACCACTGGATTGTGCAGGCACCTCTTGCTGACGGTGGGCATTGGTACGAGCAACTTATCACCAATCCCGGGAGAATTGCTAAGGTACTCCTGGCTCCTTAGAGTCGGGCAGGTCTAGAGCCCTGCGGCTGCTTCCTCCCCTCCCCCGAGAACCGGACGCGACAGTTTCCCGTTATCCGTTCAAGCAACTCGGCGGTATCCGCGCCTCACTGGTAGGTCGGTGAGGATTGTGCACGGACGATGTGGTGTTTGGTTCTGCTATATAATTGCGTCTTGATAATCCCTCATTGTCCCGGGAGTCGACGGAGGTGTGAAAGGATCTCATTAGGAACACGGGATAACCACGACAGAACTCGTCGATGGCCTGTTGAATAGGAATAGGACCTTTCTTGTATCGGTGAGACGAGCTAAGTGTTGGACGTAGAACTTGTGTTGGCATGTCGCGACGCGTCTTTCTGACCTTGGATTCGACCGATCCGAAAACTCAAAGGGGACGCTTCCGGACCCTCAGTATTCATGGACGCGCCCAGGAGCGTGCGATGCCCACGGCCTGGGTGACGGTAGCAGTAGACGTCGTAGGCGTCATCGACATCGTTTTCACCTCCACCGTCAGCGTACGACGTTGTGGCGGTCATGCCTGCCAGCCCGGCAAAGAATGTGCTGGGGAGCCACCCCCACAGCACGCTCCCGGCAATCCAGCGCCCGATGGGAGCCTGGGGATTCCCAGTAGCCTGCTCGCCCGCCACCCGACCGCCCGAACCACCGGCCACAGATGGAACGTATACGGCCGTTGAATGCGCAGGGGGGCTTCACGATTCCCCACGGGCCGGAGGAGAAACGTGCCGTTGCGGATCAAGGAATGCCGAGTATCGGTGGGACAAGACGGTCGAGGCCCCCATTCTCCGCGTAAGGCCTGACATAAAGAGACAGTCAGCGCTATGATAGCCATCGATCACCATGATCTGACCGAGGGTAGGTCAACAGCCTACGCACCCTCGGTCTATTTTTTTTACCCTACCCTTATGGTACTACCCCCCCCCCCACTCGCGCCATCGGCCCCCCCAATTTGGTGCTCTTTGATCGCGGGTAGCCGTCTGCCGACCTCATTTTATGGCTCCGCGCCCATCACATCCGCTTTGTGATGCGGGTCTCGCAGGGGTTTCCCTCAAGCACAAGACATCGTGTCACAATCAACAGAGGGATGCCTTCCTATTCTTTCATACCGAGAAACAGACCGAACCCCACCCGAAAGATACCCCGTTAAACTCCTAATCTTTACCCATGGACAGGAATATATTTCCACAGAGGAGCGCAAGCAGCCCCGATACGTGGGAACCCGTCACCAGGTTCCGGGATAGGAGGCGCCCAATGTCCGGGGCGTCGGGACTGAGGAGGTGGGTTTGAGGACGGGCCAGGGCACATCGAAGATCTTATGACGGGTTTTTTCGCACCGTGTCCCACCAACAGAGTCACTGCAATTGGCGATAACCCCGCCACAAGGTTTTGACCCCCGGCTCGCCGTCACTCTTGCGGCCCAGGAACCCGCCGAGTTTGGCCATCGCCCGAACCGTCAAGGTTTGGCCCGCCGGTCGCGTCGGCTTTTGCGTGGTGGCCAGGCGCTCCAAGACGCTGATTTCGTCCGGGGAGAACGCGACGGTGGGAGACTGGTCGGGGTCAATGCGTACGTGATAGGTCATCCACAACAGGCGCCAAGCGACAATGGAATAGAGCGTAATGGCCCGTTCCAGCCGCTCACGACTTTCTCATTGCAGGTCTTCGACCTGACTCCCCCCGATTTTAACGTGAAATGTCGGCGTTCAATGCGCCAACGATAGCTGTACCACGTAACGATGCGCTCCGCGTCTACGGGGGTGGCGACAGCCAATGTGGTTAAGAGCAACCATTCTATCGGCTTCACCTCATCCGGGGGCGCGATTTCACGCGCCAAGACGGCGGTCAGGGGAGGGGCCGACGGGGCGGTGGCCGCACGTTGACCGGGTCGCGCCATCTGGACCACGGTGGTTCGCAACTCTAACGTCGCCTCGCGTTCCCGCTGGCCCGGCCGCGGCACCGTAATCGTCATGGCTCCGATAACGGGCACGGCCTCGGCAGCCGCCCAGAGATGTTATCCCAAGGGATTTGCGAGTTTGCGGTCCCAGGCCCCGCGGATCAATAGCTCCTGCTGAGGTTTCCGCGGGGCAATCAATAACTCATAAATATCGGATTCACGGTCCCCCATGAGCACGGTTGGTGTGTCGTCCGGCACGCGGGCCGCAATCTGTTCCTGAATCTTGAGCCAACGATGGCTTTCTTTCTCTTCAATGGGCAACTGCCGACGTGCTGCACGCTTCCCTCGGGTTTCGGGATCGCGGGCCCATGCGATTTGGCCCACCAGACCCAGCGGTACCCCATCCGTTGTCAACGCTAAGGCACTCTGCAAGAAGTACCCTTGCTCCAGGCCGGGCCCCATGGATCCCATTCCTGTCGTGGCGGCATGACGCGTAAAATTAAAATACGTCGTATCTTGCGCGACCAGGACGACTGGTTCCGACGCGGCCCGTTCCCAGGTGGCCGCCTGATGAGGTGCCAGTCATTTCGCGGGGGTCACCTTCGGATTATCGAAGAATCGGTAGCCCGCTTTGAGGCCGGCCCAATCACTCTCATAGAGACTCGAGAGGGAGAGCCCCGGATGCGCAGCCAAATCACTGGCGAGACGTAAAGCTCGCGCGGTCAACCGCGCGTCACCCAATAAGGCGAGGCCCAGTTCCCGGAATACCCAGGATTTGATCGATTGTTTGGATTGCTGTGTCACTACTACCATATCTTAGATATTCGACAGGCAGTCGCAAATTCCTTTGCTCTGGGACACCGCGGTCAAATTTTTTTCTGCAAACGAGAACGCTTGTCCGCGAATGATAACCACGGACAACGTTGGCGCTGAAAACAAAAAACTTATGGGTAAAGATTAGGTTAAACTCACGGGGTGATGATGAGGCCCATCGAGAGATAAATAACTTTTTTGCTTAACCTGACAGCATTGGCCCCCCTCTTTTGCAGCCTATCAGCCGATCGAACGTGATGCAGGGTTGCCCGCGTAACCGACGGAGCGTTTTACTTGAAAAAATTGTGACGTTTTTGAGCCGGTACATGATGCGTTCGCGGTGCAGAGGACGATCGCGGCTGAGGAATCTTTGAGGACTGTGTTACCATGAAAAGAATCAGACAAGGGGGGCCAAGCCATGCCGAATGACAAGTCCGACCGGGGCCGATATCCCGTATTAAGTTCGCTGCGGGAGATGTTGGGACTTCAGGGGGATACTTTTATTTCCGCCATGAAGGAAGCGGTATGGGTGCCGGGCGGGGTGGATCAATTGGCCGACATCATTATTCAAAGCTTGAGTATTGAGGATCAATATCGCCTGGCTCAGGAACTGCCCGATGAACCCGAAGTCATGGCCCTGATCGGAAGGCTCTTAATTGCGTTAAACGATCACCCCAAGCGCCAGGAGCTCGGTGCCTCGGTCATCAAGCGAGCTGAAAAGCTCGGGGAGCGGGCCACACGATTTTTATCCCCTTACAATTGGTATCCGCCGGTTGACCAGATCCGAACCATTCTGGTGTCCCCATACCGTTTGCATGGCGCGTCCATCATGATGCGGATGCAATGGGGAGGGGACTTCGAGGGGATTGAGGCGGTGTGGATGGTTCGGTTTGCCGCAGGGGATTTGGGTGAAGTATATTTCTTGGCCGAAGATACGGATAAAGGGCCGTTGAATGAGATGAAATGGATGGAGATTTCCATGGATCAGGCGCTCAGCCTAATCACTTCGGTGGCCATGCTGCAGTCGTCCGTCAATAATGGGTTCCCGTTTGACGGAATGGCGGGCGTCGGTCTTTGGATGGTCTTGGCCGGCGACCGAGAGGTGGCACCGTGGATTGATGCAGCCTACGCATTAGAAGTCGACAGGCTGTCGGCAGAGGAAACCGCCTTAGCAGAAATGAATGCTGTGTCGGCTGGCGACTATCTGGCGGCATACGACCTGATGGACGTTTGTGCCCGACCTGACGATATTTTGGAATATATCGCGAATAAGGTGGAAGAAGCTAAGACCCAAGGGGAGTTGTGGCGTCTCGATGCCAGTACGGCCCTTGACACCGAAAAGGGCACGCAGGTGAATGTGCGGGCTTGGTACCGGACCGACTCGGAAATTGTGGACCGCAGCTATCTGGTTCGGTTAGGAGAGGATGCGAATGGTTATTGGCGAATTACCGGCTTGGAGCAGCTAGCTGAAGAGGGATTGGGAGAAACCGAGGTAGAACAATATCTTGCCCATCACCCGCAGTATTATGCGGAGCTTGAGGTCGTTGATATGGAAGAGATGGCAGACGCCATGTCGGAACCTCCCCACGGGCAGACATCAAACGCGGTGCACTTCTCCGCAGGGCCCGAGTTCGACTATCGACAGCCCTATGACTTGGGAAGAAGTCGCGACATGCACTGGACGGTCACGATGGGTGACGACCTGGCGGTTTTGGTCTGGGCCAGCAATGAATTGTCTTTGAGACGTGAAGTGGCTCGGCTGCAAGAAGAAGGGGCGGCGGGTAGCGTGATTCGCACGGGAGTAATGGACATTTTGATGTTGGACCGGGTGCAAGACGCAGCCGACCAAGGAGCCGAACCGGTGAGAATCCTGTTGGACTCCTTGGACGTCAGGTAGTACGTATTAGACGCTGGTAAAGTAATTTTGATACTGCTCGCGGAGCGTGCGCTTGAGGAACTTGCCCACGGACGTCTTGGGGATTTCGTCAACGAAGAGCACATCATCTGGCCACTGCCACCTAGCAAATTTGTCGGCCAGGAGGGCGATGAGGTCCTCCTTGGTGCAGCGTTCGCCGCTTTTGAGCACCACAAACGCTAGGGGTCGCTCATCCCATTTGGGGTGGGGCACTCCGACAACGGCAGCCTCAAATACAGCGGGGTGGGCCATGAGGGCATTCTCCAGATCCACCGAGGAAATCCACTCGCCCCCGCTTTTAATGACATCTTTCGTCCGATCCACAATGTGAATGTACCCGTCTGGATCGATGGAGGCTACATCACCCGTGTGAAGCCATCCGTCGATAAAGGTGTCGCGGGAGCGCTCGTCTCGAAAATATTCGTCGGCAATCCAGGGTCCCCGAATACACATCTCTCCGAACTCATGCCCGTCCCAAGGGAGGATTGCACCATCACGCATCAGCTGAATGGAGAGCCCTGGGACTAAAAACCCTTGCGTCGCTTTAATGCCCAACTGGCGCGGGTAGTCTAAACTAATATGGTGCGTTTTTAGACGAGCAGTGCTGGCAATGGGTCCGGTTTCCGTCATGCCGTAGGCATGCAGGAATGGGATGTGATAGTGTTCTTCAAATCGTCGAATTAAGCTTTCAGGTGCCGCAGAGCCACCGCACACCGCTAATCGCAAGGCGAGCGGCGTGGGATGGGCGTCTAATTCTCGGGCTAGCCCAAGCCATACGGTGGGCACGCCAGCGGCTACGGTGACTTTCTCATCATTCAAGAGTTGAAGCAATTCCGTTGGTGTGGGTGCCGGCCCGGGCAGTACAATTTTAGAGCCGAACCATAGCGATGCAAACGGAACACCCCAGGCGTTGACGTGGAACATCGGTACGATCGGCAGTACGCTGTCCGACATCCCGATGGCCATGGTGTTGGCCAGCCCTAGCGTAAGGGAATGAAGATAGATGCCGCGATGACTGTAAACTACCCCCTTGGGATTGCCCGTGGTAGCGGACGTGTAACACATGCCCATCGGGGACGCCTCATCCAAATCGGGGTACCGGGCCAAAGGAGTGGCCGACTTGATCAGGGTCTCATAATCCAAGGTGTCTGCCGGATCGGACTCAGGTAACTCGCCGGTTAAGATAATGGCCTTAACGGTGACGAATTGCTCGCGCAGGGGCGCCAGCACAGGCCACAAGGCGCGGTCCACAATCAGTACGCGATCTTCTGCGTGATTAATGATGTAGGCAATTTGATTGGGGGCTAGCCGGATATTGATCGTATGAAGGACCGCGCCCATGGTGGGAATGGCAAAGTAGCTTTCCAAATGCTCGCGGTCATTCCACAAAAACGTACCCACCCGATCACCAATACCCACCCCTAAAGACATGAGGGCCTGCGAGAGGCGGCGCGTCCTCTCGCCAAATTCTCGATAGGTGTAGCGATGCACGCCATGGGCATGGCGGGCCACGATGACTTGATCCGGAAAATAGGTGGTCGCGTATTCGAAGAGATGTTGCACCGATAAAGGTGTTTTCATCATGTCGGGGGACCCCTTTCACATGGTGATGCAATTGCATGGTAACACAGAATATTTCGCAGAACATGGGTTCGTATCTATTTGGTTACCGTCCCTGCGGGGCGGTCAGTTTTTCGCGGAAATCCGGAATCCAAGAGATACAGAAAGATCGCTTTGACGGATTGCGCGTATTGCGTATGACGATCGAGTTGCCCCTTCTTATGGAAAAATTCACACAAACGGTTATGCTAAGCCGAGCATTATGGAAAGTTGTCGTGGCAAATGCGCATGGGACGCCATTTCTTTATAAGAGTTCTTGACATAACGTTTGGGCGAATGAACACGATGTAACCCACTTTTCCCGATGATTCACGCGGAGTGGAGCCAAAATGGACCCGACGTTTTCCGCTGCCCGATGGAGTCGGTGGCCGACTATTATGTTGAGTATCGGGCGTCGATTGCGTGGTCGTGCAACGGTTTGAAGGCCTTGCTTGGCATAACGGTGAACTATCTATCACCTTTAAAGGGAGGGATCGGTCCTACGTCGCCACCGCAGGTCGGAGTGTCTTCGTTGCTGAACTACATGAAAAAGTTAGTGCCTATGAGAGCTCAACCCGCAGACTAAGCTAATGAATGCATGAGCTATGGTCGGAGTGAACTTGCCGCTACTCCGTTCCCGATTCCTGCAACCGCTACTAACCGCTCATGGCCGCACGGAGTAGACCATCTGGCATCTCCCTCGGACGGAGAAAACACCCTAACATGCCAGCCTCCTCAGGGCGCAACCCATGTCTGTGAGTGACATAGTTTCACATTTTCTCGGTCATCCATGATCCCCGCTGCGGGATGACATGCTATGATGACCTTCAAGGAATTCTCGACGGGTGAATTGTTTGACATATCCTCGTTGAATTAAATGACATTTGACAGCCTGATTTTCCTGGATTCGGGATTTTAGTGCTTGCCGTTTGTGATATAGATTATCGCGGGTTTCATGCCACGGACATCGCAAAAAATTGGAAGTGGCCGTTGACATTGATGGGGAATCATGTTGGCAAAAGTTGTGCAGAATTTTCACACCGATTTGCGACGCCGGTGATTTCGGTGGCGGGAGTCAATGTGTTTATTGTGAACGGGAACACCTTTGCATTGACGTTGGCTATGTCTCTCCGATTGGTGCTATAGTTTTATCGGTGTCTATAAGATTCAATGGAATTACATCATGAGAGCGTCTTTAGTGGACACCATTCCAGGGTTGGTGTCGTTAATTGTATTTCTGCGCTGGCTGATTGCTGGGGTGCCGATGGTCTTCACCAGTTGCGAACGGTATTGCACACGAACTGCGGGATGACGCGTAAGGGGTGAACAATCTCATATGGGGACTCTGACATCCGTGGTGGGGCGACATTATGTTACGGGAAAAACGGTCAGAGTGCATATGGACCATTCATTGATTGTTCGGATTGAAGAAATCCATATATCGGGAGCCTTTCCCTGGATCGGTCCCGGGCTCGTGGATTGCCAGGTCAATGGATACCGTGGAATCGATTTCAATGACGTACCGCCTACAGTCGCCGAAGTTACGGCTGGCATTCAAGCATTGTGGAGAGACGGTGTTACTTCCTTTATGCCCACGATTATTACCCATCCCTTGGAGCAGACAGTGGAGTTGGCTAGAGCTTGGAACCGGTCTGATGTTCCGTCGTCCGTTCGAGAAAGTATCGTCGGTCTTCATTTGGAAGGACCGTTTATCAGTTGCGAAGAGGGTCCCAAGGGGGCCCACGAGGCGCGGTGGGTATGCCCACCCCGCATCGATCTAATCGAGCGATGCCAAGAGGCATCGGGCGGCTTGGTGCGATTAATCACCCTCTCGCCGCACTGGCGTGGCACATCCGAATTCATTGCCGCTGCGACATCCCGCGGAGTAGTAGTGGCGATTGGGCACACTGCGGCCCATGAATCGCAAATTCGTCAAGCTGTGGAAGCTGGTGCCACGCTGTCCACGCACCTGGGTAATGGAACACATGCGGTCTTGCCGCGGCACCCCAATTATATTTGGGACCAATTGGCGGAAGATCGGCTTTGGGCATCCATTATTGGCGACGGATTTCATCTGCCTTGGAACGTTTTGAAGGTGATTCTTCGCGTAAAGCAGCATCGGGTGTATCTGGTAAGTGATGCAGTGGCGTTGACCGGGTGCGCGCCTGGCCGATACCGTACCTCTGTTGGGGGAGAGGTATCCCTTCACGAGAACGGAAAACTGTCGATGGGTGGCGAGGAATCGACGACGCTGGCTGGGTCGGCAACGCCGTTGAAAGATGCGGTGGCTCGCATGGTATATCAAGAGTTAGGCGGACTGCACACGATTTGGGACATGGCCAGTCGGCGGCCATCGATGTTTTGGAACCTTCCGGCTCGCGCAGGATTGGCGGTGGGGGCACCGGCTGATTTGGTCCTATTTGAATACGCTCACGGGACGATTGATATTTGCCAGACAATAAAGGGGGGATGCTTAGTCTACCAGAGGATTTCGTAAACCGCTCACGATAGAGTGATTCGCCGCGAATCACTTGCGTATGACCTGATCTTTGCAGTGATGCCGCCTATGTTAGGGTTTCACGCACCGTGCTTTCCCATCCGCGTCTCGTCAGATTGGCCAAGGCCACTTCGATGGCGCTGATCAACTCGGGCGCGGCGATAGTGTCTGACCACCAAGAGCGGGGATCCGGCGCTTGTTCTGTTAGAAGAACGGCAGCGATACCCACGCATAGTCGTGCGGATGGTTGGCCTTTTAGGGTCCAAAAGTCATTCAGCGCCGGAATAAGGCGTTGCGTAGTTTTGGCGAGAGCGTTTAACCGGATGTCGCGCAGCCGATGAGCCAAAAACGGGTTTTGAAATCTCTCCAGCACGTCGGTTGCGAAATGGTTGACCTCAGACTGGGGCAGAGCAAAACGCCCTAGGGTGGGAACAATGTCCTCTTGTAGCAACTGCATGACATACGTGCGTAAAATCGGATGGGCCATGACTTCCCCCACGGTCTTTAGAGCGGCCAGTGTTCCCAGTGCCGCCAAAGCGGTGTGCGGGCCGTTAAGAGCACGGATTTTCAGCGCCTGATAGGGGGTGATATCCGTTACAAAATCGACAGACAGGCCTGCTTTCCGGAAGGGGAGCCGTTCGGCTAGCGGCCCGAATCCTTCGACGACCAGTCGATAATAGGGCTCACGAATGACGTCCAAGGTGTCTTGTCCAGCACTAGTGACAATGCTGTCCACGAGGGTGTTGTAAAATGCATTGGTTCCAAACAGCCATTGATCGAAGTCCTCTGGTAGGTCCCAGTCCGCCACATGGCGTGCCATCAGTTTTTGGAGGACGTGTCCGTTCCGCGCCACCAGTTCCAAAGGCAGCACGTCTACGGGCGGGCACTCGGGTCCCAATACCATCCAGCGGTGATGGAACCAGCGGGTGAGTCGGGCTGCGAGTGTGGTGGCGGGTTCGTGGGGCGATGGCGAGGTGGGAGAATAAACCAACCCTGCCTCGGTGGTGTTGCTTACAACGATGGTGAGGTCTGGGTTCTCGGCGGATGCCAGAAACTCTCCCCATGCGATATGGGGATCAAGAATGCGGCTGATGGCGGCGACCCGGTCGCGCTGGTCCACCATCTCTCCGTTTAAAAGGCCACGGCGGTGCACCACAAATTGGTTCTGGACAGCGGCCCAGACACTGAAAACCCCGGGCTTGGCTGGGCGGGGAGTGGTGACCAGAATATCACCCGGGTCAAATCCCGATTTATTTAACTCAGCCACCATCCAATCGAAGAAGCCACGTAAAAAGCGGCCTTCGCCAACCTGCAAAAAGCGCTCCGTAACAAAGACCCCCTCTGACGGTGGTAGAATCTGGTGCTAGTCTTGAACATAACATCTTCGTGCAGCCCCGTGGTGCGGTTAGCGTCGCCTGCGAGAACTCATGGACCGCTTGCTTCCGGAGTGCTGGTGCATCCAACAGGTCAATCTGGTTCGGTAAGGCTGGACGGGCTACATCGTGTTGGCCCATACGCCGCACTCGATCCGAAACCTCGACAGCCAGAATCGACCCCGTTACCCTGCTATCCTAGAGAGATGCTGGAAGCAAGTGCAAATCTGACTGAAGGACCTTCTGGTGCTCGAGATGCCTTCCCGGAACGGCTACGAACTCACCTACGCACCATATCCTCTGGGATGTCACGTCTACGCCTGCAATAGGCCGCTGTATGTTGAATGATGCGGTAACGGTGCAATGGAGCGCGGTTTTGTCACTGTGCCTATGTAATTGTATTGATATCCATGAAACAAGCAAAAATGAGATTCACGTTCCAAGGCTTTAAATTATTTGAATTCACTGTAGCGTGTTCCCCCGAAAACTGCAACGGCTAGCGCGGATCTTTCGTCATAGGCTTAGCGCTGTAGAAAGGCTTGCTCAGTACCTAGGGTCGGTATGCAATGTGGTACGGATGTGCCAACTAGCGCCGCATACTGGTATGTCTTCTATGGGAAGAAAACGGATGCCGATTCATCCTGACGGCTTGCCGTCAGGATGAATCGGTGTTCTTCTATAACATCCCTTGAGTCATCCGGATCATTAATTGGGTACGAAGCAGCCTATGGTGTATTATCCAGGGAGCCCGTTTGCTAAAACCCTTTTTAAGGGGGGGATACAGCGGCTCCTGGGTTCGGTGGGTTCGATATTCACCGAACCCAAAGCTTTTGGGGGGAGGAAGCCTCGTCCTTCAGGTCGAGGAGGTTTCCTCACGTGGTAGCTTTTGCCGTAAACGAGTTCTCTGCTAAAGCCAAGTTATCTCGGGGTTGGAGGATTTTAGATGGTATTGTTGACTCTGAGATTCGCGGCGAGGCTGTCCAAGTCCGAAAGGCCCCAAGTAAGTGATAGGTGGGCAGATGAGGTCGAACAGCAGTTGGGTGAGATCATGGCTGCCCGTAGAACTTCTCACCGTTAGGTAGGCGTGCTGGAGCGTCCGCAGGCTCATTGATACTCAACTTATTCCATATCATAAGGTGGAGATGACATTTTCGTTGTAGGCATGAAGAATCACCCGCTGTGTGTAGGCAACCTGCGGATTGTGGCGTCACGACGCCGTCAAGCATGGGCGGGATTCCCAGCCAGCGGACGGCAATCGACTGCGAGTCACGGTGCAAGAATTACAGGCCGAGCTACATGGGCCGCGGCCAATCAGAACGTCTAGTGCCCTCAATCCGGCCTATTCAACCTCAGATCCGGCTGACCCCTCTTTCTGGAGTGGCTCGCGGCGGCCGTGGAGCGTCGGTGCTCGCGCTATGGACTGTTCTATCGGGATTTGGGAAATGGGGGCCTGCACCAGCCATTCCTGGAATGGCTGCCACCTGTCGGATCCTGTTGTCACAATGGGTAAGCCAAACCCGACCATCCGAGTGCAACGTGCAAGGAAACGGTCTATTCGTGTTCGGTATGCACACGTCCCTGGGTAAGTTTAGCCTATGACACGGGATGAATTAGGAAAATGAAAGCGCCTCCTGCGAATATCCAAAAATTTTTATTCGCGTTATACGAATGTATTGACGACGAAGTGAACTACTTGTATCATGATTTCAGCGACATGTTAGGACTTTGCGACAATTCAGGTGAGTTTTATTTGCGAAAGAAGTGAGCTTGACGAACGAATCGAGACTTCGCCAAGAAATCGACCACCGCATCGATCAATGGGTAGACAGTCATCGCGGCGGTTTGATTAGTTTGGTTCAGCAACTCATTCAATTGCCGTCCATTAATGTGCCCCCTATTGGGAACGAAACAACGGCACAAAATCTAGTTACCCACTGGTTTCGGCAACTGGATCTGTCCGTCGATCAGTATGATGTGCGCGACGTAGAGGGTATTGAGCTTCACCCTGCCTGGCGGGATCTTGGTCGCGACTATGGCGGCAGGCCCAATGTCATGGCGGTTCTTCAAGGCTCGTCGGAAGGGCGGTCGTTGTTGTTTACGGGGCACATCGACACGGTCGACTTGGATGATGGCCTCCGGTGGCATCACGATCCATTTGCGGGAGAGTACTGCGATGGATCGATTTTTGGTCTCGGAGCATTTGACATGAAGGGCGGGCTGGCCGCGGGAATGATGGCCATGCGGTGCCTTGTGGAATTGGGGCTGCAGTTGGACGGCACGGTTTATTTCGAAAGTGTGGTCGATGAGGAATACGGCGGAGCCAACGCGACTCTAGCAGGGCGGCTACGCTATCCGTCCATTGATGCGGCGATCCTCATGGAACCGACCAATCTTCAAATTGCTACGGGGCACCGCAGTACGAGTGTCTGGACTCTGACGGTTAAGGGTCAAGCAGGCCGATCGTTTTCTGGGGAGGCGACGGTGAATCCCGCCCGAACGATTATCGATATGATGCAGTGGCTGGGCGAGTTTCTGACGTCGCGGTCAAACAGAACAGGAACCACAGAATTCTATCCGTGGGAAATTGATCGTCTTCAAGCTGGCCCTGCCTTAAGGGAGATGGGGACGCGCGTTCCATCCCGGGCGACCGCCACTTTTTGGGTCGAAGGTGGCATGGACGAAAACCCAAACATTCTTGAGCAAATGGTTGCCCATTTGGATGCGCGATTCGAGGCGTCGAGCTATGAATTGCGTCCCGCTATACCACCACTGTGGGGAAGTGCAATAGCGGAGGATCATCCCCTGGTCGATTGTCTGCAGAGTTCCATGCGTCAACGGGGGAATGATGCGACGCTCGTTACGGCACCTTTTGCGTGTGATGGTGCCATGTTTAATCGACACAGCCGAACCCCTGTCATATTACTAGGACCGGAAGGCGGCAACGCCCACGGTGCCGATGAATTTGTCAGGGTCGACAGTCTAATCACGTTGTGCAAGGTGCTGGCAAGCACGGCAGTTGCCTGCTGCAGCAAAGACGCGTGGAATAACGTACGAAGGGGTTGATCGGGCAATGATGAAGTTGCCAAGAGTAGCAGTGGCAGCCGGCTTAGCGGTAATGCTGGCGGGCTGTGGGACGGCAGCAAGCACGTCGGCTTCAGCGAAAAATCATCCGGTAACCATTACCTTTGATGCTATGGAATACAGTGCTGCGGCCAACAAGTTCTTCCCGAAATTCGCCCAGGAATTCGAGAAGTTGCATCCCAACATCAAAGTGAAGGTCAGGGTTATTAACTGGGCAGCCGGTCAGCAGGTGTTGAACACGGAGATCGGTGGGGGGAATCCACCGGATGTCGCGATTATTGGGACGCGTTGGCTTCCAGGGTACGTAAAGGATGGGCTCATCCAGCCACTCACCTCATTTATGACACCGTCTTTTGCCCATGAGTTCTATTCAGCTGCGTTAAATTCGGTGAAATACAATGGTGTGCAGTACAGCCTTCCCGAAGCTATGTCGGTGCGTCTATTGATTTACAATAAGAACTTGTTCAAAAAGGCTGGAATTGCGGGTCCGCCTAAGACATGGACGCAGTTGGCGGCCGATGCGATTGCCATTCACAAAAAGACTGGTCAATCGGGGTATGCTTTGGTCGGATCTCAGGTTGAAACGTCGTTAGACTACTGGTACACCATGTGGGGATTCGGCGGGAATATCTTGAAAGGAACCAAAGGGACAGCAAATAGCCCCGCCGACGTGAAGGCGCTGCAGTTTCTGGTGAATCTGATCCATAGCGGCGGTACTCAGCCCAGCGTGACGGCATCAACCCGTAGTGGCCTGGAACCGGTATTCGCCTCCGGGAAGATTGGCATGATGATTGACGGGCCCTGGCTAGTGCCGTTGGCGCTGGCCAACAAGATCCCTATCGGCGTGGCGAATATTCCAAGTCAACCCGGGGTGGCTGCTGCGAACCCGGCTATCACCGATTCTTTTGTTATGTTCAAGAATTCTCATGAAAAGGCATCGTGGGAGTTTGCGAAGTTCATGTTCACCAAATCGGTGAGAGCGTACTTTGACAAGGCGGAGGGCATGTTGCCGACGATGTCGCTTGACGGGTCGGAGCCCTATTTCCGGAACTCACCGGAGTTTTCTCCGTATCTGAAGGCACTGGCCGGTTCGACCCGGTTTGAGCCTGTGGTGCCAGGATTTCAGTCGGTGTCACTAGCGTACACGAATGCGGTGGAAGCGGCCTACAGTGGCGCCTTGAGTCCGCAGGCAGCTCTCAACCAGGCGGAACCCAAGGTTACAGCGGCTTTGAAGAAATAGATAAGGGTAGGTGGGAACCGCCTTTCAAGGGGCGATTCCCACCTGTGGGGGTGACGGCGTGAAGCGAGTGGGGAACCGCATTTTCAGGAGGAACATCGGGATTTTGTACCTGCTGCCGGCCATCGCCTTAATTGGGCTGGCTGTAGGCTATCCGATTGTGCACATTGTGGAGATGGCATTTGGAAATGTTAATACGTTTGGCACGATTATGGGACCGAACGGCTTTCAGAATTTCATCGGACTGTGGCAGTCTGGATTTCCGATCGTGATTCGCAATACTGCGGTGTGGACGCTCGGTATCCTCATACCCACTGTGGTCCTTTCGATGGCGCTAGCCTATTCATTATCCTTGCCAATTCGGCTGCAACCGCTTTTTCGTACGCTTTCTATCGTACCATGGGCGATACCACTGACGATTGTGGCGATATGGGGAAGCATGGCATTCAATGCCCTGTATGGGCAAGTCAATACGGTTCTGCTGGATTTGCACCTCATCTCGCATCGAGTCGGTTGGTTGGCTACTGGGAAGACCTCCCTCCCAGTGATGATTCTCATCGGAATCTGGGTTTCCGTTCCCTTTACCACCCTGACATTGCTAGGCGGGATTCAAGCCATACCGCGGGACATTTTGGAAGCGAGCTCCATAGACGGGGCGCGGGGATTTGAGCGATTTGCCCGTATTGTTGTGCCATTGATTCGAAATTCGCTGCAATTGGTGGTATTGATTAATCTAGCGTATATTTTCAACTCGTTCCCCATTATATGGGTGATGACTCAGGGGGGACCGGCTTATTCGTCGGCCACGGTGACCACCTTCGTATACCAGCTGGCCTTCACCGACGGCCAGTTCGGATTTGCAGGGGCTGCTGCCCTGTTAGCCTTTTTGGTACTCATCGGGGTGGCGTTGGGCTATGTCGCACTCTACCGAAAGTCGGAGGGATCGCTTTTATGATTGGTACCCCTAGGCCCAGAACCGATGTACGGCTCCGACAGTCGCGGGTTCATTCACCCGGCGAACTATGGGCAGCCTACATTCTCCTGGGCATCTTTTGTCTTATCACTCTGTTCCCACTGTTTGTCATGGTGTCTGTGTCGTTAATCCCCAGCCAAACCTTGGCCCCGTCATTATACCATTTGTGGCCCGCGCATCCGCGATTGGCCAATTATATCACCATGTGGCACGACTTACCGATTGCGCATTTTCTTATGAACAGCTTGATCATCGCTTTGGGAAGCACCGTTGTGGCGTTGGCTGTTGGCATCCCGGCAGGGTTTGCCCTATCCCGTACGAAGGTATTTGGCCGACGCATATGGCTGTTTCTTTTTTTGGCGACGCAGATGTTTTCACCGTCCATGATTATTGTGTCGGCCTATCATGTCATGAGTGTCTTGCATTTGACAGACTCCTATTTTGGGCTGATTTTCTTGGATTCGGGGTTTTATTGTTTGCCGTTTGTGGTTTGGATTATTGCAGGCTTCATGCGGCAGATACCTCAAGAATTGGAGGAAGCGGTGGACATTGACGGCGCATCCAGTTGGCAAAAATTGTGGCGGATTTTCACTCCGATTGCAGCACCGGTGATTGCGGTGGCTGGCGTCTATGCGTTTATCGCCAGTTGGAACGATTTCGCCTTTGCCCTGACGTTGGCGACATCCCAGTCACTCATGCCGCTGCCGATAGGGGTGTACAGCTTTATTGGTGCCTACAGCATTCAATGGAATTATTTGATGGGCGCATCGTTAGTGGCGACCATTCCGATATTGGTGCTGTTTCTGGTGTTGCAGCGCCGCCTGACCTCTGGAATTATGGCTGGCACAATCCGCTGACTGAGGAGATTTCCTAGGGTTCAGGGAATAAAGGGTCTCGCCTGCAGTTTGCGCTGGGTTGGTTGATACCTAGGGGTTGATAGTTGGTGTGTCGGTTGTCCAACAGGATATCCTGGATGGCCCGAGGCTATGATCACCGCTTGTTTGATGTGTTTTGGGGCTTTCTTACCTGCCGTCGGCTACGTTTATGCTTCTGCCGTGCGAAGCGTCGCAGCCGACGCATGGCGGTGACAAACTTTGGTCATAGACCTTGAGTCTGGCAATATTGGGACGTTGACTTGAGCGAGATTGTCCGAAGCGATTCTGAACTATGTTAATATAGTTGCATAATCGTGTTGTGATGAAGACGGCCGCCGTCGCGGTATCATGGCCCATAACGGCGAAGCGCCATCGCGAATGAAACCGAATCGTCGGCGTTGGATCCCGCACCCATCACCGCGTGACGACCCTATGTCGGATGCCATCTCACAGGCACTCGCCTTGCGCGAAATCCCATCGGCCCGAGTCGCCAACCCGGCGACCGACTGCTTGCATTCGGGGTCGGGTAGATCGGAATTCACCCTCCCGCGATCGACAAAATGGCAAGGAGTTGGCTTGCGGGTCCATGCTGCATGGACAAATGCTTCCAAATAGGGGAAACGCGAACCGGGGTGATTGGAGAGTCAAACTTCGACACGCGTCGGATCAGCCATCTTTTCGCGAAGGTGTGGGTCACATCATTGTCTCCGTCCTGCATCGCCGCCAGTTCCTAGGGGTGTTAGGTGCATGGCGGCGACGCCTGGAGACACAGCATGAGATTACCCAATCACGTTGGTGCGCTTCATGGCCTGTACTTCGTTGAGGTACCCATACACGGTTACCCGGGACACTCCCAGCAGCTTGGCGACGCGGTCTACCGTTCCCTTGACGGAAAAGACGCCCTTGTCGTCCAGAGTGCGGATGAGTTTCAGCCGTTCATCTTTGTCCCCTAAGAGAAGTGCGTTTCCCGTGGCCTCCAGCGTTTCATCCAAAATACGGGTAATGACTTCGTTGATGTCGGTGGTGAAATGTTCCTCGACTTGATCTTCGGTGTTCGTGAAATCGCGCAGCAAATTGGAGGCAATCACCATTTCGGAAATATCATAGTTGATGCACAGCGCGGCAAACACCCGTCCGGAAGGGTCTTTGAAGTATACGGAGGACGACTTGAGGATTTTTCCAGAACTTGTCGTCGAGCGATAATTGAACTTGTCGTAGTCCCCGTACGGATTGTTAAACACCGGCAGTCCGAGGTTAGTGGAAGGATCGCCTACCTTGCGGCTCGTGACTTCTCCGTGCTCAATGGCGATGATGGAGGTTTCCGGAGATCTCAGGTCGTGCAGGACAACCTCACACTTGTCTCCCATCATGCGGCCCAGGGCGGTCACGGTCTGCTGCAAGAATTTGACCGCCGCTTCGCTGTCGAACATGCGTCACCTCCAGAATGATAACCACCGTTGGTGCTTTAGCACCCGCGGCATGCATACCGGGTTATTGATCAGGCTTAAAAGCCACCATATCGATTTCGACCAATATTCGGTTCAGTGTCGATCCCACAGTAGTGCGGACTGGATACGGTTCGGCGAAAAATTCGCCATAAGCGTGGTTAAAGTCTGCAAAATCCCGGCTTAGGTTGTGTAAATGTACTGTCGTCTTTACCACATCACGAAACGTGGCGCCAGCCTCAGCTAGAATCGCCTCCAGACTCTTCAGCACATGGCGGGTCTGTTCTCCCACTGTTTCGCCTACCACCCGGCCGCTGACTGGATCGATGGGGCCCACCCCAGCGGTAAAGATTAAGGGACCGACTATAATCGCCTGCGAGTACGGGCCCGCCGGTTTGGGCGCTTTTTCGGTGTGTACCGCTTGAACTGACACAATAATCCCTCCTTTAATCCTTTAATCCTTTAATCCTTTAATCCTTTAAATGCGTTAATGTGTGCCGCCGCGGGCCATGATGGGCAGCGTGGCACGCACCTGGCCGCCGCACACTCCGACGACGCTGTTTTGCAAATTGATTACCGTACACACATGGTTGGGAATAATTTGCACACGCTGACCGATGTCGGGGGCACCGGATCCGTCTTGAAACTCCACGACGGCGTGTTCTTCGGATATGCGTGCAATTTTCCAACCCGGGTGTCCGACGACATAGCCGTAAGATCCATCGAGCGGACCGTCGGTCGACAGCATCTTGCTTCCAGCATCCAGCACGGCGCGTTCCGGACCCGGACGGCTGACGACGGTGGCCCAGATTCGGGCGGCGCAGTCGTCGACGGTGGCCGCACCGCTGCGCACAATTCCCATGTCGTTGAATACATAGATGCCGGGTCGTATCTCGGTAGCGTATTTGAGATAGTCAAGGTTATGTGACAAGATGGTGCCGCCCACACTCACCGTGTCGATTTCGAGGCCAACTTTCAACAGATCGTCTTTGTGCCTCCCCAGTATCTCGTCATCCTCGGCGATTATGGCGGCAATGCGATCTTGGTTGGTGTTGCCAGCTATATGGCCTGCAAAAGACATCAGCCCCGCTAGTTCCAGCCCGGGCTCCTTGGCAATAGCCGACGCGAGGTCAGTGACCCCCGACCCAGCTAGCCCGCAACGATGGAACCCGGTGTCCACCTCCACCAGCACGCGCACAGGCTTTTGCGCCAGAGCGGCGGCTTGGGCCAGGGTCTTCATTGAGATATGGGAGTCGATGGAAACGGTGGGGATTAGACCCCGAACCATCAGAGCGGCCAGCCGATGGGCCCTGGAATCTCCGACTAGCGGGTAGGCGATGAAGATGTCAGCAAGACCTGCATTCAGCATCACTTCGGCTTCGTCCAATTTTGCAACGGTGATACTAATAGCCCCCAGTTCGTGCTGTCGGTGGGCCAACCAGGGCTGTTTGTGCGTCTTGGTATGGGGACGCAATTTGAGACATGCACTGTCAGCCTTCTTCTGCATGGTCAGGAGATTGTTCTCGACCACATCCAAATCGACGGCCACAAATGGGGTGTCCAATTGGTTAAGGGTTGACATCGCTCACTACTCCTCCGAAAGTTGACCGCCGTCAATCACTAGAGCAGTCCCCGTAATAAATTGGGAGGCATCGCTGGCCAAAAACAAGGCGGCCGACGCAACCTCCGCAGGCAAGCCGAACCTGCCCATCGGTATTTTATCCACATAGCCATCCAAGAATAGGGAATCAAGTCCAGCTCGCTTGGCCAGCCCTGTGTCAATCATGCCGGGATTGAGCGCATTAGCACGAATATGGAAGGGGGCCAATTCTATGGCAATGGTTTTGGTGAGCAACAGAATGCCAGCCTTGGATGCGTTGTATGCTGCGAGATGCTTTTCGCCTACAAGTCCGTTGGTGGACGACATAGTGATCAGCGCGCCGCCACCTTTTTGCTTCATCCGCCGGGCAGCTTCCTGGCAGGTCAAAAAGACCCCGGTGAGGTTAATATCCATGGTCCGCTGCCAGTTGGCCAGGGTAATACCCAAAAAGGGCGCGGCCTCTGCGACGCCGGCATTGGCGACCGCGATGTCGCACAGACCCAATTCGTTGTCCACGGATTCGAACGCCGCTGCAATACTCTCGGGCTGACTGACATCAGTGGTGACGGTGGTCCATCGTTCACGCACGATGCCTCGCGATTGAAGATCTTTCGCTAGCTGGTCCAGCCCGTCGGAGTTAACGTCTAAAAACGCTACGCGTGCATTAGCCGCAAGAAACGTCTCGGCAATGGCACGGCCAATATACCCGGCTGCCCCGGTGACCACGGCCACTTTGTTGTTGAGATCCATGCGCTCCTCCTTTTTTCTTCATATTAAGCATAATCACTAGATACGTGGTATGCAATAAAAAAATCAGGATGAATAAATAATTTATTGAAAATGCCAGGTATCAGTCGTAGAATAATAGTGAATTACAAGACTACTGAAACGTGGGGTCAATGGATGGATAATTTCGAGGCTAGTGGTAGGGGATCGTCTGGGCTTCGGGTGTTTCTCTGCGATGCGACAGGGTTAGTGCGTAGTTTGTTGGCGTGTGACGCATTTGTGTCGGGCTTCGGCCAGGCTGAGTTGTCGTGTTTCAAACATTATTCTCGGCGCCGTCATTGTTACTATCCTTTTGGTCGCTTGGATAGGCTGCGTTGTGTCTCGTGGTGGTGGGCTTTCGCAGATGCTGGCGGTGTTCTTCGTGGCGGCCCGCGCTATGCTGACGTGGTCGTTTGAACTGGTGTTCCCGGAACAACTGGAGCATGTCAGCCACCGTACCTACACGCCAATCGTTGCCGTAGTTGTCACCGGTGCTTTTGAAGAGATTAGCATGATTCCGACGGTCATGGTGGGTGTTGGGTATCATCGTCGTTGCGATGCTTACGCCAAAGGGTGGCCGAAGTTATCTGTTGGTTATTAAGTGATCGTGGAGGGTTTATGCCGCGAATTGCGCTCGGACAAATTGAGGTGCAGTGGGGCCGCCCTGACACCAATCTGAGTCGTGCCCTTTGGGCCGTGGATCAGGCGCATCGCCAGCGGGCCGACATTGTGGTGTTGCCAGAGTGTATGGATTTAGGGTGGCTGGCACCGGGGGCGGTTACCCAAGCGGAGCCACTCGGCGGCAAGCGTACCCAGGCTCTTCAAGAGGCCGCCCGTTCTGGCATCTATGTGGTCGCTGGTTTGACTGAACGTTCCGGCGACCGAGTGTACAATACGGCGATCCTGATCAATCCAGACGGCTCCGTCGCGCTGACCCACCGCAAAATAAACGAACTCCCTGAAGGGCAGGAGTTGTACACACGCGGCACGGCACTGACTGCTGCTCCGACACCATGGGGTCTGGCGGGTATTCCTATCTGTGCGGACAACTTTATGGAGTCGATTGCTCTGGGGGAGGCGCTGGGCTGTATGGGGGTGCGGTGGCTGTTTTCTCCTTGTGCCTGGGCCGTCCCGCCGGGGGATACGCAATCCCAAGACGAATACTTATCCTATTGGCTAACACCGTACGCACACCTCGCCCAAAGTTATGGGATGTCAGTAGTGGCCGTCAGCAATGTTGGCGTGATTCGTGGCGGTGCCTGGGACGGCTGGCACTGCATTGGGTCGTCGGTGGTGGTTGGTCCGGATGGGCGTGAATCAGGTCGCGCACCTTACGGGGCACATGCCGATGCCCTAGTGGTGGTGGACATACCGAACGGCGAGCAGGGTAACGACGATGCGGGCGATTAGGTAGATGGGTTGGGAGTCGATCGACATTGCGGACGTCGCCAGGCCAGATCTCAAAAGTGGCTCTATGCTGGTCAAGATGGCGTATTGCGCGGCTTTGGGATCAGACCGGGAGGAATTTTGGCATAGGCCTGTCGTGCTGCCGATGGCGGTACCGAGTCCAGACGTGGGCTCCCCAGTCTGGGTGGGGCAAAAAGCATCGTTGGGATCGGTGCCCCTCTGTGTGCTGAGCGCAAGCTCAGGAATTTGAACATGTTTACGCATGTTTAGAAAGGCAGGCTCAATTATTAACATGTCGTCTGCGAATGTGCATACCGGACTCGTGCGTCGAACCGCATACTCGGCCACCAAGGGCGCGACTTTAGCCATGACGAAGTCGATGCAGGTGGACTACGCGCCCTATAACCTACGGGTCAACGCGCTCTTGCCGGGGACTATCCTTGCGCTGTTTGTGGGCAAGTACCTACGCGACTCTTATGACAATCCAGAGGAAGCCAAGGATACCCTGCACCAACGTCAACTGGCACCGGAACTGGGAGGGTCCAAGGATATAGCGCATGCAGCGTCAGACGAGGCGTGCTATGTGTGGGGCAGTTGTCTAATTGTAGATGGCGGTACTACTGCCGGTAAGCCGTACTAATGGGCTCGGCCATGAATCTCCTCGATGTTGCGCAGGTAGCACGCTATTTAGAGTGTTGTGGACTGATTGGTCCAAACAGCCGGGTGACGGTCGAGCCGCTGTCGGGCGGAGTGTCCAGCGATGTGGCGCTTGCGACGTGTGGTAGCAGGCGGTGGGTGCTCAAGCAGGCTTTGCCCAAGCTCAAAGTGGCCGCAGATTGGCGGGCAGATGTGCGCCGCAGCACGGTCGAGCGCATCGCGTTGGAGGAGGTCGCCCGTATCGCATCGGGATCGGTCCCGCGTGTGGAGTGTGGTGATGATGGGAGCGGTGTGCTGGTGATGACATTTGTGGACGGCCCGGTATGGAAGTCTGAGCTGTTGGAGGGTCGGACCGATGGGCGGACGGCCCAGGCCTTAGGACAGTTTTTGGGGCGTGTGCACCAGGACAGCGGTGAAAGCCTGGACCGTCTTGACATGTTTGCAGATAAGTCGCTGTTTTATCAACTGCGCATTGCACCCTATTTTCAAGTGTTGTACGACCGATATCCGGTTCCCCAGGAGCGTGCCTTGCGGGAGATTGTAGATTTCCTCATGCAATCGGCCGCAGTGCTTGTCCATGGAGACTTCAGCCCCAAAAATGTCATTGTGCCGGAGGGTGACCACAATCCGATTGTGTTGGACTGGGAGGTGGCCCACCTGGGCCACCCAGCATTTGACCTTGCGTTCATGATGCACCACTTGTGGCTGAAGGCAATTTTTCGTAAAAGCCCCGATCTGTACGAGGAGTTGGTCCAAACCTTCTACGACGCCTATAATACAGCTTCGTGTATGGTACCGGCCAACCTGGAGGTGATGTGCACGACTGGAGCCCTGATGCTAGCTCGGGTGGACGGAAAGTCACCGGTCGAATACCTAGGCGATGTCGAGCGAAGGACGGCACGCCGCATCGGTAGCCGTTTGGTGGTGGGCGAAGCGATGGCAGTGGCCGATGTTGCCATGGTGGTGCGAGAGGAGATGGGCAAAAGTGGTGATTGATTCAGTGCATGCTCGGCAAATCTTGGACTCGCGGGGCAATCCCACCGTGGAGGTCGAGGTCGGTGTCGAAGGAGTGAGCGGCCGTTTTCAGGTTCCATCCGGCGCGTCCACCGGCCGTTTTGAGGCGGTGGAGTTGCGTGATGGAGATCGCTCCCGATACGGAGGTCTGGGGGTCAGCCGAGCAGTAGCGCATGTCAACGACCTGTTAGGTCCGGCTGTCCAAGGACGGGACCCTGAGGATCAGGCAGGAATTGACGCACTGCTGTGTGAAATGGACGGCACGCCCAATAAAGCGCGTCTTGGCGCCAACGCCCTGTTGGGGCTGTCGGGTGCCGTGGCGGTGGTTGCTGCCCTGAGGCGTCAGATTCCGCTCCACCGCCATTTAGCGGATTTGTTTCATCGCACCGGTGATCCGTTCATGCCGATGCCGATGGTGAATATGATTAGCGGGGGAATGCATGCCGGGGGCCAAATCGACATCCAAGACTATTTGTTCGTACCGTTGGGAGCGTCTAGCTACCCCGAAGCCATGGTTCGCGTTGACGCCGTTCGGCGGTCGCTGGCGGACGTGCTAGCCCGCATCGGATATTCCGCGGCGCTGGTTGCGGACGAAGGTGGCTTTGGACCGCCTTTGGTCAGCAATGAGGACGGACTGATGCTGTTGTCCAAAGCCATAGAGATGGCGGGACTAAAGCCAGGTATCACCGGTGCCATTGCGGTGGACGTAGCGGCTACCCACTTCTACCACCAAGGGCGTTATCGATGGGTAGCCGGTGGTCTGAGCCTTGAGCCTTCCGAACTGGTTGAGACTTTGGCAGGTTGGGCGCAGCACTATCCCCTGGTTTCCTTGGAGGATGGGCTCGCCGAGGACGACTGGGAGGGCTGGAGACTTCTCAATGCCCGTCTGGGTAAGCATTTGCAGATTTTAGGCGATGATCTCTTTGCCACCAGTCCCCAGCGGATCGCGCGCGGCATTGCGTGGCGCGCGGCAAATGCGGTGCTGATTAAGATGAATCAGATAGGAACCATCAGCGAAACCCTAGCTGCCGTACACACCGCGCAAGAGGCAGGGTTTCGGACCGTGGTGTCGGCTCGATCGGGGGAGACCGAGGATTCGTTTATGAGTGACTTAGCGGTGGGCGTTGGTCCAGGGCAAATCAAAGTCGGGGCGATTGCCCGCTCAGAACGTTTGTCCAAGTATAATCGGTTGTTCCGCATCGACGATGAACTCGGATTTCCCCCCTTGGCTCAACCTTTTCCAACGGGATAAAATCCATTGATGCCTGGGCGACCTAGATTGTCATTAGCCATTTGTGCCAGTCTCTCTGTACTGGGCAACCCGTAGACCCTGATGAAACCGCAAGTATTGATGGAGTTTCTCGCTGGACGGTCCTTATTCGTGTCATGATCCCGTTGGCGGTGTCTGGTCTAGTAGCGACGGCGATTATACCTTTTCTCTTCAGCTGGGGTCAGTTCCTATTCCCATTGTTGCTGAGTTCTGGCCTAACAACTGAGCCATTGACTATTTAGAGATTGGGACGTTAGAGAGCCTGCATGAAGTGTTTTACACGCTATTAGGTCCTATAGGCATCATGGCCATTGTGGTGTTGCTAAATCGCTATATCATACGCGGCATGGCGCAAGGAAGTTTCAGGTAGGGTGATAAAGAGAGGAAGAGGAGAACAGTCTATGAGAATATACAGTACCGAGAACCCATTAGCGCTGGGACAGGCAGCCGCCCAAGAAGCAGCGCAACTGCTTAATCAATCCATCGAACGCGCCGGTAGGGCGCGCTTGGTAGTATCCACGGGCGCATCTCAATTCGAGACATTAGAGGCACTAGTGAGTCTGTCCGTAGACTGGAAACGCGTGACAATGTTCCATCTGGATGAGTATCTTGGGATCAGCCAGTCTCATCCGGCTAGCTTTCGGCGCTATCTCCGGGAACGCTTACTAGACCACGTTGATATGGGTGAGACTTATCTGATTGAGGGTGACTGGAAAGATCCGACCAGTCTTTTGCTAGAGCTTACGACAGTGATCCGCGAACAACCCATTGACGTGGGCCTAATCGGGATTGGTGAGAACGCGCATATTGCGTTTAACGATCCGCCTGCAGATTTCTCGACCACGCAGGCGTATCGGATCGTGACGTTGGACGAAGCTTGTCGTAGACAACAGGTAGGAGAAGGTTGGTTTGATTCCATCGAAGACGTTCCGAGTCAGGCCATCTCCATGACGGTATACCAAATTCTCGAATGTCGTGCTGTAATATCCAGTGTTCCCCATAAGCGTAAGGCTGAAGCAGTTCGAAAAATGTTGACGTCGGAAGAAACCCCCTGGGTACCTGCTACAGCGCTGAAAAAACACCCGAGATGGTCACTGTATTTAGACAGGGATTCAAGTTCAGCGTTAAATGACGTACCTGTTGAAATTGTAAGGCTTTGATTCCAGGCGATGGTAGTCGAGGCCATGGCAAGGATGTTAATTATTAAATCAAGTTTCGGTGCGCCAAGATAAGCTGACCGTTTCGAGCCGATGTAATTCCGGTCTCCGCAAGGACTAGTCGTTCACGGAGAATTGAGTTTTGGGGCCAAGGCCGTGAGGTCTCGGTGTCGGGTTAAGCGTAAACAGAGCGACGTCCAGGCCATAACCCGCGGGGGTAATGGCTCGTGGGCCGCACGGCTGGGATGCGAAATTATACCCACGACCACACATGCCACGACACTATAGGAGATCCGTCCACACAACAGATACGGAGGCGATAAGGTCGCATGGATGGCTTTCTGGTTCCTGATACATGGCTTATGCGGTTCCCGCCTTCACTTAACATGGCGTGTTTTATCATGGCGACTACGGGATGGGGGCCCGTCGTTGGATATGATCCCTTTCGTTGGTCTCCAGGGAGTTCTAGGGTAGCCACGAAGATAACGACATTATGCGCGAACCTTGGAAGAGATGGTGGAATAAGCTGGTGGAGCAACGATTCCGGCTGATCATCAGCGGCAAGAAAGATAATGATGACACCATCTTAGATGACCTCGATCCGCCACGAGTACTGCGTACGATCGTGAACAGAATGGTTTCCCAATTCCAAGGCTGGTGGTTGGAACCATACATTGGAGGGCATCGTGCACTATTCAATGCCGTCGAGCCTCGGAAAGGCGAATCTTTCGAAAGCGATCGGATCGCGAGGAGCAAAAGCCTTTTCCGGGAATGGTCACCATCCATTCAGTTTCATGATGGACGAAAGGGTTCGACGAGATCCAGTGGTTCGTCGCAATCTTTGACAAAGTTATCCACCACTGAGACTAACAAATAAGGTGCAGCAACCGTCCGACGCGGTTATTTTGGATGCCTTACATGCGTTATGGGTCCTCCGGAAGGACGACTGTGCCCGCGTATACGCGTCGAATTCTCGACGCGCTTCAGATCCCGGTCAACCGTCGGTTCGTTTGGGATCCCTCGGAATAGGAGCGAAAAATTCTACATTTTTGAGCAAGTTGATCTGCGGAGACTGAGTCACAAGGTTCTTCAGCCAGCCCCCACAACCAAACGGCGCAAGGAAGCCGTCGAGCCCATCGAGGTGGTTCACTGGCGCGATGGCCACGGAACCGTGCGGCGCAGCCGCAGTGACCTCGCCCTGGTCCAACGCCAAGTCCTCCTGCTCGTCCGAGTCGATTCACGCCGGTTTACACGGATTCCATCGCAACCATGAACATCGGAGTAGTAATGTCCATGTAGGACAAAAAAATTGCATTCCATTACTTATGGAACCAAAAGTACTTTGGCGATTCCGCCTGGGTTTGTTAACAGTTGTTGGTACCAGTGAACGCCATCTTCTAATGGGACTTTGGCGATCCATGACGTATCCAGGCTCACAGTGCCCGCACTGAGCAATTCGACTGACCTTAGAAACTGTTGGTCAGTATATGCAAACGCACCTCGGGCAGTAATTTCGTCCCGAACCATGTCATTTATGGGCAATGATGTCTCCGCTGAATGTAGTCCGCTGAAGATGACTGTACCGCCGCGACGCACGCATCGGACAGCATTCTGTCGGGTTACGGCACTGCCCACTGCATCAACTGCAAGGTCGATTCGTCCCTCTCCTTCGTGCACCAGTTCTTCGATCGGGTCCTGATGGTGAGGATTCACCGTTCTTGTAGCTCCGAGGGCCTTTGCGATGGCCAGTCGATCCGGATTAGTGTCAATGACATAGACTTCGAGGTATCCCGCTTGTTTGAGGGTTTGTATGATGAACAATCCAATAGGGCCCATTCCAAACACCGCAGCAACGGATCCGCCGTCCATGGTTGCCAAGTCAGCGACGTGGAGTGCATACGCGATGGGTTCAGCTAACGCTGCTTGATCGAGGTCGGTTGGTCCGGGGAGAGAGACGATAGCTGACTCTGGTACGCTAATGTAAGTCGCGTTGCTCCCCGGCAGGGCTGCCCCAAGCAGTCTACGATTGACACAACGTTGTTCTTGAGACGACCGGCAGTGCACGCACTGACCACACGATATAAGGGGATTGGCTGTGACGCGAGTTCCTACCGAGTATCGGCGAGCATTAGGTCCGACTTCGGCAATGGTTCCAGAAAACTCATGTCCGAAAATTAAAGGCGGTTTTCGTAGGGGGCTTTGCCCTAAAAATCCGCTAAGTTCTGATCCACAGATGCCAGAGGCGGCCACCTTGATCAAAACATCGGACAATCCCAATTTAGGGGGATCCACTTCCCTGAGGACCATTTTCTGTGGTGCTTCGTAGATTAAAGCTTTCATGATGATGCTACCTCCTCCAACAACATTTAGTCGGCCACCGCAACCAACCTTTAGATTAGCGCCTACTGTGGTTCGCGCTGGATAGCGTGCAGAAAAATTCTGGGTATGCGCACTGAGTCATCCCCAGGGGTAATCCTTAAACAGTCAGAATAGTTCACAAATAAATAGTGATCGCTCTGTCGAAGAAGTAAGTACCACCAACCACTTCGAGGAGGACCACCATGTTTGAGTTGCACTCTAACATATCTTGCTTCGGAACGCACGGGAAATTGCGAAAATCTCAACGGACGACATTGGCAGCCCTTCTCATCCGTCACCCCGTATTGGCGATTGCATCACTCGGCCAGAGGAATTGTCCTCACGTTTTCCGGTCATGACGGACGGGAGAGTGCTCGGCCACGTTGCCGTCACGCTCGGCGTCCCAAAAATCCTGTGAAAGCCACTTCCGTAGCTGACTTGGTAGAAACTGGTGATCATTCAGGTATGAGCCACTCCAGGAATTTCCTGCAGCAGGGTTTCCATCATGAAATCTAAAGCGTTTTGGCTTATATCGACGAGACCTACAAATGCGCCTCCGTGAAGAAATTGCTGCTCAATGGTGTTAGGTTCCAACACGCCGCTCCGTACTGTCCCTACGAGCTTACTCCCTTGAAAAAAGTCTTGAGCCCCTATATCTGGTATCAAAAAACCAATAACCACCACATATAGCCCCGCCTTCACCCAGCCCACCGCCCCTTTTTCATTCCTGAGGGTGCCCTGTTGCGGATCGTGGGCGTCTCCTGTCAGAAATTACCGAGAACGCGCATCCACAATTACATCATATCTCAACGGTGCCTATTTTAAGTCAACATTGTCCTTTGTCGTGACACATTAACGACGCATTGACTGATTTAGATGCTCGAATTAGACCATTAGGTGTGCTACAGTAAAGGTGGCTGGCCCAAGGTGTTGGAGAATGGGTTTCCCCCTAGGGGCATGAATCAGTTGTTAAGTAACGGGGTACCTGCTGCTCCGTTAAAACTGGCTATATCATCGAGTATTTTGGTTGGATTGTCGGGAGGATTTTAAATGGCAACTATTGCTATTGTCGGGGCGGGTAGCACGGAATTCACCCGGCAGGTGGTTAGCGATATCGTGCGCTCCCCGGCTCTAAAGGACACTATATTTCACTTAATCGACATCAACCCCGAACGTCTTAGCACGGCATCAGGAATGGTTAAGAGCATAGTTCAGGAGGCCGGATGTAGTTGCCCCGTGAAGGTGTTTAACGGTCTTGACGGCGCGTTAGTCGGTGTCGATTATTGTGTAAATGCCATTCAGGTAGGTGGTATGTCAGCGACCGCCGTGGATTTTGAGGTACCTGAGCGGTATGGCATTCATCAGACCATTGCGGATACCTTAGGGATCGGGGGAATCTTCCGTGGGCTTCGCACCATCCCGGTAGTGTTGGAAATTGCCGAAGCGCTGGTATCCCAGGCACCGAAGGCCGTGTTGCTAAATTATACTAATCCCATGGCGATGGTAGTGTGGGCGGTTCATGACCTATATCCCGGGTTGAAGACCTATGGACTGTGTCACAGTGTGTATTACACGGCCCATGCCATTAGCGAGTATTTGCAGGTTCCTTTTGAGGAGCTCGAGTGGACTTCAGCCGGAATTAATCACATGGCATGGATGGTGACGTTGCAGCATCGCGGCCGTGATTTGTACCCTAATTTATTTAGGGTGGCTCGGGACCCTAAGAATTTCGAGAAGGACGCTGTCCGTTTTGAGCTAATGCAGCGGTTGGGATACTTCGTGACAGAGTCCAGCGAACACAACGCTGAGTACACCAACTACTTTTTAACGGATCCCAAGGAAATTGAACGGTTTAACATACCAGTGGGCCGTTATTTACTTATTAGTCAGAGCAATGTCGGTGAGTATGAGGCTATCCGAGAAGAGCTAAAGAAGTCAAGAAACCATGCATTTTTGATGGAGGCCAGTTCTGAATATGCACCTGCCTTCATCAATGCTCAAGTGACAGGGGACACCTGGTGGTTTCAAGGCAACGTGATCAACCACGGATTGATTGAAAATTTGCCCAATGGGTGTTGCGTCGAGGTTCCCGTATTAGTTAACCAACATGGCATCTTCCCCGTGAAAGTGCCGGCGCTTCCGCCTCAATTGGCTGCGCTGAACCGGCATGCCATTGCGGTACAGGAGCTTACCGTAAAGGCGGCCGTCACCCGGGACCGGGATTTAATTTATCAAGCCGCGATGATGGATCCCTTAGTATCATCGATACTTTCCTTGGATCAAGTCTGGAATTTAGTGGACGATCTCTTGAAGGCTCATGCGGCCTGGCTGCCGCAGTACTCATCAAAGAGACTTGGGCGGCTTATGCAAGACTAGCCGGTGGGGCCGATGGCTTACGATTGAGATAACTAGCCGTACATTAGCTCAGGTGTGCCGAAGAAACCAGGTAGGAGGCAGTCGATGGAGAGAGGTAGAACGGTCAGAAGGGTCATTGAGTCACAGCCCGAGGCATGGGCTCAGGTACTCGCATCGGATCAATGGCGGGAGTGGTCGTTTAAGGGTCGAGTATTATTGGCGGGAAGCGGCACCTCGTATTATTTGGCATTGGCGGCGGCGGCCATCGGACGAAAACTGGGCATGGACGTTAGTGCTGTCCCGACGCAGGACATCATTCTGGATGGGTCGGACCTTATAGGCTGGTACGACTCTGTAGTGGTGATTTCGCGTTCCGGAGAAACGTCAGAGGCACTATGGTCGATCGAGGTCGCCCGAAAACAAGGAAAGGCTGTACTGGGTGTCACGTGCAACCCCAAAGCTCCTCTAGTTAACCGAGCGGACCAAGCGTGGGTACTCCCTTATGCCCATGACCACACGGTGGTCATGGTCAGTTCGTTTAGTTCCATGCTGCTCGCATTTGAAAAGGCTTTTGCCGCAACCGTTTCACGAGCTTCAGAATTGAACGCGTTGGTCAGTGCCGCTCCAGATTTTGTGAAGCGTGCTCATGATGCCATTTATCAGGTGACACGCGCTTTGCCGCGCCGCCTCTATATCTTAGGAGCGGGTATCCGTTACGGTATTGCACTAGAAGGTGCTTTAAAGAGCTTGGAAATGTCCAACCAAACCGTGGCAACATACGGACCGCTGGAGTTTCGCCATGGTCCTTGGGGGTCCCTAACGGAGGACGACTTGGTTGTGATTTTGGGTCAGCCCCAGTATAACGTACACGAGCGTCAGGTCCTTTACGACTTGGCCCAGCGCACGCAGCGCCTTTTGACGGTAGCACAGCCTCGCTGGTTTGGTACAGAGTCGCTGCCTGGAGAGGCCATTCATTTGCCTGATGATGTCGATGATCTTTGGTGTGGGCCACTTGCGGTGATTCCCCTACAATGGTTCGGTTTCTACTGGGCGTTAGGGGCGGGGCGGGATCCGGATGCGCCAAAAAATCTCACCCCGGTTGTGGACTTGAGTTATGGGGCCCGATGACATGGAATTAACCGAAAAGACTGGCGGAGAGCGTCAAGAAAAGATGGTTGCGCTTTTGGACCGGCAGGGAGGCATGTCGGTGGCCGCCTTGGCCCATCATTTTGATTGTTCGACGGCTACGGTGCGACGGGATTTGCTACGTGTAGAGCAATCTGGGATTGCTCTGGTTCGTTATCACGGTTCGGTTAGTTTAGCTCGAGAGGATTTGGGAAGCCAGTTTGAGGCCCGGCAAATATCCAACTACCAAGCGAAGCAAGCGATCGCATTGTTGTTAGCGGATTATATCCCTGAACGGATTACCATTGGATTGAATGGTGGCACCACCACGGCGTTGGTAGCTCGGGCAATTGCCAAAAGAAGAAAGTCGGTGAGGGTTGTAACTAATGCCATTAATATTGCGTACGAATTGGCGCTGCAATCGATGGACGTCGTCGTAGTTGGTGGTGTGGTGCAACTTCCCCACTTCGAGTCAACTGGCAAGGTAGCCTTGAGTACACTAAGCGATTTACATTTGGACATGGCTATCCTTGGTGTTGAGGGGGTTGACAGCGCTTTTGGATTTACGACCGCCCGGGAAGAGGAGGCAGCAATGTGCCAAACTTTTCGCGCTATCGCGGACGAGGTGATCACCGCATGGGATTCTAGCAAACTCGGCAGAAAGGAATTATTTCGTCTGCTCGATTGGTCTCAAGTGGACTATGTGGCTGTTAACGTGCAGGGCGGGCCCGAGCTGGCCCATTGGCCTGGCTTGAAGAAAGGTTTGTCCAATGAAGAAGCGGAACTTTGGAAGGTCAAGGCTTAGTGGCGCAGATTTTGGGGTTTGACTTCGGAGGCACCAAAGTTGACATCGGCATCGCTGAAGCCAATGGGTTGTTGACTCAGACCCATCGGCTTAGGGTAGCCGGTTACAGGGATGTAACAGCCCTGATTGAGGCGTCGCTACGGGTGGGACAAGAACTTGCCCGGGATCGTGCGGTTCAAGTTATCGGGGTGTCAACAATGGGCATTACTCATCCAGACCGCGTTGATTTGGCCCCCAATATTCCGGGCTGGCAGGAGATAAAGCTTCCAGGTCAGTTTCATCTGGCTTTCCCAAACATTCCGGTAGTGATCGAGAACGACGTCCGTGCCGCCTGCTTTGCTGAGTTTACGTGGGGTTCCTTACAGGGCTCTCGTTGCGCCGGTTATTTAAACCTAGGAACGGGCATGGCCATGTCCTTCATCATCAACGGTCAAATATATGCGGGTGCCCATGGGGCAGCGGGTGAGATTGCTTATTTGTGGCGACGTCAGGAAGAAGGATTTCGTCATGGCAAGGCGCCATTTGAAGAATCCTATGGAGGTGGTGGGCTCGACCGCACTGTGCAACGCGAATTTTCGCCATACCAGAACCTCGGCACCTTATTTGACCATCTTGAAGACGAGAGGGTTAACGCATATCTTCTGGAGACATTTCAAGAAATTGCGCGCCGAGTGGGTCATGTTCTCCTAGCATATGATGTCGAGCGCGTTGCGGTTGGAGGCGGTATTGCCCAGCGATTCGAATGGTTTGCCCCTATATTTTCGTCCGAATGGGCCGATCATTTACCTTTTCCGCCGGAGTTGGTTCCCGCCCGCTATTCCGATCAGGCGGGACTGTATGGGGCAATAGCGGTGGCATCACACCAGGGAGGGCTCCCATGATCTGGTGCGTGAGCCTAAATCCGGCGCTTGACGTCACCTACCATCTCGGACCAGAGTTGACCCTCGATACGATAAACGTCGCCCGCGGTATGGATGCCCAATTGGGCGGCAAGGGAAACAACGTGGCCCGGGTTGCGCAACAGTTGGGATCCTCTGTCGCGGTGGTCACCTTGTTAGGTGGTTTCGTAGGATTTGAACTCGACCAAAGGGCTCGGAATCTGGGTCTTTCGGTGCTGTCAGTTCCTGTCTCGGGAGACTCGCGGGTGTGTTTGACTTTGGTGTCGGACACCGGGACGGTGACGGAACTTCGTCCGCCGGGACCGGTGGTAAACCCTGAGGTTGCGCATCAACTGCTAAAAAAACTTGTGGCCAATGTCTTACCCGATGACTGGGTGACGATTTCGGGCAGTTTACCGCAAGGACTCAACCTCGATACGTATGCAAAATGGGTTGCCGCATTGCGGGAGAGGGTTGCTGGCATTGTCGTCGACGCGTCCGGGATTGCCCTCAAATTGGCATTGGCTCAAGAACCTACCATCGCCACACCAAATCAGGACGAGTATGAGGCACTGGGGTGGCAAGGCAGACCGGTAAAGACACAAATGGTCATTACTCGGGGTCGTGATGGCGTGAGCTGGCATCGGCCTGACGGCCAGGTGACTACTTGGCTGGCACCTAAGGTGCACGTAATTAATCCAGTGGGCGCGGGGGACACATTCTTGGGCACCCTGGTAGCACGACTGGCGAAGGGGGACCTGCTTGACGAGGCATTACCATTTGCAGTGGCGGCGGCTAGCGCAAGTGTAGAGACACTCGGGGTGGCTACGTTCGACCCCGATAGGGTGCAACAGCTAAGAAAAGAGGTGCGCCAGCAATGAGAGGAAGCGCCAAAAATTTGGTAACTTCGGCTCAAGCTCGGGGTGAGGCGGTGGCTGCGCTCAATATTGATTCGATCGATACGGCTATGGGCGTGATTATGGCAGCGGAATCGGCAAAATCAGGATTCATTCTACAGGTTACGGTAGAGACTCTAGAGATCTGGGGTTGGGAGTTCTTAACCAAGACGCTCTTGGAATTGATTAATCAGGCTCACGTGCCGATAGCGCTACTCCTTGACCACGCAAAAAATCCGGAGTCTATTCGTCGTGCGATCGATCTCGGTTTTGACGCGGTGATGTACGATGGATCGGCACTGCCGCTTGGGGACAACTTGGCGGCAACGCGTGAGGTCGTTGCATACGCCCAGTCATACGGAGTGTTCGTGGAAGGCGAGGTTGGCCATGTGGCTCGTGATGGGGAACCTGCCCAATGGGAGCATCTGACCAGTGTCGAGGAAGCCACAACCTATTGGTCCAGGGCGGGCGTGGATGCGCTGGCGGTGGCAGTAGGGAGCAAGCATGGGCACTACAGGGCCAAAGAGGATGTTCACGTCGAACGGGTACGGGAGATTGCTGAAGCGACTCGAGCCCCATTAGTATTGCACGGGGGCAGCGGGATGCCGGCCGACCTATTTTCAGACCTGATTCAGGCGGGCATTGCCAAGGTCAACGTGGGTACAGCGTTACGTCGTGCGTGGTGGGCCGGTATCGATGCTACTCGGGATCAAAAGCCCCGTGAAGCCTTGCTCGCGGCACGTCAAAGGGTATTGGAACGAAGTCACAAGATTATCGCACAACTGCAAAAAAATAGGCTATTCCCATAGTGGTCATTCTCGACACTCGCACCGGGACCTGTTGGCAATCCTCGTGTCAAACATCCTTTGGTATGTTGACGGCAGGTTTGTAGCTCACCCGAAGAACCGTCGTTGCGGGGTAATAATAAAAATTTCGGGTTCTTGTTTAGGTACCGCTGAGCACACCAAATAGGCACCCACTGAGCGGGTGCCTAAGTCCGAAACTCCATTATATGTACCAGGTAAGATTGAGTTTTTTGAGCCTCCCCCCGGACCATGGTCCGGGGGGTTCCGGTCTCCTGTTGGCTCTCCCAGGCTCTCGGGTCGCCCCCAAAGGGCATGGACTACGCCTACACCATCCTGGGCCTCACACAACATTCTTCGGCATCGAATGCTTACTCTCCCGGTCGTAGACGAACCGCTCCGACCCTCTCGGGCGTTCTTGCGACGCAAGACTCTCGCGGCTTCTTCGTGCTCGCAAGCCCGTCTGTAGAAGTGACTCCCCCTCCGATTCCCCAAAGGGCAATGGACTTCGCCGAAGGAATCCGCTTGCAAGAATCGTTTAGCTCAAAAGCCGTTACTCTTCAAGATTTTGGCCCTCACGGGCCCACGGGCTTCTATCCCCAGGCGTGAACGCCAGGGATTACGCCCGATTTTGGTAATTATGGGGGGATTTCGCGTCGCCGTGTCGAACGCTCACTATAGGTGAGTGCATCATGCGTCTACTTGATACCGAAAGTTTCCCAGCGCGCGTGGGACCCGTGGCTTTTTTGACGATCGCGACGGTGTCTCAAACTGGGATGTCATTTGTTCAACAGGGTATCGTGGTGATGGGGGTCTTTTTTGCTGCGCTCTATCACTTGACGCTGGCTCAGATGGGACTAGTCACCACCGCGCTGTCGCTAGGTGTCATGGCGTCGATGGTGGTGATGGGCGGTATGGCCGATCGCATCGGACCACGCCGACTGCTGTTTTGGGGGTCTATGGTGATGTCGGCGCTCTCTTTGATCTTTCTGGTCGCGTCAGGCTTTTACGCGTTGCTCGTCTTATTGTTTGGGCTCGGGGCTGCATTAGCCATTGTACCAGCGTCCGGCACCAAAGCGGTTTTTACAGCATTTCGTGGTTGCCCCCGTGGGACGGTCATGGGTATCCGCCAAACCGGGGTGCCTCTTGGGGCTCTCTTGGCCGCAAGCCTTTTACCCCGCATCGCGACCGAGGGCTTAAGGCCGCTGTTTTTGATCTTTGCCGCCGAGCTCCTCTTTTTGGGATGGATTTTTAGTGCTGTTATGCCAACCCACCGACTAAATCCGCCGAAGAAAGCTTCGCCTCGCTTGAATCGGACGATCATAAGCCGGCTGTGGCGCCCAGCTTTGGTGGCTTCCCTGATGGTCTCGGGCCAATACGTCTTACTCGGATTTAGCTTGACGGATCTTCACCGGGTTCACCACCTGGGATTGGTCGCAGGTGGGATGGTGTTAGCAGCCGCGCAACTGGGTGGGGGCGTGAGCCGAGTGATGACGGGTGTGGTGAGTGATCGCCTGGGAGGACGGCGGCCTCCGGTCATTGTGGGTTGCGCCATCACCGCTGCCCTGATGGCCGCATTCGTGGCGATGCTGCCTGGTGCCGTCTCGATTTGGATTTTAATTCCCTTATGGTTTGTGTTCGGTATGGGTGCGGTGGGCTGGAACGCACTGACTATTGCCTGGGCGGGCGAATCGGTGCCGACTCATCATTCGGGATTAGCCATGAGCGGCGTGGGAACCGCGGCATTTTTAGGTGCGGCCGTTTTCCCACCCCTATTTGGCGCTTTGATCGATGCGACCCATCGCTTCAGTGTTGGTTGGGGTGCGTTAGGTCTCGTCTTGGCTTTTGCGGGCTTTTTAACCTGGCAATTTGGCAAGCGCCCCGATGTGTCTCATGCCAAGGCCTAATCGCGCCTTTCCGCTTCTTGTTGGCGTAATTCGATGCGACGGATTTTGCCGCTGATGGTCTTGGGAAGCGATGTGACAAATTCGATGGCCCGTGGATACTTGTAGGGAGCGGTTATGGTTTTCACGTGATCCTGGAGTTGTTTGACAAGGTCCGGAATATGGGCATCCGCAGGGTTTCGCAATACAACGAAGGCCTTGACGATATGTCCCCGATCAGGGTCCGGACTGGCCACGACGGCACATTCGGCAACTTTAGGGTGCTTGACTAAGGCGTCTTCCACCTCGAAGGGTCCAATGGTGTAGCCGGAGGAGATAATAATGTCATCGCTGCGCCCTTCAAACCAAATATACCCGTCAGCATCCATACGGCCTTGGTCACCGGTGACATACCAATCATTGCGGAACTGAGCCTGGGTGCGTTCGGGTTCGTTGAGATATTCTCGGAACAATGCCGGATGGCTCCGGTGAACGGCGATATGCCCCGTAGCGCCTACAGGCAATTTCTCTCCCTGGTCATCGACAATGGCGACCGAAAGCCCAGGAAACGGTTTGCCCATGGATCCGGGGCGCACTGCCATGTCAGGCGTGGTGCCGACTAACAGCGTATTTTCCGTCTGGCCGTAGCCATCCCGTACGGTGACACCAAACTGGCGGATAAACGTATCGATCACTTCGCGATTGAGTGGTTCGCCTGCTGACGTGGCCGATCGCAAGTTCAGGTGATATTGATCCAACCGGTCCGCCTTGGCCATAAGCCGGTATTCCGTAGGGGTCGCGCAGAGGAGCGAGACTTGGTACTTTTCCATTAAGGTGAGATAGGTTGGCGCGTCAAAACGGCCCTGATAAACAAAGCCGGTCGCACCGTTTCCCAGAACCGACACAAAGGGACTCCACACCCATTTAGCCCATCCGGGACTAGCCGTGGCCCAGGCAATGTCGTCGGGCTTGGCGTCAAACCACAGCGTGGCTGCGACTTTGAGGTGCTCGAAGGGCCATCGATACGTGTGGATGACTCCTTTTGGCCCGCCCGTGGTGCCACTGGTAAATGATATAAAGGCGATATCATCTGGCGTGACGGGGGACGTGATGGGGGTGTTGCTACGGCGAGCCATAAGATCGGGTAACGATAACCAGGGTGACCTCACGCCGGAGGTTGTCGCCAGAAAGTGGCGAACCTGGGGGATTTGGGGTTGTATCGCTTGAATGGCCGGGATTAAATCCTCATCGGTGATAATGGCCCGGGCTTCACCACGGGTGACCCGATACATAATGTCATCCGGGCGTAAGAGGTTGGAAGCAGGAATAATGACCGCCCCAATTTTTAGCAACGCCAAGTAGGTGAGATAGGGCCATTGACTTTTATCCATCATGACAAAAACTCGGTCTCCGTGCCCTAGGCCTAACTGTTGCAGACATCCGCCTAGGCGGTTAACCTGAGACACCAGTTGGCCGTAGCTGATGCGTTGTTCCCGTTGGCCAGAGTCTACTATTAAAAGGGCGGTACGGTCCGGCGTGGCCTTGGCAATGCCATCAATGAGATGCGCGAAATTCAAGGGGGTCACCTTCCTTTTCTTGGTTGTCTCACCATAGGCATGAGTTGTCAAGACTATTGCGATAACAAACTCACGATTCCAATCGTTCGAGAATGATCGTCGACTTGATTGAAAAAGGGTGACGATACGGTGTGGAATGATGAGGGGCAGAACGGCGGAACGAGTCTACGAAAAGATCCATGGCTTAGTGAAAGGAGGGCGGCGCGAGAATTGGACCATGAGCATTTTCTAAGGCCACTGGGACACGCGAGGATCTTGGGAGGTTTGGCAGTTCCATCCGCTACGGTCGGGGAATATGGTTGATGACCAACACATCATTGTCCTGGGAACTTGAACTGGCCATATTCCATCTGGTGATGTTACCAAGAAAGATTGAAAGTTTGATAGCGTCTGAACGTAACCTATTATGTGGTCTTGCATCTGAGTGGCCTCAGGGGCTTTGGGGCAATGCTGTCAGGTCAAGCGGGGAACCCCATTTCTCCGTATTGATTAATGTGATTTCAGTGTGAGACGCCCGGGTTTCGAACGGTGTTTGACGTAGCGGCACCTGACGCTACGATTGCGCAAGAAGAGATCTTTGGCCCGGTCGTAGAGGTAATCCCCGTGCCCACGATTGACGAGGCGATTCATATCGCTAACGGTGCCCGCTATGGGTTGAGTGCGTCGGTGTCCACCCAAAGTCTAAGTACCGCGATGCACGTTGGGGAGACGCTGGAGGTGGGTATGACGCGGGTGAATCAAGAGACGGTCGGGGTAGAATATCAGGTTCGGCGGCGTAAAGCCGTCGAGTTCGCATTCGCGTGAGCAGGGGTCAGTAGCCGTGGATTTCTACACGGAGACCAAGACGGTTGCCGTTCAAGGCTTGTAATCCTAAAGTGAGGAGTGATTGATTATAATGAATCTATGGTCATGGCGAAACGCCGAAGATGCGGCATATGTTGGCGTGCCGGAGTGTCCCTATTTGGATCGTTACGCCGACCACATCGGACCGCGTTGGGCTAACGCCCCAATTTATAAGCAGTGAGGAGAGAGCGCGTCATGAAGATTACCGAAGTTGAGACGTATATTGCCGGGAACGAGTGGAAGAACTGGTTATTTTGTCGGGTACATACGGATGAAGGAATCACTGGTATTGGAGAGGGAACGGTAAATGGGTTTGGCCATACAACGGAGACAGCTATTCACGAGATGTTTCAACTGGTCAAAGGAATGAATCCCTTCGATACTAACCGATTGAGCTTGTTGCTGTTTCGCGATTTCTTTTCTGATGGTGGGCAAATTCAAGGCGCGGCGTTAAGCGCCATCGAGACAGCCTGTTGGGACATTAAGGGCAAGGCATTGGGGGTGCCCCTATACGAACTCTTAGGGGGACGAGTGCAGGAGAAATTGCGCGTCTATGCAAATGGCTGGTATCAATCCGAAGCAGGACGCACTCCTGAAGCATTCGCTGACCAAGCCAAGGAGGTCATCAACAAAGGCTATACTGCGTTGAAGTTCGATCCCTTTGGATCAGCGTGGCGGGTCGTTGATCGCCCGGACTTTCGTCTAGCTGTCGACATTGTTGCCGCTGTTCGTGAGACCGTTGGGTCTGACGTGGATATTCTCATAGAAGGGCACAATCGATTTTCGGTGGCTACCGCCTTGCAATTCGCGGAGGCCATTGCGCCATATGTACCCTCTTGGTTTGAAGCCGCCGTGCCACCCTATCGTATTGCCTCCATGGTCGAGGTGGCCAGACGCTCTCCCGTACCGATCGCTTGCGGTGAAGACTACTATTCGCGAGAGCAATTTTCGGAGTTGTTGTCCCATGACGGAGTCAGTATCGTGCAGCTAGAGCCGCAGCACATGGGGCTCACGGCGGCCCGAGACGTGATGGGTATGGCACACGCCCATAACGCCGTGATTGCGCCTCACAGTGCTCAGGGACCTATTTGCTCGTTGGTGTGCGCCCACCTGAACGCGGCCAGCGCCAATTTTTATCTTCATGAGTTTTTCGACGAATTCAATGCGGAGTGGGAGGGCCAACTGCTGACGTTTCATCTTACGCAAAAGGATGGGTATACGAACCCACCGGATGCGCCCGGGTTGGGTGCAGATCTGAACATCGACGAAATTACCAGGCATCCATATCAACCGCAAAACTTCCTACCGTTATTCCGGACCGGGTGGGAACAACGTAAGGGCTTTCGGCCCGTCTAATAGGTTTAGTCTAAGGGCCGGGTGGTGCGTGTGACCGCATAGCCCAGCCCCGTACGTTTGCAACCTTCCGCCGAAATGTCCTGGTCAGCCGACAGATGTCTTGCCCGCATTGCTCCCTTACACAGCCTTCGCAATGTCTTGGCAACAATATGAATGTTAGGATGTCAATCGCTCGCATGGAGCGGCATAAGGTAACGGGTGACACGGTATTAACCAGACAGTTTCCTATGCCGCTTTCGCTGCATGAAAATGAAAATTTGGGTTTGGCGCCGAAGTCTGCCTCTGCGCTGCGTCTCGCGACGGTAGACCCTTCTGTGGGATCACGCATCCGCGAAACAGTTTGACCCGGAACGTCTTGGACATTTCGTATTGTTGATGGTTTGGTGGTCACCACGCACGCGGAACAGACTTCGGGTTCCCGGGCCCACGAACGACGAGACGCGTAGAAAGGGATCCCGTGGGCTCGGGCACCGGCTGCCCCATCGCTATGCCACACACCTTGGGATTCGATTCGCTGATTGAGGAAGGACTTCGAGTACCGTGTCTTTCTTCAAATTCAGCACCGCGTCCATGAAAATATGGCGGGGGTGCCCTGGGCTATTGAAGCTCACGTCTACGATCATGGGATCTTGGTTCGTGCCCTGGCCCCGTTTTCCCTCACCGTGACTCACCTCGCCAAAATAGGTGTCACCCAATTCGACCAGGCTCCCCAATTGGTAGTGGGCATTGCGGGCCTTGATGGCTTGTTGAATGTTATGGTGGAGAAGCGGTGCCGTACCGTAACGCAGACCGAGTTCGCGACTCAGCACCAATGCGGATCCCCTTTGTCGCCGGCAACCAGAAAAGTGGCTAAAAAAGCACACCTGCAGGGCGACTTTGGTGCGATGGAAGAGTGTCTCGGCCGTGAGGGACGCCTGATGGCCACAGCCAGCGCACTCGTACAAAGGGGTAGTCCGGTCGGACCGCTGACCCGTCCAGTAACTCGTACATTGGCACTGGGGACAAACAAATCCCTTCGGCCACCGCTGCTGGAATAGATATTTCTGGCACGCATCTTCCGTTCTAAAATGATCCTGCCATTCAAGCAGTGTCACAACCGACATCGTCCATTTCGGCTCTAATTTAGCCTAAGTGATACTCAGCTGCGCGGGGGCTCCCGAAGTTATCCGGGGATGTATGTATTCATAAGGGCACGGCGGCGGTGACAGTTCGTCATCAAGACCCTGACCAACTGACGCCGGTCAGTAGGAAACCCGAACGTTTCGGACGTTGACGGCCGATTTACACGCCCTGCGGGCATGGCTGGTCGAAGAGGCGATTGCGCGCGTCTCCTTGGAGTCCACCGGATCGTATGGGAAGTCGGTCTATAACCTTCTGGAGGTGCAGGGATGGGCCCGGCCCTCCACCACGCGGTTAGCATCACCCAGCCGACGACGCCCAGCACATCCGACACCACACGCAGTGAAACGACGTGCCATCACGCGGCTCAGTCTCCGCAAGTAAACATTGGCCCCTCAGCGATTTTCGCTAGTAAAGTCAGAAGTGTCACGCAAAGGACTTTCCCTGGCGATGTCGAACGAATCCCGTATGGGTATGAAAACACGGACCGCCGGCGAGGTCGAGCTGGCGCAAGATCCTAATACATTTCCGAATAGCGGCTTGAGTCTGGCCGTCCGGTGGCTGGCTGACCGTGTCAACTGGCTCGCG
>JAJZXX010000209.1 GCA_021806205.1 Bacillota bacterium | reverse complement strand
TTGAGCACGCGCCCTACGACGAAAAATATTCTTGGGGTGAGACCGACGTTGGCCCTATGAGAATTTCGGGAATCCTTAGCGCGGGATTCCACCCCTCCCAGTTCGCGAGCGATCGCACCACACCACAAGTCATCTCTTACGTCGCGTTTTGCTTAACCTGACAGCATTGTCATCGCGCCCCCCCTTCGCTTATCAGCCCGGCCAACCCTCGCTTGACGTACGCGGTCTATTGCTTGCCATCACGCTACTATACGTCCTCCGGGCTCATCCAGTCGGATTTTTGATATAAGCGAACCGGTACGCGACGGGCTCAGAGGATTTCTTCTCGCTATTGCCATTCATTATTTATTAATTTATTGCGTTTTAATACTTTCACATCATAAATGTGTAATATATAATCAACATTGATAATCGATATACGTCGGATGAGCTACTCCGGGATACATCGAAAGTCTGAAGATTATTGAGTGGATGACATCCATACTAGCCATAAGCCATCAATCGCGAAGGGAGTACAGACTATGCCGTTGAGCCATGCAAGTCGTCCAGAGGATTGCCCGGATTTAGAGGGTGTGGCGGAGGAAACGCCGGCTCCTCCCAACTATCTGACGATAGCCCGGGGAGGCGGCAGGCCGCCGGGTGATGGGCGAGGGGATAATGCGCCCCACGCCAACGCGCGCACCGGACCGGCGCGTCAAGAAACGCTGGTCGGGATGAGCCGCATTTGGTTCTTGTAATGAATGGGCCACCCACGAGGTTCAGTATAATGGGGCAGGAGGGATGAAATGTTCCGGTATCCGGTCGATGACGACATTTCTTTAGCCTTATTGACCCTGAAAGACACAGAGGCTTTGTATGCGATTACCGATACGTCTCGCGACTACTTGCGCGAGTGGCTGCCCTGGGTCGATGCCGCCCAATCGCCTGATGTTACCGCGACGTTTATTGCGGCGGGACTCAAACAGTGGGCGGATAACCGGGGCTTTCAGGCGGGAATATGGCATCGGGGAAGCCTCGTCGGATGCATCGGCTTGCACGGCATCGACTGGAGCAATCGCTTTACGGCCATGGGCTACTGGCTTTCACGGCGTCACCAAGGCCAAGGCATCATGACCCGATCCGTCAAAGGCGCCCTTGATTTCGTTTTCTATGAATACGATCTGAATCGGGTGGAAATCCGCGCCGCACTGGGCAACATAAAAAGTCGGGCCATTCCCGAACGACTCGGTTTCATTCATGAGCGCACGGTACGCCAAGCGGAATGGATTCACGATCACTATGTGGATCACGCCCTTTATGGCCTGTTACGCGAGGAGTGGCATCAGCCAGGCGAAGATCACTCCACATCCCAGGAGACATCTTTTTTAGTAGGTGAGGTTAAGACCCCCATCGACAGGAATCCACGCCCCCGTAATATAGGAGGCCGCTTCTGACAAAAGAAAAACCAACACCCGAGCCACCTCGACGGGCTCGCCCAGTCTTCCCAGCGCAATGCGTTGGGCAACGGATAATTCCACGGTTAGATCCGCCGGTCCATTCCCGCTATGCAGTGCGCCAGGACTCACGCCGTTCACGCGAACACCGCGTTCCCCCCATTCCGCAGCAAAGTGGCGCACCAAACCCACAAGTCCCGCCTTGGAAGCCCCATAAGCCGCGGCCGGCCCAACTTGACTGGCGTGCCATGCGTCGACGCTGCCGAGGAGTACGACCGAAGAGTCCCGGTGCAAATAGGGCGAGAGCACTTGACCGAGATGAAAAGCCGCTGTGAGGTTAACCGCCAACGTGTCCTGCCACTCACCAACCGTGGTGCTTTCCACCGCATCGCTGTACGTCACACCCGCCATGTAGACCACACCATCCACAGGCCGGGCCAGATGGCTAAGACGTTGACTTACTTCGGGAAGCCAGCGTTCGGCCGGCTGTCGAAAGTCCACAGGATGATAGTCAACGGAAGACCCCCGGACCGGTGTGCGCCCCAGGGCCAAGACATTCCAATCCGGGGGGAGCATGGTCACCAAGGCCTGGCCGATGGCAGAACTAAAGCCGGTTCCTACCAAAAACCGCTCGCCTGTCATGGCCACGCGATGGATAGAGGCTGGCAATCGGTGCAAAGATTGGTATGATGGTACCTTAGAGCCGACTTAGAAAGGATGACTGGCATGCTCGAACCTCTCTTCCGCTTTAGTCCCCGGCCCAACCGGGCCCACGAAATTCAGTGGCGCTCCTGGGGACAGGATGTTTTTGACGAAGCTCACAAACAGAATAAACCTATCTTGTTAGCCATTTCAGCGGTCTGGTGCCATTGGTGCCATGTCATGGACGAGACCACCTACTCTGATCCCCGAATTATTCAACGCATCAATGACTCTCTCCTGCCAGTCCGTGTAGATAATGACCAACGTCCCGATATTAATAGCCGCTACAACATGGGAGGATGGCCTACCACCGCCATTCTAACCCCCGCAGGAGAAATTATTACGGGTAGCACCTACATTCCGCCCGACCAGATGAATGAGCTTTTGGATCAAGTCGATGAATACTGGCGCAATAATAAGGACACCGCGACGGATCAGCTCACCGAACCCACCATGCCGACTCTGTCAGATACCTCTTCACCCGACCAGGCAGTCTTGGACGAAATAATTGAAGCCATTCGCGAACAGTTTGACCGAGCTTATGGCGGGCTCGGTGTTATGCCAAAGTTTCCCCAGCCTGAAGTCTGGGAATTACTGCTCTCGCACTTCACCGCCACTGGCGACGGATCGCTTGCAGGCATGACTGTCCGCACTCTGGACGCCATGGCCGGCTCGAATGTCTACGACCAAGTAGCGGGCGGCTTCTTCCGCTATTCCACCACACGGGAGTGGACGATTCCCCACTTTGAAAAAATGCTGGAGGACAATGCCGATTTGGCGCACTTGTACCTCAGAGCCTTTCAAACCCTCGGAGACGAAACCTATCGACAAATTGCGGACCACCTGCTCAATTGGGCCAACAGCACCCTGATGGGCAACGATGGCCTGTGGGGAGGCTCGCAAGACGCCGACGAAGAGTACTATCGCCTGCCTGAAGAGGAACGCACCAAGCGCAAGGACCCTTTTGTGGACGCAACGATTTACACCCATGCCAATGCCCTGATGATTCAAAGCCAGCTTTTGGCGGCCAGTCTCATTAATCCGAATCAATACGGTCCCATGGCGCTCACCGCCCTCGAGGCTTTGTGGGACAGAATGTGGGACGACCATCAGGGACTGTATCACGTTGACGTCAATGAGCATCCGAGCCTACCCGGGCTCTTGGTCGATGTCGCCTATTTTGGACACGCTCTTCTCGACGGGTATGAGTACACCGGCGATCCCTTGTTTTTGGAACGCAGCCACACGCTTTTGGAGTGGGCGGACGCACACCTCTTTAGTGGACGGGTTTACTGGGATCAGGTCGACCGACCGGCCGAAGATACCCAAGGACGATTAAAGCATCGTCAGCAGCCCCTTAAAGAAAACGCCACCATGGCACGGTTGTGGGTGCGGCTAGGCACCATTGAAAACGACCGGGACGAAGTGGAAAAGGGACAGGTGATCCTGGCCGCCCTGGCTGGATTTGCTAAGGAACAAGGCGTGTTTGGGGCGTCCTGGGCCTTAGCCACCGACATGCTGGAGGCACCGGAATTAACGGCCACGATTATCGATTCCCCGTCTCGATCCGGATCCGATCTCAGGCGGGCTATGTTCGGCGTTTTTGACCGACGTCGCGGCATCCGCTCCTGGCCGGTGGGCACACCCGAATTTGAAGCCTCTGGACTTCCAGAAATCCCACTGCCGGCTCTTTATATTTGTCGGGGAACCGCCTGCGCCCAACCCGTCACCGAACCGGAACACATTATTGAAGCCCTGCAATCTCTAATTTTTCCGGAGGGTCTACAATCCGAAACCCTGAACCCAGGCCCCAATCAATCAGAATCTTAGCTTCCCTGCAACCCCACCAAAACGAAAACGCTTCGCCACCGGGCGGAGCGTTTTGCTTGTTCTTAACACTTCGCGTGATTCGACTTTGGCAACACCCTGTTATCCGGACGGAGGAACCGACACCGTATCCGGGCGAACCACTATGGCATCGCCCCAGAGCCGCTCCAAGTTGTAATATTGGCGCTCCTCTTCCGTGAAGATATGCACCACGACCCCACCATAATCCAGCAGAACCCAATGGCCACGGGAACCCGCCGACCGGTTCAAGCGTTCCATCCCTTGGGCCCTCAGGGTAGACTCCACGGCATCCGCGATGCTTTCGGCATGAATGAGGTTCAAGGCCGTCACAATGACAAAATAGTCGGCAATCAAGGTGACCGCTCTCATGTCCAGAATGACCACCCGCTCGCCTTTTTTGCTTTCGGCGACATCGGATGCTAATAATGCACTGATTAATGTCTGATCCGTGGAAAAACCCCCTTACCCATCGAATTTAACAGTTTTCAATCGCCACCAGCATTCTGGGATGCGGCGTCAGTCCACGATGCACTAAATAGGCCTTGGTATGCTCAAGCACGGCACAATAGCCTTGAGTAAGATCCGAAAGGGCTAACTGCCACAGAGCCTCTCGGGCGTCGTACTGGCGCCCTGGCTCTACCCCATCAGCAATGAAGAGCGCCTTCCCCAGATCATCAAGTGCGGGAGCACCTGTCGTATGAAACTCAATCGCTTGCCAAACTGATGGATTTCCCCTGCGGGCGCACTGCAGCCACCGGGCCGCAATGGGCCCGTGCAACAAAATCGGCTCGTGCTCTTCTTCTGCCCCAACCGTTAGACCCAGGCGGATTGCTTCGTCTCTCAAATCGGGCCGCGACATCTCGCGAGCTAGATCGTGTCCAAAGGCTGCAAGCCGTGCCGATTCAACATCCATGCTGTGAGCGCGAGCCAGCCCTTCCACAGCCACCATCACGCGCGCAATATGATCCCGCCGATGCTGGCTTAAACGCCGGAAACGCTCCTCGACGGACAACGGCACTCCCCCTTCAGACTTCCTGCCGCCATCTTACCGGGAAGTGACTCGGATGACAACGCCTGATGCCCAAAGTCCCCGGCCCAGGCCGAGGACTTGCCGCTGTGCGAGCTCTTAATATTTGCTTTGGCGGGGTCGTGCTTCATTGACAATAATGTCGCGCCCGCCCAATTGGGTGCCATTCATTGCCTCCACAGCCTGCTCTACGTCCTGGTCTTCCACTTCAACGAATCCAAATCCGCGCGACCTGCCCGTCTCGCGATCGGTAATAATGCGGGCACTCACCACCTGAGCATGCGATGCAAAGGCATCTGCCAACTCATCTTCCGACATGGACCACGGAAGATTTCCGACATACAACGTCTTAGCCACTTACGATTCCCCCCTGTATCATCCTCAAGGCACCTGGCCGGGGACCCAGGCACTCGGTTCGCACTCTCATCCACTCGGTTCGGATAGAAAAGCACCGCGATGCTGGGAACCCACTCACTCGAAAACAGTATAAACGTTTCGCGTCTCCTTCATGCCTTAAGCGCCGCGTACACGGCATTCTTCACAATATAGTGCTCCACCGCTTCCGGCACCAAATACTTAATCGACAAGCCACCCTTAAGCCTCTCACGGATCTGACTCGATGAAATCGCCAACGCCGGAACTTCCAATGGGTGGATCCGTTCTCCGGATTTTACCCCCAACTGATTTTCCAGAGCGCGAATTCGGTTCAAAGAGTATCCGGGGCGGCTTGCCGCGATAAGCTGGGCGTGCCGGAAAATACTGTCCGGATTATGCCAACTGACGATGTCCAAAATGGCATCGGCGCCCGTGATAAAGTACCAAGCGGCCGACGCGTCGAGCTGATCGAAATAAGACAGCGTATCACTCGTGTATGACGGCCCACTTCGGTCTATCTCTACCCGAGACATCTCAAATCGTTGGTTTGACACAATGGCTAAAAACGTCATGAGGTAACGATGTTCAGCGTCCGCCACAAATATCCCTGATTTGTGGGGCGGCTGACCTGATGGAATGAAAATAACCTGATCCAGATTAAATGCATCCAAAGCAGCTTCTGCCGCTACTAGGTGCCCATAATGGATCGGATTAAACGTACCCCCCATAAGCCCTATGGCCCGACGCGCTTTAACCATTTCACCCCCATTCGACGCGCCCCTTAGCAATTCCTTTATTTCTGGATCGTCGGTTGCGCTTCGTCTGGTTCCTCGCCCGTGAGATCGTCGTTCCGAAAGTAAAGGAGCCCGTCTCCAATCCACACCTCGGCATTATCGGCCACCCCCGCTCGCCTTAAGGCTTGCAACACACCGCGGCGCCTTAAGTATTCACAAAAATACTGTTCGGCGTCCGGGCTTCCCCATAACGTCACACTCGCCCGATGCTCCACGTCACCCACCAGACGTACCCGGCGGTCTGATTCCACCATCACCCGAAATCCGCGAACCGACGGTCTTTCCAACTGCTCGCGCATCACCGGTTCAGGCACGGGCAAGACGTCCAATTGTCCACGCGCCGCCCACATAAGCTCCGGAACACCTTCACCCGTCACTGCCGATATCCCTATCATTTTTTGCTGTAGTAGAGACTGAACCGCTTTCAACGCTGAACTGGCCCCAGGCAAATCCAATTTGGTGCCCACCAGTATCGTCGGCTTGTCTTTCAAATCACGAGAAAAGCTTTCCAACTCCGCGCGAATCGCGTGATAGTCTCGAACCGGATCGTGGCCATTGTCGGGATTCAAATCCACGAGATGCACCAATAAGCGGGTGCGCTTTAAATGGCGCAAGAAGGCATCCCCCAACCCCACTCCCTCATGCGCTCCTTCAACCAAGCCCGGCACATCCGCAATGACAAAAGGATTCCCATAGCCCGTCACCACTCCTAAATGCGGAACTAACGTGGTAAAGGGGTAATCGGCAATTTTTGGCCTGGCTTTCGACACCACACTTATGAGCGTGCTCTTGCCGGCATTGGGAAATCCCACTAATCCCACGTCGGCCAACAAATTGAGCTCTACCCCCACCCACGCCGACTCGCCTGGCTGGCCTCGCTCGGCCACTTTGGGGGCCCGGTGGGTGGAACTCGTAAAGTGAACATTGCCCTTTCCACCCCGACCACCCTGGGCGATCACCGCAGACTCCCCGGGATGGACCAGATCCGCAATGACCTCATTTTTCTCGCTCAGAACTAAAGTGCCGGGGGGCACTTTGACCACCAAGTCTTCCCCATCTTGCCCATGTCGGCGATTTGTCCCACCGGGGGATCCATGCTCAGCGCGAAAATGCCGCTGTTGGCGAAAGTCGGTTAAGGTATTGAGGCCCGAATCCACTACAAATACAACATCCCCACCGCGGCCCCCGTCACCACCCGCGGGACCCCCGTTGGGCACAAACTTCTCTCGTCGGAAAGCTACAGAGCCATTGCCCCCATTGCCTGCCTGAACAAAAATACTGGCTTCATCGACAAACACATCAATCCCCCCTACATCGGCGCCGACGAATTCGGCGCATTAGCGCTGACGGGACGTCTCCACCAGTACTCGATGCCCGGATCCGCCGCTTGCCACCCAGGCGGCAAGTGCCCGGGAACCACATCTGCCATATAAATCCTAAAACCATGCCCATAAAATTCGATGGTCACCGCCGTCTTGACCATGTCCATAGCTTGTGACAATCGCCGTTCGAGCATCCACGCCATTCGGTAGGTGGGCGACAAGGTCGGAATGCCTAACCAAGCAATACCGATGCCGCGCTCTTCGGCCACACTATCCCAGCGTAAAAATAGGTAAGTCCAACGGCTCGGCAGATGTCTAAACCACTGCGATTGCGCCCGCTCTGATTCCATCACGAGACTCAACGTTTCTTCAGCTCGCGCGGTGTTGCCCAATTGCAACCAGCCCAGGGCTAGCTGCAACTGGTTCCCTAGACGATGGCGCCGCTGGCGGATGACCCGAATGGCCTCGCGTCGATGTGAAAACGCCGTCCACTGCCATAGGTAGACTACGGTGGCCAACACCACGAAAAGACGCCACGGACGGGAGAGTTCATAATCTACCGCCCCTAGCGCCAAGAGTATGGCCAAGCGCACGACAAATCCGTTCACGGCTACCGAGTGCTAGGCCTCCACCGGCACGATGTTCACTTCGCGTCGGCTGTGGCTCTTTTGCCGAAATTCCACGCGGCCCGCCACTTTGGCATACAAAGTATAATCGCGGCCCACCCCGACATTGTGTCCGGCATGAATTTTGGTGCCGCGCTGGCGAATGATAATGGAGCCTGCCGTCACCACTTGACCGTCGTGACGCTTCACACCGAGGTACTTGGGATTCGAATCGCGACCATTGCGCGAACTTCCCCCACCTTTTTTGTGCGCGAACAGTTGCAACCGCATGGTGCTGATCCCCCTAATTTCAGACTAATGCAGACGTTCTTCGGTATAGACCACGGCCTTCGGCGCCGTATCCCGTAAATCTTGAAACCCCCGAACGATCGTCTCGACGACCGCTTGGACTTGATCAGACATCGGCTGATAAAAGGTGATGTCGGCGTGTCCTGGCCCAATGGCCCCGGTCGGCGCCTCATGAAGCACATCGGTTAATCCAATCCGCAAGGTCTCTGTGAGAGCGCTCGCTGCGGCGCAGACAATATCTTCCCCGTATCGACCTTGTCCGGCATGGCCGTGCACCAGCAGCCGTAACGGCCTGGCACCTTGGTCACGCCAGAGCTGTATCTCGATCACTCCGATTCGATACGGTCAATCCGGACGCGAGTGAGCGACTGACGATGGCCTTGACGGCGACGATAATTGCTCTTGGGCTTATACTTAAACACTAAAATTTTCTTGCCCCGTTCCTGGGACAATACCGTGCCGACCGCTTTGGCTCCACGGATGTACGGCACCCCCACCTCGGGAATCCCTTCATCCTTCACAACCATGAGCAAATTATCGAAGGCTAGTTCATCGCCCGGCTCTCCCGCCAGCTTTTCGACAAGCAAAACCTGACCGGGCTCAACACGATATTGCCTTCCCCCAGTCTCAATCACTGCATACACAAGAGAGTCCTCCTCATATTGCGCTACCGCGAGTCCAACGAATGTTATCACACCATCAGAATGATGTCAAATCGTCAATTCTCGAGGGGTCCACCTTAAAATTGTGATCACGCCGCAATGCGTCGAGACGACGGCACCAATTGGGACCAGGGGTCTTGATTCCAGAAGTCGTGCCAGTCCCCGGACCGGTGAATGACCCGGAGGGTGGCGATGGATTGCGCACCGACCTCCGTTCAGCGCATACCACTCCCACTCTCCCGTGGTCTGAGCACCGACTGACGCGGGCAAAAACGGGTGCAGGTGCTTGCCTGTGGGAAAATTGAGGACGCCCCAGCACCGGATCATCGCGGTTTTAGCTGTGGGCCCATGGGCGGGCTTGCGGGCCCGGCGCTATGGGCTGGCCAAATCCCGGAGAACCGCTTGGCGTTCGGGATAACGGCATCAATGAGGACCCCTGCACTGGATGCCGCGCCATTCGGGCTGCTATCACAGCACCCCTTTTCGAATACATTTTTTTGTGAGGCAACGAGTCCGTTTCGTGTACTTTTTTTGTGAGTCGTGACTGATCGGACTATAGTGGCGAAATGGGCTGCTGCGTTACTACAGAACTCTTGGATTTGTGCGGCATTAGGCGATTTGGTGCCAACAAGGACGTACCACGGCCTGCCCCCGTACACTTGATCAGAGTTAATAAGCACGGAAACCTCGAACGTCCCGTGGTTGTCGACGCCGGATACTCATGGAGTTCCAAGGGATTCCGCTTGTCATGGAACCTCCCAGGTTCGGGGAAACGGGGCCCCCCAGGCTTAGGCGCAACAACTCCTCAGCCGACTGAATGGCCCGCAAGCGACTAATGGCTCCGTACGTCCATGCGGCATCCTGCCATCCCTGGGGCAGAAAATGCATCACAACGGCCCATTGGTTGTCTAGTTCCGACGTTTTGGTATCGTTCGCAATCTCGCGTGTCCTCATGTTCGTCATCTCCGTCGGATGGAATGGTCTTCCCTCCTACTTCGCGACCGCGCCGCCGCGTCCCATGGGCCGGGGGGCATGGGACACTGTTAAGAAATTACCACCGGCCGGCAGGAATTTCGCGATCATTCGACGAAATTTCTACTAAACCCATCAGAGAAAGATCGGTCGATCAAAAGTGGACACGGAAACGACGGCACCCGACCCAAACGAACAACATAATGTGACCGTCAATACCGTTAATGGTCTCCTCAAGGGTGCAGGCAGCCAATTAGTGAACCCGTTTTTGGGCATCAATGCCATTAGGCTTGGGGCCCCCAATATTGATTTGGGCATTATCTCCGCTATTCCCTATCTGGCTGGGGGTTTTGCTGCACTGTTAAGTCCCTGGCTGGTGCATCGCCGCAACTTGCACAAGACCACCATCTTTCTCTTCTTTATTGCGCGCCTCAGCATCATATTGTTTGCGTTCATCGACTGGACACCAGGCTTGCACCGGGCAGCACTATACCTCGTGCTCGCCATTGTCTTTAGCAACTTACCTGCCGCTCTGGCCACGCTATCGTGGCAATCGATGACTACCTCCCTTTTCTCACCCCGGACCCGCAGCACGGCCGTCATGTGGCGCCAGTGGAGTATGAGCGGGATCGGGGTTGTCGCGGTGCTTTTGGGCGGCTGGGCGATTGACCACAATCCGGGCACGCATGGTTATATTGTTCTCTATATCTTAGGTGCGTTAGTAGGAATGGCCGAAGTCGCTGTGTATAGACACTTTCGTCCGCTGGACACACCCTTAGACCTACCGCAGTCCACCTGGCGGAGCGCTCTGCCCGTTATCTGGCGCGGAATCTCATTGCGACGCTTTATTCTGGCCAGCATTCTCTTTTATTTCGGGTGGCTCATGCTCTGGCCGGCCGCACTGCGCTACCAGGTCAGCGTGGACCACGCCACTAACGGATGGATGGCGCTTTACACCGCCACTAACGCCATTTTCATGTTAGTGGCCCTACCCATCTGGCGAAGGCTCAATGGCCGGCTACCCACCGCCGCATTGCTGCCCTGGGCAGCGCTTTTGATGTGTCTGACCCCCGCCATCTATCTCCTGCACCCCTCCCTATCCGTAATCATTGTCGCCAATGTCACGGGAGGGCTGGCTGGCGCCGGTTTTAACCTTCTCATTTACGTCCGGTTAATGGAAGTCGTCCCCCATAATCTCCGCACGATGGCCGTCGGATTAAATACCGTCGCCACCGGTCTCATGGGAGGGCTGGGTGCACTGTCAGCGGTCGCCCTGATTCGCTGGGACTCCATCATGGCAGCCTTTTTTTGGGCTACCTTGCTTCGCGTAATCGGTGGCGGCTTGTTTTGGTGGGCCAGTGGTCGTAAAAAACCTAGTGTTAGCTCACCGCAATAGCCTTAAGGGACCGGCCGTTCATGCGACAGGGTCGGTGCTCCAGACCATCGGATGAATGCCCACTCTCAGCCAGTACCGGGCAACACGTCGACAATCCGGTTCAGGCATTCCGTTCTGGTACACTCACGGGGAGCCCCCGGTTGAAAGTGAAGGAGGAGGATTTTGATGGCTTATACCGTGCGGCCTATGATGGCAACAGACGCTCGCCTCATCGCACACTGGCACTATCCCGAGCCCTATGGATTTTATGACCTGGATCGCGATCCCGAAGACTACCAGAAACTCCTGGACTTCGAATCCTGGCCGCCAAACACAAAGTTTTCGGTCACAGATCCCGACGGCGAATTGACCGGTTTTTTCGAATTTGCGACGAGCGACGGCATCACGGACATCGGCCTGGGATTGCGCCCCGACAAGTCCGGGATGGGTCTCGGCCAACAATTTCTCCAGATCGGTTTATCTTTTGCGCTTGGACGATTCCATCCACGGCAGTTCAGGTTAAAGGTCGCAGCATTTAATCAGCGAGCCATCACCGTCTACGAGCGCGCGGGATTCAAGACAACCCGAATGTTCAAGCAAAAAACCAACGGCGCTCTCTATGACTTTATTGAAATGCAGTCGACTTAAAGAATCTCCTCGCCCTGCCTGGTTCCAGCGAAGGAGCTAGGTCCTCGCGGTGTTTAGACATGGCTCTGAGCCCCTCTTAAGTCTAGGCGCAGACGCAACATGTCGCGACACTATCCGGAACCCATTTTCCCAAATGGGTTCCGGATAGTGTCGCGTAAAGAAGTCTCTCTCGATGCCCACAATGCGAAAGCCGCATTGCTGATATAGACGCAGGGGCCCTAGACTCGAGTTGCCGGTGCCGAGTTCCAATGTCTGCACTGGGCGAGTTCTGGCGTAGGCAATGACATGCAGGATAAGGGCGCGTCCCACCCCACGCCTTTGATAGTTCGGGTCAACTGCCACGTTCATAATTTCCAGCGTTTGGGGACGGGTTGGGACGAGCACCACTTCGCCAACCGCGCACCCGTGAGAGTTGGCAACGAATGACTGGCTTTGGGCGAGATAGGCGTCTATCATGGCATCAGACGGATCCGCCAGCCTTAAAAGCGCCCGAGGGACATCGCGGGCCGGGACCGCGCAGATTTTGAGAGCGTCTGACTCCTGGTTAGTCACCTTCGCTGGCCAAACCTACGGTCTCTTGCATCAAGACATCATGCACGATCCGGGCCGTGGCAAACGTTCTCAATGCCCTAACGATTTCCACGGTCACCGTTTGTCCCACATGCCCGCCGCCACTCTCAATGTCAATCACATAGCCCGACACGCGCGCAATGCCATCTTTGGCGTTGGTCGCATGGCGCTCGGCCACTTCCACCTCGAGACGATCTCCCTCGTGAACCGGCAAGGCTTGTCGTTCCACGTCGATTCGGCGCCCAACCGCCACAAACTCCAGCCGACTCATGTCCACGGCATCTACGCCGCGGATGAAGACGGAACGCCCAATCTCATGCTCCAGTTGCCGCAGATTGCTGCCTCCCGGGCCGATTAAATGCGCTGCCACGAGCGGGTGGGTTTCTACGAGAATGGCTTCGGCTTCGGTCTCCCGAATCTTTTCTATAATGCGATAGCGAATCCGTCGCGCCACCACATCTTCCGACAAGACATGTCCCCGGCCCTCACACAGTGGGCATACGCGCGTCATTTGATTCAAAAGAGACTCCCGCACTTTTTTACGGGTCATCTCTAAGAGTCCGAGCCGGGTTAAGCCGAGCACGGTCACCCGGGTTCGGTCCTCGCGCAAGGCCCGTTGGAAGGTCTTAATCACCTCGGTTTGATCCGCTTCATTTTCCATATCGATGAAGTCGACTACAATGATTCCGCTAATGTCTCTAAGGCGTAGTTGCCGTGCGATTTCCACAGCCGCTTCTCTATTGGTGTCCAACACCGTGTCCGAGAGATCGGTCGTACCCACGTTTTTACCGGTATTGACATCAATCACCGTAAAGGCCTCAGTCTCATCAATCACCAGATAGCCCCCGCATTTGAGCCAAACCCGCCGCTTCAACGCACGGTCCAGTTCAGCCTCGATACCGCGGGATTCAAACAAGGGAGCGGCGCCTTGATACAATTCTAGTCGGCCTTTTAAGCCCGGCGACAAGGATTGCGCCATTTCCCGCGCCTTGGCAAATGCGTGGGAATCATCAATAATCAACCGGTCGACATTTTCGTCCAAATGATCCCTCAGCGTCTTGGCAATCAACCCGGCTTCGCGGTGGAGCATTTGCGGCGCCCGTGAGGTGCGACTCTTATGACGCACGCGCGACCAAACCCGACGCAGATAGGCTAAGTCGCGGGTCAGTGCCCGTTGCGACATGCCCTCGGCCACTGTCCGTACGATGAGACCCATCCCTTTAGGCCGAATCTTTTCTGCGATGTCGCGCAGGCGATCACGCTCACGTTCGCTGTCGATACGCCGAGAAACGCCGACGGTCTCCGAATAGGGCGTCAGTACTAAAAATCGTCCCGGCAAACTAATATCGGTAGTGATGCGTGCGCCTTTATTCCCAATCGGCTCTTTAGCGATCTGCACCACAATTTCTTGCCCAACCTTGACCACATCTTGGATGGTTCGCGATTTCTTTTTGTCCCGGTCTTCGGCGTGGGCATCGTCGACATACAAAAACGCATTCTTTTCGAGACCCAAATTCACGAAGGCTGCCCGCATCCCGGGCAGCACGTTTTCGACCCGGCCCTTATACACGTTGCCGGCCGCCTGATCTTCATCTTCATGGCTCATATAGAACTCTACGAGCTGACCATCCTCCACAACAGCAAGCCGACTGTCGTGCAACCCATAATTAATCAAGAGTTCCTTAAAAACTTTTGGATCCGGCTCACGAGGGACGCTATCCGCTACCGCATCTCCCAGGGATTGATCGCCGGCCCCATCCTGCGCCGTGTTGTCAGCCACTAAGGCTGGCAAAATCCCCCAACGGCGACGCTTGCGCCGTGGCATAATAAACCCCTTTCGCTTTGACGTTACAGACCGATATTCCACACGCCGTTCCCGCCATCGTCTAATAAAACGCCAACTCCCGACTCCCGGAGTTTTTCCCGATGTCAGGCAAGGGGTGTGCACCACCACGTGTTCTAAAATTTCAAAACTTTAATGAGTCAGAGTCTCCAACCGAATCCGAGACGCTCTCTTTCCCATCATACCATGCCGTTCCAACAGGTCAATCACGGTCCACCAGCAAGTCTCCCAAAGGACATCCGGGACCTTTTTCCTGGAGTGCCAGAAGAAGGGTCTCTTCATAAATCACTCCAAGCCTCTTCATACTGTCATCCAAAACCACCACGCGATGATATTTTAACGGCCGCATGATGCCGATAATCTTATTAATGGGCACGCGCGAAGAAGCCGCAAAGTCGTCGACCGGCCACACCGGGCGCCGCTGAAATCCGGCCAGGCGTTCCGCCAAATCACGGACGGCCAAGTAGGTGCCTTTATGGCCTGAACGCCAGACTCCCCAGTACAAGAATCCCGCAAATGTCCCCAATCCCACGTGAATATGGCCCAGGGCCAAAAGTCCCAGCGTTACAGCAAAAAGACTGCGTGCCAACCACAATCCACCTTCTTGCACCCGCTGGTCGGCCACTTGATATCCGACAGAGCGTGCCAAAAAGGCACGCGCCAGACGACCCCCGTCTAGAGGGGCTACAGGCAGAAGATTTAGCGCCCCGATGCTCAGATTTGCCGTAATGAAGAACGTCACCGCCTTGGCATCCAGGGACAAGACGGGTAAAAACGCCCACGCCACGGCTGCCCAAAAAAAATTCAACAGGGGGCCGGAAACGGCGACCATCGCCTCCACATAGGGATCCTGCGCGTCTAACCCCTGGATCTCCGCCAATCCCCCAAAAGGCCATATTTCGACGCGGCTCACCTCTAAGCCATATAAGTTGGCCACCACCGCATGCGTCAATTCGTGCAGCGTCACTGCCAGAAATCCGATGAGCGCGGTTCGACCACCGCCCGCGATCCAATAAATAACTATCGCAACAAAAAACAGCGGGTTAACCCGAAAGCGACGCCACCAGGGCATGCGTTCCATGCTAGTGATGAATCCAGGCCGTTCCATACAACGCCGGCATCAAAGGATTCAGGGGATACCCATCTTTAGTCACGGTGAGCGTCAAATAGCGCGATCGGGCCACCCCGACCCGCTCCATTGGCATCAGGCGAGCATGGCGTGTCACGGACGGCTGAATACCGGTCATGCGAATCTGATAGCCGTCAAACGTCCATTGAACCCCGTGCGGCAACACCCGAGTCACCTTGCCGGCCGCCCCGCTTAAGACCTGTTCGGAGCGATGCACCGCTAAAACCACCCCGGAACTGAATCGCGCTTGACTGCCTTGGCCATGCCACCCAAACCCCAGTCTGAGGGAAGCGGCCGATACCGGTGGCCGCCAGCCGGCGGTCCCAGATTTCATATTCGCGTTCACCGTCCCAAAGCTCTTCATCTTCTTAAGGCGCGGCAGCGTCCACGACGCTGTCATCCAGTGACGCGTCGCCATTCGGATCTGGTGGGCCACACGCCCCGAGGTATGAAACACCATGATGAGCATCAGAAAAAGGAAACCCGCCCACACCCATCGCATCCAAGGTACCCCCGGGCGAATGAGGGTGCCCCCGTCCCAGGATGTCGGCGTAAGCCCGGACTTCTTAGTGTCTTGCATCGCTATCACCACGCCACACTCTATGCCGAGACGGGCAACAACATGTCCTTTGATCTTAAGTTAACGGAGAATAGTAAAGGGCCAGGGAGTGTGGCAAAATGCCGTAGTCGATGAGCCACCTGGAGTCTTGGCGAGTAACCTCGTGCTGGAGGAATTCCCATTCCTCCCCGGTCAAAATGGGCCCGACGCGGCCAAATTTCTTGAGCAGATAAAAGGCGTATCGCCTGGGGATTCGTAAGGTCACGATGCGAAATAGGTGGATGTCGCGGGCCATGTGCCGGACGACATCCTCTAATTTCAGACTTTGCGGACCGCCCAAATCATAGGTTTGGCCAATGGTGCGCTCCAGCCACAAGGATCGCACGGCAATTTCCGCTACGTCGCCCACGTAAACGGGCTGAATCAGCGGCTTGGTTTCAGGTAAAACCGCTAAAGGCCGATTGGCGGCTTCCTCCAACCGCCGAAACGTCCGAGAACCCGGCCCAAACATTAAGTGGGGCCGCAAAATGGTGAATTCGAGTCCCGAATGAACCACGATTTGCTCGGCCGTCCATTTGCTGCGCTGAAATCGAGTTGGGGCGTGAAACCCGGCCCCCATGGCGCTAATATAGATAAAACGCTTGACACCCAGCCGCTTAGCTTCTTCCACCATGCGACGGGTGCCTTCTTCATGCAACGGTTCGACCTCGTCAGTTTCGCCCGGATGATGGCCAGCACAATGCATGACCGCATCATAGGCCAATTCCGGACCGACAAAGGGATCGGGATACAGCAAATCGCCTTTCATGGGCACACCAATGAGATCATCACGCATCGTGCGGGTTAACCCCACCACCCGATAACCCATACGCATAAGACGGTTCGACAATTCTTGACCCAAAAACCCGGTGGCGCCCGATACCAAAATATTGCGCATCACGTCGCTCCTTTATCGCCACTCTTTCCACCTCAAGAGGCTTTAATCCTTTTTTTCGAAAGACGATCTTTTTCGGGTTGACGAACGCGTCGCTCCGCGTCGGCGCTCCAGACGCACCAGGCGGTTTTGAATCTGGACCAGCATGACAAAGATCCCTAAGAATAGTGCCCCATCGATCGCTAAGAGTACGACCCCATCAGTGTGCACGCGCTTTTGCCTCACTCAACACCGCAGCTGCGGTTTCCCATCCAACCCGTGTCAACCAAACCTCCTGGGGCTCGAGCCGCCACACCGGATCTTCATGACACCGACACAGACATTTAATCGGCGTCATCCTAAGCCCCAAAGACCGTACCTGGGGTGACCCTATCTCATACAATAACTCTGCCCCCTTTTAAAACCACATCGGCTCCCAAAACACAAAAAAGATGCCCCCTCGCGCCCCCACCGATCGGTATTAGCCAGCCTTGTTGCTGGCGAAGACTTTGGGACCGACCACCGGCACCCAATAAAGCGCCGCAAGACGCCCAGTACCGCCCCCAACGCCAATAGCTTTTCGAAGCGAAAACGCCGACTTAAACCAAAAGCCCGCCAGACCGATTAATCCCCTGCCACACCCAGATCGCCCACCACCCCAGGCTTGGCCCGTACGCCAACTCCATCATGCCACCAGTACGCCTTGGCCGCATCAAATTAATGCCCCGAAGAACCTAGGTGTGCGTGGGGCTGATTATTCCGTCGGTGCTAACCGCTTCATCGGGGTACACCACAGGCGCGGTACGGGCCACTGCGGGTTTATATTGCTTCACTTTCCGACGGCCGTAGACATTGAGCAAAACACCAATAGCCGCCGAATCCGTCAAAAACGCCGAACCTCCATAACTCATAAACGGCAATGGCACGCCCGCCACCGGCATGATGCCGGAAGCCATTCCCGCACTTTCCAGTACGTGAAACGCAAACATGGCCACTACACCCGATGCTAACAAGGTGCCGTATCGATCCTTGGCCTGAAAAGCAATATAGGTCGCTCGAGCCAGAAGCACCAAATAGGCCAAAAGAATGGCCATGGCGCCGACAAAACCTAACACCTCACTAATCGATGCAAAAATAAAATCGGTGTAGGACTCCGGCAAAAATCCCAATAAATTGGTCTGGGCGCCCGCCAATCCCCCCCCAAAAATCCCTCCGGTGCCCACCGCAATGCGAGACTGAATGACGTTAAATCCGTTGCCTAACGGGTCAGAGTTGGGATTTAGGAAAACCAGGAGCCGCTTTAACTGATACGCGTGCATTATCGGGATGCTGATCCCAAACCGGTAGTGGGCCCAGATCCAGAGAATCACCGCTCCCAGCCCGACGGGGAACAACAACATTTTGGTCCAGGGCAGCCCTGCCATATAGAACATGCCAATGGCAATCGCCGCGAACACCAGAGTCGTTCCTAAGTCGGGCTGCTTTAAAATCATCACCATCGGCAGCCCCACATGAATCAAGGGCGACACGAGATCTCTCCAGCGGGTGAAGCTCTTTTTCTTGTCGAGATGAGTCGCCAGCGTCACAATGATGGCTACCTTGGCAAATTCTGACGGCTGTACTTGAAATGGTCCGACCTGAATCCAGCGCTGCGCGCCCAAGGCTGAGCTTCCATGCACTAGCACGAAACCTAAGAGGCCAATCGCCCCCCAATAGATATAGGGCGCCATCTTCTTAAAGTGGCGATAGTCAATTCCGGCCGCCACCACCAAGACCACAGTACCTAGCACCAACCACACCATTTGACGTTTCACAAAGTAGAGCGGATCTGTAGACGGTGCCAACGAACGGGTGGCATTGGCTATAACAAATAGGGAGACGATGGACAGCAGATACACGATGGCCACCGTCAAGTAATCAATTTGAAACCGTACGCGCCCGTTTCCCAAGAGCCTCACCCCTTTAGAACCATACCATCAGTATAGACCACGAACCTTTGGACGGTGAAGACGCCCCGATGGACATTCTTGGCAAAATGACGCAAATTGCTCTCCAAACAAAAATGGCCCGCCGACGCGACCATTTTCGAAGCGCTCTATTACAAAGAGCGGCCCGCCTTCTTTTTAATGGGAATGTTGGCCACTATTGCCATGGAATCATCATGTCGCGAAAAGTCGACTTTGAATCCCTCATCATCAATATCGAGATATTGTGAAATGACTTTCACGAGATCATTCTTCAAGTTTTCCAGCATTTGCGGGGATAGGCTGGCACGGTCATGAAACAATACCAGGCGCAAGCGTTCTTTGGCCACCTCTTTGCTCGCGTCTTCTCGCCCAAAGACCCGCGCGAACAAATCAAACATGGCATTCCCTCCCCGGCTCACCCCTTGGCACCCAACATCTTCTTCAACCGTCCGAAAATCCCGCCATTCTCTTCTTCCAGTTTCATCACCGGTATATTCTCTCCCAGCAACCGCCGAGCAATGTTGCGATAGGCTTCACCGGCACGCGACTGGGTATTCAAGACCGCCGGTTCACCACGATTGGTCGACACCACGATAAACTCATCGTCAGGCACAACCCCCAAGAGATCAATGGCCAATATCTCAATCATGTCATTGATATCCATCATATCGCCCTTTTTCACCATGCTAGGACGAATCCGATTGACAATCAAGGATGGGTTATGTTTTTCTTCGGCTTCTAACAATCCAATAATGCGGTCGGCATCACGCACCGACGACACCTCCGGCGTAGCCACCACCACCGCCCGATCGGACCCTGCCACCGCGTTTTTAAACCCCTGCTCAATCCCCGCCGGGCAGTCGATGAGTACAAAGTCAAACTCGCCCTTCATGCTGTCCACTAAATCACGCATTTGCGCCGGGCTGACAGCCGTCTTGTCCCGCGTTTGCGCCGCTGGCAAGAGAAAAAGGTTTTCGTTAAACCGCTTGTCCTTGATTAAAGCCACTTTGAGTTTGGCTTGTCCCTCAACCACATCCACCAAGTCATAGACAATCCGGTTTTCCAATCCCATCACCACATCGAGATTGCGCAGACCGATGTCGGCGTCTATCAAGGCGACCTTCTTGCCAGCTTGGGCCAACCCCGCACCAATATTGGCAGTCGTGGTAGTCTTGCCAACCCCCCCCTTTCCCGAGGTAATGACAATGGCTTCGCCCATCTACAACGTCCTCCTCATCATCTTACAGTCCAATTTGCTCCATGGTAGTTAAAACGCTGGCCCGCCACCGGTCAATCACCAAGTGACCGTCCCGCACCTCGGCAATTTCGGGAATGTCCGGCATGAGTGCATCAGCATGGTCGGGAGCCCTTCCAATATGGGGTCCAATGCGCAATTGCGTGGGATCAAGCCGAAATGCCGAGACCTTGGCCCCATCATCCCCATTGGCTCCCGCGTGCGCAAGCCCTCTGAGCCATCCCATGACCACGATATCGCCGCCCGCCCGTATTTCGGCGCCGGGGTTGACATCACCCAACACTACCACGTTGCCAGTAAACCGAACCCGCTGCCCCGATCTCAGTGTCCGCCGCACTAACAGGGTCGGATGGACTCGCGCCTCTTCTTCGAGGTCCCAGTCGTTCGGTGCCGCTGTCAGTGGCTGCGCCTTCTTCTTGGCCGATGGCCGCTGGGAAGTGGATTTCGGCTGGCGGGAACTCGATCGCTTGTTCGGGCGTTCCGGCTTTTTCTTCAAGGCATTGCCGGCATCTTTCGTCGATTGCTCCATAGCGCCTCCCACAGTCACCACAACATCTTTACAAGTTCTCTCTTAAATACCAAACTCCTGCAACAGCACCAAAAGACAGTCAATATTCTAGTGCCAAATACTGACTAGCAACGACAGAGGGCGCAAAATCATTCGGACCCCTTACCTAGCATAGCGCGAATATTTGGAGTACTTGCGATCAACTTCATGACGGGACCGAAACCCGAGTATGCCCCCGATCGCAGGGGTCACCAACATGCTAAACAAAATCCACACCGGCAAAGGCCGCATGAAATCGCTCCACGGGATGACAAAACCAAAGAGGCGCAATATGATCCACTGAAACGGCAGGACCAACACCTGGGCCACCCCCGCCAACAGGCCTGGCACAAACACATTGTCGCGCACAATTTTTGACTCGAGCTGTGCGAGCGCGAACCCGAGTAAGGCAAACGTCAAGGCGTCGATGCCCAAAAGGCGGCCCGCCCAGAGATCTTGCATTAGGCCCCCGATAAGCCCGGCCATCAAACCGCGCCACGGCGTTTCATACAGGGCGATAATCACGGTTAAAGGCAGTACCAAATCAGGTACATACCCAATCGGAAAAATTTGTGGTAAGAGCGCCGTCTGCACTAAGAGTCCCAACAAAAAGAGTACAATCCAGGTCACCCAGCGAAACTGCCACATCAGTGCCCGCCTCCCCCGTAAATCGGCGGCAGGGATGTGCTATGGGGATGCGATGCCACCACCATCACGTCCTGCAAACGATTAAAGTTCACCGACGGAACCACCGTGGCCGTCTCCGTGAGGCCAAAGGCCGTGGTAGATACTTTGGACACTTGTCCAATCAGAAGCCCGGGTGGGTAATACTGGCTATAGCTGGAAGTCACCACTGCATCTCCGGGCAATACATTGGGGCGGTGAGAAAACAACTGGAACGTCATCTGCCCTGCGATGGGATCTATCCCCCGCACGACCCCAGTCGCCTGGGAACGGACATCTTGAGCCCCTATCCCGGACTTGGGGTCTAAGGCCAACATCACCGTGGACGAAACCGGTGTTGCAGCCACTACCCGTCCGACTACGCCTTGGGGCACAATGACAGCCATGCCGGTACGCACCCCGCTGGACGTACCCCGGTTGATGACGACCGTTTGAAACCAACTGTCGGGGTTGCGCGCAATCACCGCTGCACTCACTAATTTCCAGCCCCGAGCTTGCCCCTTCAACGCCAAGAGACCTCTCAATTGATTGTTCTCATGCGCTAACTCGGATAACTGGAGTTTCATGCTGTTATAGAGGAGAAGCTTTTGCCGCAATTGCATATTATCTTTCTGCAAAGTAAAGAGTTGCTCAATGGTGCTAATGCCCAATCCCACCCGATTGCCTAAAAAGGTCAAACTGGAGGATGCGGGAGAGACGACCGTGCCAATCAGGTTGGACAGGGTCACCATCTTGCTGCGCACCCCGGCCGTATAACTGAGGCTTAATGACACCACCATTATTACCAGAATGATAATAATGGGGCGGCGCCAGCGAAACAAAAACCCCACGGGCAAATCTCCTCCCCAAAACCCAATCATACAACCGAAAAGCCCTAGATGCTCTTTAGGATGTATTTATTTCCCATTATAGACAATTTCAGGTGCAAGAGCTTCCGTTAACCGAAAGCTCTTACCTGGTTAGCGGCGGTTGCGGCGTCTTAAAGCCTCGAGATGGTGCGGATCGTCAAGAACCAAGCCGGTTCCACGCACCACGGTCAACAGGGGTTCTTCAGCCATATGCACGGGCATGCCCGTTTCCGAACTAACTAACTTGTCGAAGTTTCTCAAAAGCGAGCCACCCCCGGTCATCACGATTCCCCGATCCATAATGTCGGCCGACAACTCCGGGGGAGACTTCTCCAGCGTGGCCTTAATCGCATCGACGATGGCATTGACCGTGTCAGAGAGTGCCCGTTGAATTTCCGATGAGTTGATATTGAGCGTCTTTGGCAAGCCGGTGACGAGATCGCGCCCGCGCACATCCATTGCTTCTTCGTGATCCGGCGGATATGCGGAGCCTATGGTCATCTTGACCTCTTCGGCAGTCCTTTCACCAATCATCATGTTGTAGGTTCGCTTGATGTGGTTGACAATCGCCTCATCCATTTCATCACCCGCAATCCGGATAGACCGGGCCGTCACGATGCCGTCTAAGGAGATAATAGCCACTTCACAGGTGCCGCCCCCGACATCCACAATCATATTGCCCGTGGGTTCATTGACGGGCAGCCCCGCGCCGATGGCGGCCGCCATGGGTTCTTCTATCACTAATGCCTCACGCGCGCCTGCCTGAATAGCGGCGTCACGCACAGCACGTTCCTCCACACCAGTGACGCCGGAGGGTACCCCGACCACCACCAGCGGGTGCAAGAACCGCACATTGGCGGTAGCCTTCTTGATAAAGAACTTCAGCATGGCTTGCGTGGTGTCAAAGTCGGCAATCACCCCGTCTTTTAAGGGCCGCACCGCCCGAATATTGCCAGGCGTGCGTCCGACCATTTGCTTGGCTTCTTGTCCTACCGCAATCATGTCTCCACCCATCTGGTCAATGGCCACGACAGACGGCTCTTGTAGCACGATGCCTTTGCCACGTACAAACACCACCGTGTTAGCGGTGCCCAAATCTATTCCCATATCTTTAGAAAAGGATCCGAAGAGTCCCTTCAAAATTGTTTCCTCCTAACTTAATTCGGTCAGTTGTCCTTGATGAATGCTCACATGTCGCGACCGTCCGACAATGACATGGTCTAGTACCGCGATGCCCAACAACTCGCCACAATCCTCAAGACGCCGCGTTAATTCCCGGTCCTGGCGACTCGGCCGCGGATCTCCACTCGGGTGATTATGAGCGACCACGATAGATGCAGCGGACCGCGCGACTGCAGGCCGAAACACCTCACGTGGGAACACTTCCACCCGATCGACGCCTCCACGAAACAAGGTTTCAATACCGAGAACCAACCCTTTGGTGTTTAATAGGATGACCCGAAACTCTTCTTGATCACGGTCACGCAAATCCGACACGAGCCGCACCGCATCATGGGGGCTGACAACACTAATCAAGGACTCCCGTTCCACGCGATGGCCTACTTCCAGCGCCGCCGCCAACGTGGTCACTTTGGCCGCACCAAGGCCTTTCACCTGCATGAGCTCCCCGGGGGTCCGTCGGCTTAAGACACTCCAACCGGGCTTCAATAGCTCACGGCTCAACTCCAGTACGGACTGTCCCTGGGTACCCGTTCCGAGCAATACTGCCACCAGCTCGGCGTCAGAGAGCACTTGCGCGCCATGTTTAATCAGACGCTCACGAGGACGCTCTGACTTCGGCGTATCTTTGAGTCCCATAGTCAATCTCCATAAAACTTCGTCAGCAACCGTTTTAGCACGTCACCAGAAAGCCCGATCACCGTGTCCAGATTGCCCTCGTAGCTCTCGACGAACGCACCCGCGCCACCCTGAACGGCGTATGCCCCCGCTTTATCCATAGGTTCACCGGTGGACACGTAGGCTTCAATTTCCCAGGGCTCCAGTGTACGAAACGTAACATGCGCCACATCGACCTGAACCAATCCTCGGCCGGTTGAATCACGCCAGACCCCAACCCCCGTGTACACCTCATGACGATTCCCGCTCAGCATCTGCAACATGGATGCGGCCTCATGCGGATCACGGGGCTTGCCCAAAACAGTGCGCCCATATGCCACTGCCGTATCCGCTGCCACAATGATGTTCTGCGGGTGATTTGTTCCCACAGTCACCGCCTTGGTCACCGCCAACCGGCGGACCAAGCATCCGGGCTCCTCGCCCGCCCGCGGCGTTTCATCGACATCGGCCGGAACGACGGTAAATTCCACTCCCCAATGCTCCAACAACTGACGCCTCCGGGGTGACTGGGAGGCTAATATCACCCTCATGCGCGCCGGTACCACATGAGACCAGCCAAAAGACCAACCACGCCCAGCACATTTAGCTCAATAAAGATCCCGAGTTGTATCCCCATAAAGCCTAGGTCTACAGACCAGGACGTCCCAGGCCGAGCCCCCACGACTAATAGGGTGCGGCCCAACGGTGCCCACACCGGGGTCAAGAGTCGCCCCAGAACCGACCCCACAATTCCTCCAACGAGAATATACAGGATGGCGAGTCCGATGCTACGCCCTTTGGCCACGACGCTTTGCATTCCTTTCCCGAAAGACCATTTGACCCCGCGTAAGGTTGGGGTTACCATGAGGATCTTGTTCAGCATACCATTCGACCAAAGTTCCCGGCAATCGCTGAATTCTGCCAAGAAAACTAAATTCCACTGCCAGGTTTCGACAGTTTGTGCGGCCACCCCATTATGACCGCTTCTTTAGTCAAATGTGCCACTAAAGCCAACGACCCCGTGACCAATAGGCCTTCATGGCTTAAAAGCGCCTGACGTTCCTCCAACACGGCGGCAATCGGATCCCCCACCACCCGCGCGGGCACGGTTGACGCCGCCGCTAAAAGCGTCCTGGGATCGCGGCCCCGCTCGCCCGGCACCCGCGTGAGAATGATGCGGCTGGCCACTTCAGCCAATAGGCGAACCATGTCGTCGCCAGGCTTGTCCCGGAGCACTCCAAAAACAATCCGCCACCGATAGTGCCGCCACCTAGCGCCTTTAAGGGTGTCGACCAGAGCCTCTACCGCATGCACATTATGGGCCCCATCCACAATTACTAAGGGCACCTCGCTCACCACTTGAAACCGGCCCGGCCAAAAGACCCGCTTGATCCCGGCGGCAGCTGCCTTGCGATCCACCCAGCCATGACTGGCCATCCGCTCCAGGCCGGTCCAAGCGGTCTCCAGATTGTCCGCCTGATACGATCCCAAAAGCGGCACCTGTACCGTAATCCCATCGGGCGTCGTCAACTCCGCTCCTTGGGATGTCGCCACGGCTCGGCACGAAGCCTCCAAGACGGGCACGCCTAGCTGCCTGGCCCTATCCAGGATAACAGCGCGGGCTGACGAAAAAGGCTGGCGAGCTAGCACCAACTCCGTGCCGGTCTTTAATATTCCAGCCTTTTCCCCGGCAATGGCCTCAATCGTGTCCCCCAGGTATTCTCGATGATCAAAGGCTACGGGAGTAATCATCGACACCAGGGGCGCCGGTACCACATTTGTCGCGTCAAGGCGGCCCCCTAGCCCCACTTCGATGACGGCGACATCCACGTGCTGTTGTGAAAACGCCAAAAACCCCAACGCGGTTACTGTTTCAAACCAGGTGGGCATCTCTAAGAGCCCTTGTCCCGCCGTTTCAATCTGGCAGGCCAAGCCATCCCACAGACCCTCGTCGATAGGCATACCGTTAATCAGCACCCGTTGGTTAACCTGACCCCAATCGGGAGACACGTACAGTCCTACCGAACGTCCCTGGCTCATGAGGGCCGAAGCTACCATGGCCGACACCGAACCTTTGCCGTTGGTCCCGGCGACATGCACAATCGGGTAATCTAAATGGGGATCCCCCAGTCTTTTTAATAAGGCTTGAATACGCGCCAACCCCGGGCTGACCCCAAAGCGCGTCTGCCCAGTCCACCAGCTATCCTTCATGCTAAAGCGGCCTCGCGTTCTTTGAGTCTTTGAAGACGCGCCTGGCATTCATTCAACGACTCCCGCGCTTTTTTGACCACATCGGCCGGAGCCCGCGACACAAATTGGGGATTATCCAACTGCGCCTGGATGCGGTCTTTTTCTTGGGTGGCTTCGCCGATGGCGAGTGAAAGGCGCTCGCGTTCTCGATCCAAGTCAATCAGTCCGTCCAATCTGAGAAACACAGATCCGCCCGTGGTCACTCCGGCAATGGCGCGACTCACGGTCTCGGCTTGATCCTTTAAGACAACGTCTAACGTCTTGGCCCGCAACAGGAGCGCGGCTTCCGATTTAAGGGCCAAAAAACTCTGCCTGACCGAGACATCGTCGGCCACAGCAACAAATTGCGCCAGATCACTCGGGTTGAGCCGCACTTCATGGCGCAAATTGCGGCCCGTACGAATTAACTGTTGCACCAGACCCACGACCCGGGCCGCAGACGGATTGGCTCGCTTTTGCTCGGGAAGCGGCCAGACAGATACCATGACACTTGCCGTGCCATTATTTAAAGCCCAAAAGAGCTCTTCGGTCACGAAAGGCATGAACGGATGCAGTAGGGCCAAAGCCCGGCGGGCCACTTGAATCAACGTGGTCAAAGCGCCGGCCGTCTCATCTCCTGTGAAAAATACTTTTTCATCCTGGTGGGTGCGGGTCTGGGAAACCCCTGCATGGGGGTCTCCCTTCAAACGGACCTTAGCCATCTCGATATACCAGTCGCAATAGTCGTCCCACCAAAAATCATAGATGGCGCGCGCCGCCTGCCCGAATTCGAATTGCTCGAGTGCCTCGGTCATAGTGGTCACGGTGTCATTCAATCGCCCCCAAATCCATTGATCGACCGGGTGCTGGCTGACCCGCGAGTCTTCCGGTTCGAACCCTTCGGGCCGATTCATCAGCACGAAACGCACCGCATTGTACACCTTGTTGGCAAAATGGCTGCCCGCCTCAAATCGCTCCCAACTCCAGCGATAGTCGTTCCCCGGAGCCGACCCCAAGACGAGCGCGATGCGTAACCCATCGGCCCCATGCTTCGTAACCACCTCGAGGGGATCGACGCCGTTGCCCCGCGACTTGGACATTTTGTGTCCTTCGCTATCGCGCACCAATCCATGCAAGAGAACCGTCGAAAAGGGCTTCTCGCCGGTGAAGTGAATGCCTTGCATAATCATGCGGGCTACCCAAAAGAAAATAATGTCATACCCCGTGCTCAAAACCGAGGTCGGATAAAACAGCGCCAAATCCTCCGTGGATTCAGGCCAGCCTAGCGTCGAAAAAGGCCATAAGGCGGACGAGAACCAGGTATCAAGCACATCCGGATCCTGATCGAGCTCTCCTTGACACAAAGGACAAGCGTTGGGCATCGCGGACGATACCACCGTGTGGCCGCAGTCGCGGCAGTAGTAGGCCGGAATGCGGTGCCCCCACCACAGTTGGCGCGATATACACCAATCGCGGACATTTTCCATCCAGTTCATGTATATCTTCACGAACCGCTCGGGCACAATCTGGATGTCGCCTGTCTTGACCGCCTCGATCGCAGGAGCCGCCAAAGGTGCTACCCTGACAAACCACTGCAGCGATAGTAGCGGTTCAATCACGCTGTCGCACCGCTCGCAATGACCCACGGCATGCGTAATGACCTCCTCACCGCGAAGAGCTCCTTGGCACGACAAGTCTAAGAGGACGCGGCGACGTGCCTCCTCGCGGGACAACCCCTGGTAGCCTGAGGCCAAATTCGTCATGCGGCCGTCTTCGTCAATCACTTTGATTTCTTCCAACTGGTGGCGCTTACCCATGTCAAAGTCGTTAGGATCATGCGCAGGCGTCACTTTGACCGCACCCGTGCCGAACGTCTGATCCACAAAGGCATCCGCAATAATAGGGATGCGTCGGCCGACCAACGGTAGCTCTACCCATTGACCAATCAAGTCTTGATACCGAGGGTCATCGGGATGCACCGCGACGGCCGTGTCACCCAGCATGGTTTCGGGGCGTGTGGTGGCCACAATAATTTCAGCCTCTTGACCGACAACCGAATAAGCAATCGCGGTAAGCTTGCCGGACTCCTCGTGATGTTCCACCTCAATGTCCGATAAGGCCGTGCGACAGCTGACGCACCAATTGGTAATGTAATTTCCCCGATAGAGAAGTCCCTCTTCGTAAAGACGCACAAACACTTCGGTCACCGCTTGACTGAGTCCCTCATCCAACGTAAATCGGAGCCGGTCCCAGTCGACCGAGGCGCCCAACTTGGCTATCTGATCCAAAATCGCCCCGCCATACTCCTCCCGCCAGCGCCAGACCTCCTGCAAAAAAGCGTCGCGTCCTAGATCGTGACGACTTTGACCGCGTTCCCGCAACAGTTCATCCACCTTGGCCTGGGTGGAAATACCGGCGTGATCGGTCCCGGGAACCCACAAGGTATTATCCCCACGCATTCGGTGGTACCGGATTAGAATATCTTGCCAGGTGGTGTTGAGCGCATGTCCCAAATGCAAAACCCCGGTCACATTAGGGGGAGGCATGGCAATGCTAAACGCAGGCTGGGTACGATCCAGGGAAGGCCGGAAGTATCCCCATTCCTTCCAGCGTTGATACCACTTGTCTTCAACCTGACTGGGGTTATACCGCGGACTTAATTCCATGCCGAGCCCCTCCTTCAATATCGTTTGAAATGCAAAAACTCCCGTCTCGCTAAGGGCGAAACAGGAGTTCGCGGTACCACCTTAATTTGCCTGAAAAGGCCTTGTGTGCGCTCTATCGGGCGACCCCGTCTTGATTCGCGTTCACCAGGAACGATCTCAAGAAGCCTCTGGGCCCACCTGGCGTAAGTCTTCGGTCGGACTTTCACCATCCGTCCGCTCTCTATGCCTATCCCCTAACGCCGCTTCCCGTCATTGGCCGTATTTAAAATTATGTTACTCCACGACGGCCAAAATATCATCGGCGGAGAGTATCAAATGCTCCACGTTGTCAATCTTAATCTCTGTGCCTGCAAACTTGGCAAACAATACCCGTTGCCCGCTTTTGACCTTGACTTCTTCACCGTCGCCCACAGCCACCACCAAGCCGGTTTGTGGCTTGTCCTTTGCAGTGTCTGGGATGTAAATCCCACTTTGCGTCTTCTGCTGCTCTTCTACAAGCTGTATCAGCACCCGGTCCCCCAAGGGCGTAACCTGCATTCCGAGATCCCTCACTTCCTCAATTGGCCCACCATCAAGTGGCACTTAAAATTATAACGGAAGCCTCAGTCGTGTCAATGCACCGTGAGGTTTCGCGTGGAACACCCAAGCCGCTTCGGATTTCGTACCGGTATGTCCTACTCCCGAACCACATAGACTCACCGGGGGAGGTGCATCAGTGAGGCCTAAAGGCATGTTCATCGCAACGCTAGCCATCCTGGCGGGAAGCCTATCGAGTTGCGGAGGATTTCAACGCCAGGCCACTCCGCCTTCGTATCCCGTGATTCGGGTGCATATCGCGCCAAAGGCAGGGCTTTCAGCATTACCGGTGACCATCGCCCAAAAGCTAGGCTTTTTTGCCCATGAACACATCCGAGTGCAATGGCGCCCCGCCAATGAATCCGTAGTCGACATCGGTCCGGCTGGCTCTTCCTGGCCCATAGCCGGGTACCTATCCACGCGCCCGGACCTCATACTCGTCTCGCCCACACCAGATCCAGCCTTTCGCCTACACTCCCTGGATCATCTGCCCCTGGCCGCCTCCCCAGAGACAGCCCCCGATCGAAACTTGGCCGAAAAGATACTCGCCAAGCACCACGCCCATCTAAGCCATTGGTCCGTGATGCCCACTCATGTTATCGAACAGTTGTGGAGCCACCATCGCTTGCCCTGGGCATTAGTAAATCTCGTCCAGGCCCAGCGTTTAAAAACCATCGATCCGTCCACGGTGGTGCTGGCCTGGCTTGGTGCCTCCACCGGTCCAATTCCCAATTGGGGCATCGCCGTCAAACAGTCTAACATGCCCATCGTGCGATTTTTAAGCGCGCTCAACCTGGCCTTATGGTACCTTCACACCACGACCCCCACAACGTTGGCCCAAGAACTTAGCAACAACCGCCCGAATCCCCCTCTAGCCCACCTCGTCGGAACAGCCCAGCGCTATCAATATTGGCCGCTGACCACTGTGCCGGATGCGCCGACGTACAACCGGCGCAAGACGATGTGGGATACTAGTTGGCCACCTTTTAGTCAGGGTGTGGATGGTAAGGCGGCTCATCAAGCTCTAAGCGAAACCGGAAAATAATGGACAGAGGTGACTTCCATCAAATGTAAGGCCTGCTGACCTTTTAACCGGCCAGTCGGCTCAAGGCGGCCGATGAGCCGAAACCCAACTTTCTCGTAACTGCAGACCGCCCGGCAATTGTCCTTTCTCACTCTGAGATACACCCGATGCAACGCCATAACCTCAAAGGCAACCACCAGCGTTTCTAAGAGGGCTTGGGTACCAAAGCCCTGATCCCACTGCCCCTTGTCCCCAATCGAGATACGCAGTTCCGCCTCACGTGCCCGCCACAAAATGTGCAACAACTCCACATCACCAATCAGGCGGCCACGATCATCCATTATGGCGAACATGACCCGGGAGCGATCCGAGACCAACCGTTTCCACCAACTCGGGCCGTCATCATCATGCTGAAATTTCTTGCCCGTCAAATGAAACAAATCCGGATCATTGTCCCAGGCCATGAGCGACTTGACATCCTCATGCTGAATCCGGCGAATCCGCTGAAACTTTTCGTCTAAAGACACAATCAAGCATCGTCACCTCGCACGATTTCACACAATAAGGCATTCGACGAAATTTGTCCAGGCTCCTTCAGTCGCGCGTAAACGTCTCTTGGAAACGGTGGAACAGGCTGTCAGTCTTCCAAGGCCCTTATTACCCATATGTTGAATCGGGGAAGTAGGACACCCAAAGCCATGAGTTTGACTTGACCCGGATAAAGCAAATGGGTAGCTTTGTTCTATGAACAATCTAAGCGGCAGGCAGCTTTGGGTTATGAGGCATGGACGACCCGACGTCCCCCCTAACCCTCTTCTTATGACCGGCACGGAATTTAACCAGTATTTGCATCGCTACGATTTGGCAGGGTTGAGCCAAAACGAGCGAAATCGTCTTATAACGCTCTATCAAAGCTATCCCGTGCCCGATCTAGTCATTTCATCGGATCTGCCTCGCGCCCAGGAGACTGCAGCGCTGTTTGGGCGCGGAGCCCAGCACATCGTCGATCCCTTATTCCGGGAAATTCCGATCGCGGTGCCCGACGCGGCCACGTGGTTTCTCACCCGTCGTTGGCCCAGCGAGCTTTGGTGGAGCTATCTCCGGTCGTCCTGGTTTTTTAACATCCCACCGGAAGGACAAAAGCTCTCTACCCAAAGGAGTCACAAAGCTATCGCCGAGATTGCCCGCCACCAAGCACAGGTCGACCGGCTCGCCATTGTCTCTCATTCGGGATTTCTTTTAGTGGTGGTGCACCAGATGATGCGCCAACATCTCCTCGAGGGCAGGCGGCTCCCCCATATCAAGTTCGGCAAACCCACCCATTACGGTTGGCGTTAAAGGGTCAGCCCCAATCCGCGAATGACATGCCGCACCCGGTCCAGCCCTTCTCCCGTCCGATTGGAGACGAGAAAAACGGAACGCCCGTACTGCTCATCCAGTGCCTGTTGGCGCTGAGCCTGTTCAGCCCGGTTCAGCCGGTCCATTTTGCTGGCCACCACCGTAAGCAAGATGTTGCGGGAATCTGCCCACTGCACTACCATCATTTCTTCGGGCTCCGCATCCCGCCGCGCGTCCTGAATTAAAATGGCCGAGATTAAGGACTGGCGCTGGGTCAGATAGTCTTCCACCGCCTCACCGAATCTCTGCCGGTCCGATTTGGACGCTTTGGCGTATCCAAATCCGGGCAAGTCCACAATATACCAAGCCGGCATGGAAAAAAAGTGAATCCGTTGAGTGCGACCGGGAGTCGCTCCGGTATGGGCCACTTTGGAGCCGACTAGGGCATTGATGAGGGACGACTTGCCCGCATTGGAACGCCCCATAAAGGCGACCTCTGATAGGCCTGTTGCGGGCATCTCAGAAAGGTTCAGGCAGGAGGCCACCATCTGACCGCGTCGCACTTCGGTCCGCCCTTTTGACGGTTTATTCCCCATCTTTAATCTCCATCTCTACCTTCCTCATGAAAAGCCCGCGCCAAAACGCCATCCATCTGGTCCACCAAATCGATGGTCAATTGGCGGCGGACATGTTGCGGCAGATCGTCCAAGTCCTGGCGATTTTGCTCCGGCACAATCACTTCACGGATACCGGCGCGATGCGCCGCCAAGAGTTTTTCCTTGATGCCGCCGACCGGCAAAACCCGGCCGCGCAGGGTAATCTCGCCTGTCATAGCTAAATCTTGTCGCGGTACGCGACCGCTCAACGCCGATATCATGGCTGTCGCCATGGCAATCCCGGCCGATGGTCCATCTTTAGGCACCGCCCCCTCCGGGACATGAATATGCAGATCCGTCGCGCTTTCAAATCCTTCCGAAATCGCCAAATGTTCGCGGTGGGCCCGAATATAGCTGAGGCCGGCTCGAGCCGATTCCTGCATGACATCGCCCAGCTTGCCGGTGAGGGTTAATTTGCCCCGTCCCGGCATGGCCGTGACCTCCACCGCCATAATATCCCCACCGGCATCGGTGACCGCCAACCCAGTCACCAATCCGGGTTCACCCTGATGTTCGACAGACGGATGATGGACGCGGGGTTTCCCCAGATACCGATCGAGATTTTTCGTGGTAATGCGCGCACCCTGAGTACGGCCCTCCACAATCTGCCGGGCCGCCTTGCGCAAAATCGCCGCTAATTCTCGCTCCAATTGGCGCACACCGGCCTCCCGCGTATATTGGGCGATAATCTTGCTCAGAGCCTTTTGACCCAAATGGACCTCTTGGTCCGACAGTCCGTGGCGCTGCAATTGCCTCGGCCAGAGATACCGCCCGGCAATATTTAGCTTTTCTTCCTCCGTGTATCCCGCGATACTGATGGTCTCCATCCTGTCCAACAAAGGCCTGGGGATGAGATGCACGAAGTTGGCGGTCGTCACAAACATCACATCGGAGAGGTCAAACGGGATTTCGATGTAATGATCGGAAAAGTGCTGATTTTGTTCAGGGTCCAGGACCTCCAGCAAAGCTGCGGCGGGATCGCCCCGAAAGTCGGCCGCCATCTTGTCAACCTCATCCAACAAGAAGAGAGGGTTTTTAGTGCCGGCTTGGCGCATGCCCTGAATCACTCGGCCCGGCATGGCACCAACATAAGTGCGGCGGTGACCGCGGATTTCTGCCTCGTCGCGCACTCCCCCTAAAGAAACGCGTACAAATTCGCGGCCACTAGCTCGGGCAATCGATCGGGCCAACGAGGTTTTCCCGACTCCGGGCGGACCCACTAAACATAAAATAGGGCTTTTTACCTCATGCGATAAAGATCGCACCGCTAAGTATTCGAGAACTCGTTCTTTTACGGCGACGAGTCCAAAATGATCCTCTTCGAGTACTTTTTTTGCCGCGGCCAAAGAGGTTTCAAGTGTGCTGGTGAATGTCCAGGGCAACTCCAACAACCAGTCCAGATAGGTTCGCACGACCACCGCTTCCGCCGAAGTCGCCAACATTTTTTCCAGGCGGCGAATCTCACGTTCGATTTTTTCGATCGTGGCCGAATCCAGATTTTCAATACGGGACAACCGCTTTTTTAAGTCGGACACCTCATCTTCATCGCCATCGACCTCACCCAGTTCGCGTTGAATCGCCTTTAACTGTTCGCGCAAGTAGTATTCTTTTTGGGTGTGTTCCATTTGCCGACGGACTCGTCCCGAGATGCGCTTTTCGATTTCTACAAGTTCAATTTGCCGAGACAGTATATCGGACACGCGATTTAACCGATCGTCGACCGCGAACGCCTCCAACACCGCTTGACGGTCCTTGGTCCGAATATCCAAATTGGCCGCAATAGCATCGGACAGCCGTCCCGGCTCATCGGTTGTGATCCCCACCGCCACTGCGCCCGACACCTTTTGGGAGTTTTTGGCGTACACTTCAAAGAGGTCCACCAACGTGTGCATGAGCACCTCAACTTCGTCCGTGATGACCACCGACTCGTTAACCTCTTCCACTTGAGCCACCATGCCATTGTCCGCGGCGCGAATCTCGATAACCCGGCAGCGCGCATGCCCCTCAACGACGACCTTAGACCCACCTGTCGGCATTTTTAACAGCTGCTTGACTTCCGCCACCACGCCTACACGATAGAGGTCGTCAGTTCCCGGAAGATCTTGGCGGGGATCTTTTTGGGCCACCAATACCAGCGTTCGATCACCCAACATGGCTTGTTCTAAGGCATCGAGGCTCATCTTGCGACCAATCTCCAGCGGCACCACCATCGCCGGGTAAACCAACACGCCGCGCATCGGCAACAACGGCAATTCCACCATATGGCCTTCACCCCTCACTATCATACCACCGACAAAAAAGGGGCCCTCGTGTGAGCGCCCCGCTAATCGTTAACGTCCCGGAGATGGCCCCGGACTGGCCGTCAACAGATCGGTGTCCAGGACTGGGCGGGCACCCGGTTCGGTTTTTTCTGGCGCTACCATAGCCTCTTTGATCACGTCACGCAAGTAGTCTACGGCGATAACTTCCACGGCCAGGGTGCGAAAGACCTCTTGCCAATTATCGCGGGGAATCAAGACGCGCTGACAGCCCGCCTCCAATGCCGCCTCCACCTTGGCCACCACGCCGCCAACGGGGCGCACCTGACCCCGAATGGAAAGCTCCCCCGTCATCGCCAAGCGATTGTCCACGGGTTTTTTGGTGATGGCCGAATAGACGGCCGTCGCCACCGCAATGCCTGCCGATGGCCCATCTAAAGGCACTCCTCCCGGAAAATTCACATGCAGATCATAATCTTCGGTGTGAAGGTCCAGCACATTGGTCAACACTGTGACCACGTTTTCAATGGAACTTTTGGCCATAGACTTCCGGCGGATAGTGCGGCCATGACTGCCCATCTCCTCTTCGTCCACGATGCCAGTAACGAAGAGATGGCCCGTACTAGGTGGGACCGGGTGAGCCGCCGCCTCCACCTCCAACACCGTACCCAAGTTCGGTCCGTAGACCGCCAAACCATTAACCATCCCCACGTGAGGATGCTCTTCCACCTTTTTCTCGGGACGCGGATTGTACTGGCCGGAATTAACCACCCACTCCACATCGCCGCGCGTTACCGCGTCGCGTGCTTCCGTCATGGCCACCCCTGCGGCAATCTGAATCATGTTAACCGCTTCCCGGCCGTTGGTGGCGTAACGCCGCACCACCTCCAAAGCGCCGGACTCGATGCCGACGTCCATCCGCCGCGCCGCATTGGCCGCAATGGCATGGACTTCATCCGGCAAAAGCGAGCGAAAGTAAATCTCCAGACACCGCGAACGAATGGCAGGCGGTATATCCTGAGGCTGCCGGGTCGTCGCGCCGACCAGCCGAAAGTCCGCAGGCAGTCCGTTTTCAAAAATGTCTTGGATGTGCAGCGGCACGTTTTGATCCTCAGAGTTGTAATAGGCCGACTCGAGATAGACCTTGCGATCCTCGAGCACTTTCAAAAGCTTGTTCATCTGAATGGGATGCAATTCACCGATTTCATCGATAAACAGGATCCCACCATGCGCCTTGGTCACGGCTCCCGGCTTCGGTTGCGGTATTCCGGCCAGGCCCATCGGACCAGCTCCTTGGTAAATGGGGTCGTGTACGGAACCAATCAGCGGATCTGCAATACCCCGTTCATCAAATCGGGCCGTAGTCGCGTCCAGCTCGACAAATTTGGCGTCAGCGCGGAATGGAGACCAAGCCATTTTCTTGGCTTCTTCTAGGACCAGACGCGCAGCCGCGGTCTTGCCGACACCGGGCGGCCCATAGATAATGACATGTTGTGGATTAGGGCCACACAAGGCCGCCTTTAGGGACTTGACACCGTCCGTCTGGCCGACAATCTCCTGAAAAGTGGACGGCCGCGTACATTCCGAGAGCGGTTCCGAGAGCCGAATCGCTCGCAACCGACGGAGTTTGTCGATTTCTTTTTTTGACTCGCGTTCCACCGCCACTTTGGCGCCCTGCTGAGATTTAAGCGCATTCCAAAAGTAGAGCCCAATGACGACCACTAAGAAAAACTGGACAACGGCCACGATGGTTTGAAAGTTCACGCTTTCCCTCCTCCCTCGACGCGCAATATACCCGTAGTGTGGCCAATTCGTCCTGTGCTAAAGCACCAAATGATGGCGCCCCAACCACATCAGCCGCGCTTCATATGGAAATTATACCCAATTTTAGACGCACCTAAAAAAGACCGATGCACGCGCGCCGGCCTCTTTTGGGCGAAGCGATGATTAGGAGGAATTGACGCGGGACAACACACTTGGCTCCAGTTCGTCGATCACGCCCTGCCGCTCCAGAAACTGCACTAGACTATCCAAGTCCTGTTTAAAGCTCTGCCGACCCGATACCAGGGTTAAATCAGGGTTTTCAGGCACCTCGTAGGGAGACTGTATGCCGGTCATATCAGCAATTTGTCCCTCTCGGGCTTGACGATATAGACCTTTTGGATCACGTCGTTCACACTCCATGAGCGGAGTCGCCACATAAATCTCCAAAAAATCTCCCCACGGTTCCACACTTTGCCGAAAGAGGCGCCGTCCTTCTTGAACGGGCGCAACCATCGCCACGACCACCAGCCCGCCATGACGCACAATCAGATTAGACACGAACCCCACCCGGGTGATGTTCTCAATACGGTCCTTTTCACTAAATCCCAAACCCCTGGAGAGATGGCGGCGAATGACGTCTCCATCCAGCAAGGTAACTTGGCGATCCGTCCGCAACGTTAACAAGTTGTGGAGCGCATTGGCCAGGGTGCTCTTTCCCGAGGCTGGCAACCCCGTCAGAAAAATGACCGCTCCGCGCCCGGAAGCCGAATATGCGTGACGCAGCACATCCCGAACCGGTTCGGGGGCATACCATTGGGGCAGTGCCTCACCCTCTTGCAACATCTGGCGCACACGCGTGCCCGATAACTGCATGACCTGGCCTTTGGTCTTCTCCGTCACCGGTACATAGTGGCTCGATCTCGGGTCCCAAGCATATTCGGGAAAAGTGATCGGCTGAATCGTCATTTTGGGTGCCACCCGCTGAATGAGTTCTTGCGCCTCAAACGGGGGATACCAAAAACCGTCCGGCCGCCCGGGGTTCCGGCCCGGGTCGGCAGGCGCTCGCCCAATAATAAAATAGTTCACCCCAAAGTTTTGTCGGATCAAGGCATGCCACAGAGCCTCCCGCGGCCCCGCCATGCGCATGGCCAGCGGCAAGGTAGCCAAGGTGACACTGGGAGAACCATCCCGCGCCAACGGATAGCTTTGGGTTAAGGCCCAAATCGCTTTTAAACGCACCGAAGGCGGCAAATCCCCCGGCTTAGTGGGGCCCGTCGTTGGATGTAGCAAAAGGTGCCCGCCAATTTCTTCACGGGCTTTTTCGGTCAAGGAATAGTGCCCGCCATGCATCGCATTACGGGTGTGAAACGCCACCACTGGTTGATTGAGCCGCCGAAAACGCTCTTTTAATTCAGCCGGCGTGCTGTACAGCGGCAGAAAATCGACCCGACGGGCCAACTCCAACTGGGCTTGATCCACCGGTTCGATCGGTCCACCCACACACCAAGGCTGACGCTGGTACAACGCTCTTACGCCCTCATGCCGTCGGTCCGTCGTCCCATACACGTGAAGCGCCTCCACATCCAGATCCACGTGATAGACATCTTTCACTTTTAATAAGGCGAGCGGAGTCCGATCCTCCCGGGTCAAAGTCACCATATCGCCCTCAACCAATGAAGCTTGGAATTCCTCGGTCACATCCAGGACGATGGGAATAGGCCACAGTTCACCGGTGGTCAGGGTCATAGAGTCTCGGACCGAGATATAGTCGACCGTAGTGAGAAACCCCGTTAAGGGCGCATATGCGCCGGTAAGAATCAAATCCAAATCGCACCGCTGCCGTTCATTCAGTGTCCACACATGTTCGTTCACGAGCCCACTCCTTTAATCACTTCTAGTACTATAGCCTACCGTATTGCTTGATGGCTTGGCCAAATTTTGGTCAACTTAAGTGTGTGTTCAGCGTATCCGACGAAAAACTGGTACCATGACAAGAGTCTGGCTTGAGTCCGGTTCACTGTTAGGAGGTCAGTGTTGCTACCAAACTTTCTCATCATTGGGGCGCCCCGTAGCGGTACGACCCACTTGTACCGGGGTCTACGGCAACATCCCGAGGTTTTCATGAGCAACTTTAAAGAACCCATGTTTTTTGCGTACGAGGGCAAGCCGCGTCCCGGGTCCATTACAGATCCTTTGGCGTATGAAGCTCTTTTCGAGGGATCGAGCCGCTACCCCGCCAGGGGCGAAGCCTCGACCTTGTATTTATATCACCCCGACGCTCCCGAAAGCATTGGACGGCATATCCCAAATGCCCGGCTGATCGCCATCTTAAGAAATCCGGCCGATCGGGCGTTTTCCCAGTATACCTTCCAGCGACTTTTGGAAACCGAGCCGTTGCAAACCTTTGAGCAGGCGCTGGCGGCCGAACCCGAGCGGGCTTTGACCGACGCCTCACCATTTTTGCTCTATCGAGAGGTCGGCCGGTACGGAATCCAAATACCCCGATATGTGTCCCGATTTCCCAAAGAGCAAATGCTGTTCTTGCTCCAGGACGATTTGGACGCACATCCCGACCGCGTCTTTCGCGACATCTTCTCTTTTTTGGGAGTCAATCCCGATTTTCAGCCAGATCTAGGCCATCGCACCAATGCATCGGGCATCCCTCAGCACACAACGCTGTTCCGGACCATTAAATCGATGGGACGCGCCATCAAGCGACTCTTGCCGGAACGACTGGCCACCCAATTAAGTGGCTCCGCCGATGAAGCCCTATTAAGCCGACCCCACATGTCTTCCGAAACTCGGGCCACACTGAATCGCTTTTTCGCTCAAGACATTGCGCAAACCGCCGACCTTATCGGTCGCGATTTGTCTCATTGGTTGGCGTAGCGTGCAAACGCCGCGGTCACGTGTGTGCCGCGGCGCCCGCCTAGGGGTCTTTCTTAAGCGGTTTCTTCTTTTTGTTTTTTCACCCGGGACTTATTGCCCTGAGCTGTCACTAAGAGCGGATCGTCATGGTTTTCGACCACTTCGCGGGTTATGATGCACTTGGCAATGTCAGACCGGCCCGGCATTTCATACATCACGTCCAGCATGATGTCTTCGATAATCGCCCGCAAGGCTCGAGCGCCGGTATTGCGATGCATGGCTTCCCGCGAAACCGCACGGACCGCCTCGTCTTTGAACTCGAGCTCCACGCTGTCCATTTGCAACATCTTCTGATATTGCTTGACTAGGGCGTTGCGGGGTTCGGTCAGAATCTTCACTAAGGCTTCCTCATCCAGGGCATCTAGTGTCACGACGACGGGCAGACGTCCGACAAACTCGGGAATCAACCCAAACCGCAAAAGATCGTCCGGCATGATCTTGGCTAATATATCACCGATTTTGACCTCGTCTTTGCTCTCGATTTCGGCATTGAACCCGAGGCCCTTCTTCCCGATGCGGCCTTTGATAATCTTGTCAATCCCGTCAAACGCCCCACCAACGATAAAGAGAATGTTGGTGGTATCGATTTGAATGAACTCCTGATGCGGGTGCTTGCGGCCGCCTTGCGGCGGCACCGACGCCACCGTGCCTTCTAAAATTTTTAAAAGCGCCTGCTGCACGCCTTCGCCGGACACATCCCGGGTAATAGACGGGTTCTCAGATTTTCGGGCAATCTTGTCAACCTCGTCGATGTAGACAATCCCCTTCTCGGCTTTTTCTACATCGTAATCGGCCGCCTGAATCAGTTTGAGAAGAATGTTTTCTACATCTTCTCCCACATAGCCGGCTTCCGTGAGCGAGGTGGCATCCGCGATCGCGAAGGGCACGTTCAAAATCTTCGCCAGCGTCTGGGCTAACAAGGTCTTTCCGGAACCAGTCGGGCCCAACATCAAAATGTTGGACTTTTGCAGCTCCACATCATCGACTTTGTTGCCGAGGTTTATCCGCTTGTAGTGGTTGTAAACCGCCACCGACAGGGTCTTCTTGGCCCGGTCTTGCCCCACGACATACTGGTCCAAGATGGAGCGAATCTCAGCAGGCTTGGGGATGTCCTTGAGTTCAAACTCGACATCGTCGTTAAGCTCTTCTTCGATGATTTCGGAGCAGAGTTCCACGCATTCGTCGCAAATGTACACGCCCCCCGGACCTGCGATAAGTCGCTTGACTTGGTCCTGATACTTGCCGCAGAATGAGCATTTTAGCTGACCTTTTTCATCGGTGAACTTAAACATGGTCTGCCCCCCCTTATCGCCTCTGACACGTCCGCCGCCTTATGATTCTGCCGAAGGGTGAAGACCGGCCCGCGGCTCCAAAACCTCATCCACTAAATGATATGCCTTCGCCTCATCAGCAGTCATCCAATAATCGCGTTCGGTCTCCTTCAAAATTTGTTCCAGCGAATGCTTGGAGTGCTTGCCAAGAATCCGGGCCAAAGCTTCACGGTTGCGAATCAATTCCTTCATCTGGATGTCCAAGTCGGTGATCTTCCCGCCAATTTGATTGACCCACGGTTCATGAATCATAATCCGGGCGTTGGGCAACGCGTAACGCTTACCATCCGTGCCCCCCGATAATAACACCGCACCCATGCTCGCGGCCAGTCCCACACAAATAGTGGACACGTCTGGCTTAATGTGCTGCATCGTGTCGTAGATGGCCATACCAGCCGTCACCGAACCACCTGGAGAATTAATATATACGTTGATGTCACGGTCCGGATCATCGCTCTCTAAAAAGAGCAACTGCGCCACCACCAGATTAGCCACATCATCGTCAATGCCATTGCCGAGAAAAATGATGCGCTCTTTAAGCAGGCGCGAATAAATATCGTACGATCGCTCGCCGCGATTGGTTTGTTCAATCACCATGGGCACCAAATAGCTCATAAGTTCTCCTCCCACCATTACCCTTGAGCGCCGTCCCGTACGCGTACCGTCGACGCCAAGTATTCTCCAGCCTTAGCAATGAGCAAGCTTCCCCGTAGCCCTTCAAAGTCGCCTCGGTTTTGCGTCGCTGCCACAAGATCATCCAGTGTCTCATGATAGGCTTCGGCCAGAGGACGCAAATTGTCAATCACATCTTCGTCACTCACCACGAGGTTCTCCATGCGGGCCACCGCTTCCAGAATCAATTCCTCTTTCACCCGCTCTTCGGCCTGGGGCCGCATTTCCTCATGCAATTGATCAAAAGACATTTGACGGCTCTCCAAGTAATCGTCCAAATTGGCACCCATCTGTCTCAGCATGTTATCAAGTTCCTGCAGCTGGTTATGAATTGCTCGAACTACCAGCTGAGGCGGCAAATCCAATGTCACGCGCTCCTTCAGCTTACCCAAAATATTGGCGAGGCGATCGCGTTCCGCCTGTTCCTTGACACCTTCTTTCACCCGACTGTCCACAGCCGCCTTGAGCGCCGCTTCATCGTCATAGCCCAAAGTCGCCGCCAGATCGTCATCAATGAGCGGGATGTCAGGCCGTTTGATGTCCGTCACAGTTACCTCAAAGCGCACATTCTGACCTTTCAAGGCCACATCTGGATGATTTTCGGGATAGGTCAGGAGAATGGTTTGGGGTTCTCCCCGCACAAGACCAATCAACTGGTTTTCCAATCCCTCGACCGCCATGCCCGAGCCAACCTCCACAGCGTACTCGTCGTCTTCCACAAAGGGTTCGGGCTCCGCTTCACCGTCCGCCTCATTATCCGCCAAGTATCCCTTTAAGTTCAAGACGACGTGATCTCCCATTGAGACCGGGTCATCCTCGACCGGCACCAGCTGCGCTTGTGATTTCGCTAGGGTATCCAGTTCCCGCTGGATATCCTCATCCGTCGCCTCGGGTATCACCAACGGTTCCTGAAGCACGTCATCTAAAGAACCAATATCAATGGTTGGCTTTGATTCCACTTCGATGTCAAATTGAAACGGCTTGTCCTCATCCAACGTGACAATGTTGATACGCGGCTCACCCAGCGGCTCAACCGACGCGGTGCGCAAGGCCTCTTGGTAGTGACGGTCCACTAATTGTTGGGCAGCCTCTTGAAGCAGCACGCCACGCCCTACATAACGTTCAAAAATCTTTCGAGGCGCCTTGCCCCGGCGAAACCCAGGGATATTGTAGCGAGACACCACGGATTTAAAGGCCAGGTCGACCGCCTGACTTACATCGGTGGGCTCAATAGTGACCGATACCTTGGCCACTGCGTTTGGCAGCCGTTCCAACGCCACGTCCACTCATAAATTCCTCCTCTAATCCTTAAGAAAAATCATCCCATTATATCATGGGCCATTAAGGCGGCCAACGCAAAGAAAGGCGAGGCAACCAAAAGCCTCGGAAAAATGGAGCGGAAGACGGGATTTGAACCCGCGACCCTCGCCTTGGCAAGGCGATGCTCTACCACTGAGCTACTTCCGCATTATGGTGCGAGGGAAGGGACTTGAACCCTTACGCCTTGCGGCACGAGATCCTAAGTCTCGCATGTCTGCCATTCCATCACCCTCGCCTGGTGCGCCCGGTAGGATTCGAACCTACGACCTCCGGATTCGAAGTCCGTCACTCTATCCACTGAGCTACGGGCGCAGAGAAAAACCCCGGTGTATCCCGGGTCAAACTATAGTGGGGTGAATGAGGGGACTTGAACCCCCGACCCCCAGGGCCACAACCTGGTGCTCTAACCAACTGAGCTACATCCACCATACGCATCGGCCTACACCACAATTTTGCCATCCGAATATACCATAAGGCGCACTCCATTGCAATTGCTGTTCATAGTGCCCAGTGCCGACGCATGACGAGATAGGGAAAAAAGGATCCTGGGGTGGACGTAGCAACAACCCTCATAATTAGCAGAGATGGCTGCCATACACCATGCGCGATGCAGGATCAATCGACCGTTTCGTCCG
>JAJZXX010000190.1 GCA_021806205.1 Bacillota bacterium | reverse complement strand
TGTTTAAGCATTGAGTCCTCCTAAGGTGTAATCCATTGTATCATACAACTAGTTATTCAAAACGCCAATGCCCTGGTGTGAAGTCTGATGGATTCCAGTGGCTTGATTTTGCCTACGCTGTCCCATTCATGGTGATCCCCAGGTAACCGCGCGTGTCCGCATCGGCGCACCCGGAGAACTCTTCATGGTGGTGCAGATCCCGCACGCATTATCGGGTGGGAAGAGGGTGGCACAGATTAATTTGAACGCGCCGACTGGTAGTAAATGGATTATGTTCCATCCTTGTCACCCAGTCGTTTTATGATGATTGATGCACACACAAAATTGCCCCGGGGGAATTCGAGGGCTTTAATCGCACACGTAAATAGGACGCCCGGAACACGGAGAAGACGCCTTAAATGCCCAGCCCGTTTTCCACCCATACCGGACTGAGCCCTACCCGTGCGGGAAGCTTGGGTGGCCTCATCGTCATGACATCAGCAAGTGTAACGTGGGCCATGCTTGTCTCCATACAGGCTTCAAGGGTTTGCCACATGGCGGGACTCACACACTCGGCACACTGACGAGAGGGGCAGTCGCAAAAAGTGACGGGCCCCTGCATCAGTTCTAAAATCTCCAGTAAGGCAATGTGGCTCGGCGGCCGCGATAAATGGTAGCCGCCATGGGGGCCGCGAAGACTGGTGACCAGTCTGGCGTGTCTTAGCGGCAACAGCAGTTGCTCTAAGTATTTTTCTGACTGGCCCAACTCGAGGGCGAGTTCTCTGACGGAGACTGGGCGGCTTTCCGACCGCGCCAATACGCTTAAGATTTGCAGGCCAATTTTCAGAGAGGTTTTGAGATTGCTCATGAGCCACCCTCTGCATACAACTGCGTTGACAAATAACGCTCGGCGTGGTCGGGGAGAATCACGACCGCGACCCCTGTGGCCGCCAATTGGGTTAACACTTGTTGAGCCCCGGCGATGGCGGCGCCGCTCGAAATACCCACAGCCAAGCCTTCGTCGCGCATCAAATTTTGCGCCGCTAAAATGGCATCGCCGTCATGAATTTGGACTAACTGATCATAAATGGTTTGATCCAAAATACTTGGCACAAATCCTGCGCCAATGCCCTGAATTCGATGGGGCCCGGCGGCACCGCCGGAAAGAACCGGTGACTCTTTGGGCTCAACCGCCACAATGGTCACGTTCGGATTTTTCTCGCGAAGAAAGCGACCTGCCCCTGTTATAGTGCCGCCCGTGCCAACTCCGGACACGAAAGCGGTGACGCGGCCGTCGGTATCCTCCCAAATCTCGGGACCCGTGGTCCGGTAATGGATACCGACATTCGCGGGATTTTCGAATTGCTGCAAGATCACCGAACCGGGAATGGAGGCGCTGAGTTCTTGGGCTTTTAGCATGGCCCCCTTCATCCCGTCGGACCCCGGCGTGAGCACGACCTTGGCGCCAAACCCCCGTATCATGGCCCGGCGTTCCACGCTGGCGGTTTCGGGCATGGTAACGATGGCACGATAGCCACGGGCCGCCGCCACCCAGGCCAAACCAATTCCGGTGTTTCCCGAGGTCGGTTCAATGATGGTACCCTGGGGCGCCAGTCTCCCATCCTCTTCGGCAGCCTGTATCATCGACCAGGCAATCCGGTCTTTGACGCTTCCACCGGGATTCTTTGCTTCCCACTTTCCATATACATCCCAGCCGGTTTGGCGGGACAGCCCCTGAAGGCGAATCAGCGGGGTGGCACCGATGGCTTCTATCAAGGATTCATAGCGCATCCCGTCACTCCCCCCGCCCAGATTTAGTCGTCTTAGGTGCTATGGTCCAGACTTCTTGAATGGGGATGCCCGCTTTGTCGATAAGGCTATGGACGGGGCACCGCCGGTCCACTTGTTCACGCAGGTATTCCAAATCCTCTTTGGATACCCCAGACACCGTGATGGCCATCTCAACCTGTTGAAAATGGGGATCGACCGCGGGATCCCCCATGAAGCCTCGCGTGTCAAGCTGGCCCTCGGCATGATACGTGGCATTAACATCGGTGAGTCCCCGTTCACTGGCGACCATTTGCAAGACCACGTTCATGCACCCCGTCAAGGCGCCCAGGAATAGCTCCAGAGGGTTGGGGTTGTCGGGCGATCCGCCCATACGCTGTTCAACCGAGTAAAATTTTGCAGTCTGGGTGTGATGTTCTCCCGTAGCACCCCGTCCCACCGAATCCACTTGATAAGTCATGTGAGGCATTGTCATCAACCCCTATTCCATATCGTATTACTAGGAATTATCATCTATAGTGAACTCTCTTGTCAAGCGATCAAGAACTTAGATCCACGAGAATAGAGCCATTCCAGCCCAAGGCTCGGCACTCTATAGGAAGATCCGGACAGAGTTTTTGGCTCATGGTGGCAAAAACGGCCGGGTCGCCAGTCGTCCAGGCCGAAATTAATGGCATGGTTCCGGAGCCCGGTTCGGGAGCGACAAAGCTCGGCAGTGAATCGGCAATGGTCTCTCCAGGGTCCACGATATGTGCCCGATTTCCGACCACTTGGTTAAAGACCTCCCGCATGTGGGGGAAATGGGTACATCCGAGAATAATGGTGTCCACCCCGCTGTCCAAAACCGGGGAGACGCATTCCAGCACTTCAGCATAAACGTTCCGTCCAGCGACATGACCGTTTTCCGCCATCAACACCAGAACCGGGCAAGGTTTCGCGATAACGCGGATGTTCGGGTTAATTTGGCGGAATCGATCGGGATAGATGTTCGAATGATAGGTGGCCTCCGTAGACAGCACCCCGATGCGCTGATTCTTTGTGGCCGCGGCGGCGCTATGCACGGCTGCATCAATCACTCCGACCAGAGGGATTGTGGTACCCGTTTGGGAATCCCGTAGCGCGGCGGTGGCGGTATTGCAGGCAATTACAATCGTGCTGGCGCCTTTTTTTAGAAAAAAGTCGGCGAACGCGAAAAACCAGCCGCGCACCTCGTTCAGCGACTTCTTGCCGTACGGGAAATGTTCGCGGTCGGCTCCGTAGATAAACGGCTGAGTGGGATAGCGTCGCACCAACTGCTTTAAGACGGTCAGGCCGCCTTCACCAGAGTCAAACACGGCGATCGGACTCGACATGTGGTTTACATCCTCCAACGCCTAGCGTACGTGCGCGTAAGCTTCACTGATTCTCTGCATGGCGATGGCGAGACGGTCGGTTGGGCACGTCAAAGAAATGCGCAACCATCCCTCACCGTGGGCGCCGTAGGCGGAACCTGGCGAGACGACCACGTTGGCTTCTTCGATCAGAAGGCGGCTGGCATCGCTGGAGGTAAGCCCTTTGGGTGTCGGGAACCAAACATAAAAGGTGGAGTGGATCCGGGGAATTTTCGCGCCGAGAGCCTCCAGAGTGTTGACGACAATATCACGCCGCGTTTGGTATAGGCGATTTTGCTGCTCAAAAAACGCCGTAGGATTGTGGCTTAAGGCTACGATGGCCGCTTGCTGGACGGCGGTAAATGCCCCAGAGTCCAGATTGCTCTTCAACGTTCCAAGCGCGCCGACGGCCAAAGGATTACCAACGGCCGCGGCTATGCGCCATCCGGTCATGTTGAAAGGTTTGGAGAGCGAATAGAACTCCACGGCAATATCCTTGGCACCCGGCACCTCTAATACGCTCGAGGCCTTAAAGCCGTCGTAACCGATTTCAGCGTACGCTAAATCGCTGCACAGCAAAATGTCATATTTTCGGCAGAATCGGACGGCTTCTGAGAAAAACTCCGGGCCAGCTACGGCTCCGGTGGGGTTGTTGGGGTAATTAATCCATAACATGGTGGCTTTTGACCGAATCTCTTCGGGAATGGCATCCAAGTTAGGCAAAAAATCCCGTTCGGCTGTCAGCGGCATGGGGAACACTTGAGCTCCTGCCAGTAGGGCCTGGGTTGCGTAGACGGGATAGCTGGGGTCTGGCACTAAGACCACGTCACCCGGACCTGCCATCGCCCAGGTCAAATGGGCGATGCCTTCCTTGGAACCAATCAGACCGACCGTTTCCGTCATCGCATCGAGGTCGACCTCAAAGCGTTGATGATACCATTGGGCCACAGATTGACGGAAGGCTGGGCTGCCCAGGTAATTGGGATAGCGGTGGTTCATGGGATCCCGGGCGGCTTGTTGAAGCGCGTCGATCACATAATCGGGTGTAGCCAGGTCTGGATCTCCAATCCCGAGATTAATCACATCGTGACCCAGCGTTCTTTGTTGTTCGATGATGCGGTCCAATTCAAGAAAGAGATAGGGGGGGAGCTTTTCCATGCGTTGGGCAACCTTCACTATAGCAGCGCTCCTTTTGTATGTACCGTTGAATAATGATAGGGATAAGGGTACACGAAAAAGGGCCGCTTAGGCAATTGCCGAACAAAATTACTTCAGAGCTTCCGCCAAGACCCAGGCATTGGCCCAGTTGTGGAGGGCCTGCATAACGGGGGCCAGATCGCGACCTTTACTGGTGAGCGAGTATTCCACACGCACCGGTGTGTCGGGATACACATGACGGTCCACAATACCTTCTACTTCCAGTTCTTTTAGCCGTTCCGCCAGCATGCGGTCGCTGACAAGCGGTATCGCTTGGGCAATTTCCGAGAACCGTTGCGGCCGCTGCAGCAAGACCTCGATGATGAGCCCGGTCCAACGCTTGCCAATGAGCCCAACAGCCGCTTCAAAACGCGGACACAAATCGAATTCTTGCATTCTGTTGCCTTCCCCCTTTAACCAAAAACTGCAAACTTACGAAAACCCTTCAACAGCCCTGCAACAACAACCGAACCATTGCTACCGTAATATAGTATACTACCTGCCCCATTGACAATCCAAGCAAGTTTGATAACATACAAAATGGAAGGAGCTAATAAATACTACGGTTCTTATCCACCGGTATTAGGGGCAAGTTGAACTGAGGAGGTGTATAAATGCGTCAAGAGTGGGCAGCGCTCATCGGGAGTCTGCGCAAGGGTTCTTACAACCGTGCCCTGTACGAGGTCTTTCGCGGATTAGCGCCGGTGGAGGTTAGATGGCGGGAAGTCAACATAGGGGACTTGCCATTCTATAATCCCGATGCCGAACCCGACGTTTGGGCACGACAATTTTGGGAAGAGATGCAAACGGCAGACGCCTTCGTGTTCTTTACCCCCGAATACAACGGGTCCATCCCGGCCGTATTGAAAAACGCTATCGATTGGGCCTCCCGCGACCCTCATGGGTCGTCTCTGGCTGGCAAGCCATCGGTAGTCCTGGGAGCTTCTCAAGGACTTTTTGGCACGCTCAGAAGCCAATTGCATTTACGGCAAATCCTGTCGTTTATGGATGCGGACTTGGTTCAACGGCCGGAAGTCTTAGTTGCCGAAGCGCACCTGAAACTAAAGCCGCCAGGGCAGCTTAACGACCCCATGGCAGAACGATTAATGAGGCAGCTAAGTGAGAACCTTTACCGACGGGTTGGTCGTTTGGCAGCGGTCTGACTAAGATCTAACACTAAGACAGGAGGATTTTTGATGGCACACGTGAAGATTGCCGTGATTTATTACAGCGCCTACGGCACAAACTATCAGATGGCCGTTGAGGCAGAAAAGGCGGCCCGGGAGGCTGGGGCCGAGGTTCGCCTGAGACGGGTGAATGAGCTTGCTCCTAAAGAGGCGATCGAGAGTCAAGCAGGCTGGAAAAATCATGTAGAGGCGACCAAACATATCGCCGTGGCGACGCTTGACGACCTGGATTGGGCGGACGGATTCATCTTCAGTGTGCCGACTCGCTTCGGCAACCTGGCCGCCCAGATGAAACAATTTTTGGATACGGCGGGACCGCTCTGGGGTCAAGGCAAGTTAGCCAACAAAACCGTCACCGCCATGAGTTCGGCCGCCAATCCACACGGAGGGCAGGAAGCTACCATCCTCTCGCTCTATACCACGATGTTCCACTGGGGAGCCATTGTGGTGGCTCCGGGCTACACCGACCCGTCCATTTATGCCGCGGGAGGAAACCCCTATGGGACGTCGGCGACTCAGGGGAAGGAGGTATCCGCCGAAGTGTTGGCTGCTGTTCGATATCAAGCCCAGCGTTTGGTGGCAACTACCGAAAAAATGGTTCGGGAAGTGCCCCACATCGCCTAAGTGCCTTAAAAATGGCCCCTCCTCTGAGGGGCCTTTGGGTATGCTTAGAAAAACTCAGGGACCCACCATCTTAAGTGGCACACGCAATCGCTGGCACATCGGCCGCAATTTTCGCAAAGGTGCTCGTGGCAAAGACCGGTTTGACAGTCGTAACACTGGGCACTGGCTTTCTCACCGCACGAACAAAGCGCCTCGTCCATGACAACCCCCCCTTGGCGGTAGGGTTTGCCAAAGTCTGCCTTTTATACTACGGGAATCATGGCGGGGATTTTGTGCGGGTCGACATTGCCTCCGCTCAACACCACGACGGTTGGCCCCTCTAAGGCCAATCGGTGTTTAAGAACATACGCGGCGGCTGTTGCCCCAGACGGTTCCACCACAAGTTTCAGACGGGTGAATAAGAGCCAGAAGGCATCGATAATATCGCTATCGGGGACTGTGACGAGTTCGTCGACGTGCTGCTCGATAATGGGATAGGTCAACGTTCCGAGCGCGAGGCTGATGAGGCCATCGGCTACGCTGTTGGTGTGCGAAAGTTCAACCCGCTTTCCTGCCTGGCGCGATAACAAGGCTTTAGAAGCGCCTTTCGGCTCGACACCTACTACGCGGACGTCGGGCGAAAGGGCTTTAATGGCGGTGGCAATCCCGGAAATGAGCCCTCCGCCCCCAATCGGCACGACGACAGTTCGCACCGAGGGCCATTCGTCAAGAATTTCCAGCCCAATGGTGCCCTGGCCCGACATGATAGCCGGATCATCGTAGGGCGGCACAAACACATAGCCCTTTTCATCGGCAATTTGTTGGGCGCGTTCCAAACGTTCCCGGCTGTGAGTGCCCAAGAATTCCATCTGGGCTCCAAAAGCTTCGGCCGCCGCTACTTTAATGGCGGGAGCTGTAGTGGGGACGACAATCTGCGCTTTCAGGCCAAAGTACCGGGCCGCCCAGGCCACGGCCTGCCCATGATTGCCCGAAGAGGCAGTGACCACGCCTGCTCCACCCTGTTGGGCCACATGGGCCATCCGATTAAACGCTCCGCGAATTTTAAATGAACCGGTCACCTGTAAGCATTCCGGCTTGAATTTGACCGGACCGCCCATCAATGCGGATAAAGATCGGCTTTCAATGAGCGGGGTTTCGTGAATGATGCCCTGGAGCCGGTGCTTGGCCTCACGAATGGATTGCAGTGTAGGCCGATCGCTCATAAAGACAGCATCCACCACACCGGATGATCTTTAGCGGGCGGCTGCGTGGCCAGTTGGGCCACGCTATGGTGCTCCTTACGCACTTTCTTGGCAATACCGACGGAAAAGGCGCGCGTATCGTATTCCACTTTTCGGCACCCATAATATTCGGCGGCTTTTTTGACGAATTCGATAAGGTCGTTGGCTGCCTGGCTCCACTCGTCTTCCGACAGAAAATACCAGTAACGGCCTTTCCACATGGCTAGCCGCACGGTAAATTTGTCAAGCCATTCCACGGTTTGGGATCGTTCGCCGAGTTCGTACTCCTCGAGAAATTCGGTGAGTTTCCGGGCGTCGATGGGTTTGGGCTTCCAAAACACCATGTCTACCCAAAGGCTTGCGGTACCGTGTGACAAGGGTGGTTTACCATCATGAATATGCTGCATAGTCTCCCTCTTTACCATCGTTTTTATGAAACAGGCTCCTTGCGGGTTCTCAACGCTATTGTAGACTTTGTGGTGACTTTAGAAAATGGTGGCACGCTGTCAGTGAGCCAGACATTGCCGCCAATGACGCTATCGTGGCCAATGACGGTGTCCCCCCCCAATATCGTGGCTTCGGAGTAGATGACCACATCGTGCTCGATGGTAGGATGGCGCTTGGTGCCGCGGATTAGTCGTCCTTGCTGATCATGGGGAAAGTTCAGCGCACCTAAGGTTACCCCTTGATAGAGGGTGACATTGTCACCGATTTCCGTCGTCTCGCCAATGACCACACCGGTTCCATGGTCGATGAAAAAGTGTGACCCGATAGTGGCTCCCGGATGAATATCGATGCCGGTGTCGCTGTGTGCCAACTCGGTCATCATGCGAGGCAACAGTTGGACACCCAACCCGTAAAGACGGTGAGCCAGACGATAGACCAAGACCGCGTAAAAGCCCGGGTAAGTCGCAATGATCTCCTGGAGGTTCTGAGCGGCGGGGTCGCCTTCGTATGCGGCATCCATGTCGCCAATCGCTGTCTCTTGGATGCTTGGAAGCGTTTTAAAAAATGTGTGGGCGATGTCGGCGGCACGACGGCGTTCTGTGCAATCGTTTTTGGGACAGTGGTGTGGGGTCGCTTCATGGACGAGGTGCATTAATTGCCCCAGGGGTTTTTCCACGGCCAAAAGGCCGTCAGTAACCTGATCCCGGTTCGCACAGGTAGGAAAAAGCAGTGCTTCAAGATCAGCCAGCATGTGGCGTAGGGGCTCTTTTCCCACGGACGGCACCAGGCCAGAGTGAGGATCGAGACGGTCATGCGAACGTAAACGAGTCAATAAGTTTTCTGCTTCCTGGTCACTCAGAGGGATATTAGCCATTTAAACCTCCTAGTTGACTCCACAAAGTGGCAACGGTTTCAGAGCCACGATAGAAATTGGCGAGATGAAAATGTTCGTTGGGTGCGTGAAAGTTTTCGTCTGGTAAAGCAAATCCCAATAAGAGCGTGGGGATGTGGAGCACTTCCTGAAAGTCCACGACCACCGGGATGGACCCTCCCATGCGGATAAATGCGGCCTTGGTATGGTAAACGGCTTCGATGGCCGCCCCGGCCGCCCGGATGGCCGGGTGATCGAGCGGGGTGATGGACGCGGGCGCCCCGTGAAAGCGTTCGACCTGTAATTGGACTCCGGGCGGAAGATGGGTTTTCAAATGGGTCTCAATGGCATCCAATACTTGAGTCGGGTCTTGATGGGGAACCAGCCGACAGGTCACTTTGGCGTGGGCGCTGGCCGGTATGATGGTTTTTTGCCCCTCTCCGGTAAATCCTGCCCACATTCCGTTAACCTCCAGAGTGGGACGAGCCCAAGCCTGTTCGTTGACGGTATAGCCTTTTTCTCCAAAGAGTGCGGGAACCTTAAGCGATTGACAGTACGTTTCTGGGTCGAACGGCAGTTGGCTTAGCGCATCCCGTTCTGGATCCGACAGAGGGTCCACCTGGTCGTAAAACCCATCGACAGATACCCGCCCCCGATCATCGTGCAAAGAATCAATTAAATGGGCCAGGGCGTGGGCCGGGTTCATGACGGTTCCCCCATAGCCTCCGGAATGTAGATCCTGATAAGGGCCGCGCACCGTGACTTCGAAGGAGGCCAGGCCGCGCAGTCCATAGCTTATCGCGGGGTATCCGTCTTGATACATGGGTGTGTCGGAAATGACCGCAACGTCAGCCGACAACTCATGTTGATGCGCTCTGATGTAATCTCCGAGATGAAGGCTGCCGATTTCCTCTTCGCCTTCGAAAAGGAATTTGAGGTTGACGGGCAGTCCCCCCGTCTTCACCCAAGCCTCAGCGGCGATAAGCTGCATATAAACCTGACCCTTGTCGTCGCTGGATCCGCGCGCGTACAGAATGTCGTCTTCGATGGTGGGCTCAAAGGGTCCATGGTTCCACGATTCTAGCGGGTCAACGGGCTGTACATCATAGTGACCGTAAACCAATACCGTAGGGCGTCCGGCCTTCATGTCGGATGACGCTGTCACCACCGGGTTGCCGGGCGTTTCATGAATGGTCGCATGATGAAACCCCGCTGCATTCAGACGATGCTTGAGCCATTGCGCTGCCCGCAAGACATCGGGCTTATGCTGGGACAGGGCCGATATGCTGGGAATGGCTAGGAAGTCCTGCAGCTCTTCCAGATGTTCTTGGTGGTGCGATTTCAGATAGGATAGGACTGGGTCAAGCCGATTGTCTGACATAGTGCCTCCTGCGGATACGATGGTACCTCTATCATACCGAAAAACCAGTGATGGACGGCAATCTTTTTCAGTCCGCGCATAAACTCCCCAACCCGATTAATGATCGTTTCCGCCCGAAACCGTCAACCGTTCGCGGCTGAGATGTATCCCTCCCAAGCCTCCCATTGCACAGGGGGAGGCTTGGATTGGAGCAACGAGGACTAGTGCCGACGGGTTTTCGCATTATTGCAGTGCGAAGGCTAAAATCCCTAAGACAATAAACACCGCCGTAATGCCAGCTAATCCCCATTGCCGGCGCCAGCGTATGGCCATGAGCCCCATAGTTTTGCGATCGCGGGCGATGATTCCTAAGGTGACAAGACTCACGGGCATCCAGATAGCACCCAGTGCCTGAGCCCACAGGGCCAAGGTTCCACTGGGAACGATGCTGGTCATGGCCACAGTAGCAGCCAGAGCGAGCGTGACCACATGCAAGATAAAAAAGCCCCCACGGGTGGGCAGCATTTGTCGGGGGCGTGAACGCGACGGCGGTGCCCACGACTCACGGACCATCCAGGCCGATGACAGCGAGATGGTACAAGCGGCCAAAAATCCCGCGTTAAAGATGCCGAGTCCAAATAAGTCACCGATAAGGCGATTGTCATTGCGGGATATCCAGACGATCGGATTTTGCAGAATGGCACCGTGTGCAGGGGTTAACGCCCCAATCACGAGGACGACAGTGGCCATCACAAATTGCGCGACCACGCCGATAATGATGTCCGTGCGACCGGCGCGTAGGGTTCGGACTTTTCCGGCCCACACCGCATTCTGCTGCCAGTAAATCATCCAAGGCGCCATGGCATTTCCCGCTAATGCGAGCAGCAGGAATCCGATATTGGGACTCCAGGTGCCCCCGAGGGCGTTTAGCCAAGCGCCTGGGGCGGGATGCAACAGCAAGGCTGCGGGCACAAAAATGAGATTCACGACCGAGATACCCAAGAGAATACGCTCCACCGATTGATATTGCGGCCAAGACGTGATGGCCAAGACGATGCCAAAGGCAATCGCTACAGCGGGTATCCAGGGAATGCCAATCATGTTTTCTCCCATCGCCATTCCTAAGAACTCAGTGATGATAATTACTAGGTTCAACCCGTGTAGCGCCACTCCGTTTAGACGTGACCAGCTCCGGCCCAGGCGATCTTGAATCACGTCTCCATAAGACTTTCCTGTGGCAAAGGCCACGCGCAACGCCAATTCTTGGACGACATAGGTGATGGGTGCCATCACGACGAGGGCCGTGATAAACCAAACGAGATGATGGGCGGCGCCCGTGACGGCATAAGAGAGCATCCCGCCGGCGTCGTTGTCGGCGGCCAAACCCAAAACACCTGGGCCAATGGTTAATAACAAGAGCCACAGAGGATTGCGACGTGGCCGTACCGGCGGGGCCGGCGGCCGGGGATTTTGCATGACATCCCTTCTTTGGGCGAAATGATTGCGAAAGCGGCGTCTACTGCTTTGAAATCATGCTCATGATATGGGAACCCTTCAGGCAAGGTGACTGCCGCGGTGAGGATGCCTAAGTTCTCACGAAGGATTCACGCTTTAGGCTTTTGCTCAATATATGAGAGCGCGTCCCAAATGTGTGGATCCGTGCCCTCAGTGACGCTTGCGCGGGGAAGATTACCGATTCTGCCAACGGCGTGCCCAGTTAATGAGAGGAGCTGGATCGAAACGAACCGGCTGCCCCTCGTGAATAACCCGCTCTCCGGCTACGTACACGCTGTTGATGGCCGTCTCACCCATGGCATAAACAATATGACCGGTGGTGGCGGGGCCAGGCAAGAGCGAGGGGTCATCCCGGCGCACGGTTACGGCATCAAACCTTTCTTTGGGTAGGAGATTCCCGCTATTGAGTCCCAGTGCCCGGCTCGCTACGCTGGTCCCCATAGCAAATACGGTGTCGGCGTCAATGACGCTGACATCGGTCATGCGAACCTTTTGCAACAAGGCGGCCGTCCGCATTTCGTCGAAAATGGAGTGACGGTCATTCGTGCAACCCCCGTCGGTGCCCAACAGAACCGGAATTTTCCTTTGAATCATTTCGATAATCGGGGCGATGCCGTCACCGAGAATCATGTTGCTAGCCGGATTATGCACGACCGCAGATCCGCTCTCGGCGAGAATGGCCAAATCGTCTGGATCTGCCCACACGGCGTGAATCGCCAGAGTGCGTGGACCCAAAGCACCTAGATCCCGACACCATTGAATCGGGGTCTTTTGATGACGGGTGAGCATGGTAGTGCGCTCGTATTTCCCTTCGGCCACATGAATATGTAGATGCGTATTGAGTTCTTGTTGCACGGCCACGGCAGCTTCCACCATCGCTTGGGAGGCACCATGCGGCGAATGGGGTGCGACATGGACCGTGGCCCATTCCGACAGTCCTTCTGCCTTGATGCGTAGAGCTAACTCAAGGGTGTGGTCGCGGGCTTGTGAAGGCGACTCGCGGTACCGAACCGGAGCACCATCCCAATCATAGAAGGTGCGGGCCAAGAGGAGTTGCATGCCGACGTCGCGGGCTGCACGGGCGATGGCCAGGGCATTGTCCGAACCCTGATCGTTTAAGTAAAAAAAGTCGGCCACGGCCGTGATGCCGTGGCGCAGCATGTCCCAATAGGCCAGGCGCGCCGAGTCGTAGATTTCTTGTGGAGTAAGTGTTGAAGACACCGGATAGAGCACCCGGCTTCGCCAAGCCATAAAGTCTTGATCCTCGCCCATGCCCCGCATAAGCACCTGAAAGCCGTGATTATGTCCGTTAACCGTTCCGGGCAATAAGATCTCGCCCTTTAGATTGACCCGCATCGCCTCGGGAAATTCGACGGCCAAAGCTTCGACACTATCCAGACGTTGAATAAGGCCGTTGGGGTCAACTAATAAGCCGGGATGATCTAACATTTTTCCGCCTACGACTGCGGCATCCGGGCAATAAATTGCGGATTGCATTATAAAGGGCCCTCCTTAAGCAAAATGGATAGTGCGGTTTCGCCTAATAGTTGCGTGCCATCCACCAAAGCCGCATCATCCGAGAATTCTTCCGGCGCGTGGCTAATCCCGTCCCGGCTGGGTACAAAAATCATGGCGCTGGGAATGACGAGGCCCAAAACGCCTGCATCGTGTCCTGCCCAAGATACGAGCCGCGTGATGCTGAGGTCCAATTCATGGGCACACTGTTCGGTTATTTGGATCCACGGCGAAAAGAGTGGACAGGGCGGCACATCATGAAATAACTGGTGGGTTGCCTGCATGCTCATCGATGCCGCCGCATTTTCTGCATACTCGGCAAGTTTGGCATAAGCTTGATCCAAGAGGGCTGAGTCGGGAGATCGCATGTCCCAGTCGATCTGGGCCTCGCCCGGCACGACGTTGGCGGCATTGGGATGCACAAGTATTTTTCCGGGGTTGGCCACAAGATTGTCGGTCTGGTCAACCCAATCGCTAAATCTGACAATGGTTTCACTGGCCGCCCGTAGAGCATTTTTCCGCTCTGGTTTGGGAGTGGTGCCGGCATGGTTGGTCTTGCCGTGAAAATACACCGAAATTTGGCGAATGCCGGTGACCGCCGTGACCGCCCCAGTCCGGGTGTTCGACCGTTCCAACCGGGGTCCTTGCTCAATGTGCAGTTCGAGGTACCCGGCAAATCGTTTAAGACTCTGTTGCACCAAGGGCAATGACTCTAAGTCGCAAGCAGAGGTAGCCATGGCGCTGTTCAGCGAGATGTTGGTTGAGTCGCGCGCATTCCGAATCAGATCCATGTCCAAGGCGCCCGCTAGTGCTTTGGACCCCAAAAGGCCGGTCCCAAACCGAGGGCCCTCTTCATCGGTAAACGCCGCCAATCTTAAGGGCCGCGCTAGAGTCAGGCCACTTTCTCTAATGGCTTTGCCAGCGGCGAGGGCGGCCACTACGCCTAAACCCCCGTCAAACGCTCCGCCATAAGGGACCGTGTCCAGATGCGAGCCGATCGCTAACGCGGGGATGGAGGGATCGGCACCGCCCGTAAAGTCCGCAAAACTATTGCCGGCATGGTCGGTCCAGGTAGAGAACCCGAGTTGAACGGCTTTTGATCGAAACCACCGATGGGCTTCGCGTTCTGCCTCGGTCCAGGCTAGTCGTTGATAGCCGCGCCCATCCGGGTCGCGACCGATCTCGGCGAGTTGGTCAAAGGTGTCTTTCAGGTATGCTTGGTCGATGCCAAGACGCAAAGAGCTCATGAAGTCCCCCCGAATGAGTGGTGTCGTACGACTATTCTACAGGAGGCGCCTTGACTCATGCTACTATCGAGGCAATAGGGGGTGAAGCGCTTGGAGATGACGGAGGATGAAAAGGTTATTAAAGACCCGGTGCATGGCTACATATACGTCCACGACCCGATCATCTGGAATTTAATGAATACCAAAGAGATGCAACGTCTAAGGCGCATCCGTCAGTTAGGTGCAGCCTATTTGGCTTATCCGGGCGGCGATCATAGTCGGTTTGCCCATTCGTTGGGCGTCTACGAAGTGATCCGCCAGATAATCGGCGCCTTTGCACGCAATAATTACGAATGGCCCCATGAATATGACCGTCTTACTCTCATTGCGGGACTGCTCCACGATGTCGGGCACGCTCCCTTTTCACATTCCTTGGAGCGATTCATGACCATGCGCCACGAGAAGTGGAGTGTGATGGTGGTGCGCGATCCCACGACCGAAGTGCATGAGGTGTTAGAATCGGTCTCACCGGGATTTTCGGAGCTGGTCGCTGAAGTTATTGAAAAGACATTTCCGGTCCCTTTAATTGTGGCCATGGTATCGGGGCAGCTGGACGCCGATCGGCTCGACTATTTGATGCGCGACTCGGTGGCGACGGGCGTAGACTACGGCACGTTTGATTTAGCTCGCATTATCCGGGTGATGGAACCCCGAAAAGATCGATTAGTGGTGCGCGACAGCGGCATCCACACTGTCGAAGCGTATCTCTTGGCGCGTTATTTTATGTATTGGCAGGTCTATTTCCATCCGGTGAGCCGAGCGGGCGAGATCTTGCTGCACACCGTGTTAACCCGTGCCCGGCAATTAGTAGAAAAAAATGAGTTGTCGGCTTTGACCCCGCCGGCCTTGCTGGCTTTTTTGCGGGGAGACGTCACGCTAGGTGATTATTTGTCATTGGATGATGCAACCCTATTTGCAGCATTTACGGTGTGGAGGGTGAGCGGGGATTCGATCTTAGCCGACTTGGCGTCACGCTTTCTGGACCGTCGTCTTTTAAAAGAAGTGGCATGGCCTAAAAATCGTGATAGCCACTTAAGCGCGGTCCAACAATTGGTCAAGGAGGTTGGGTACGACCCTAATTACTATTGTATAGTCGACGAAACCGGCACAGTTTATTATGATTATTATTTAGGGAGTGATCTGGTGCCCACGCATGAGAACGCCATTTGGCTGTATCGCAAAAGCGACGACCGATTAACGGAGGTGTCCAGTGTCTCCAGACCGATTCAAGCCATTGCTGCCGATCACCATCCGGTGCGACGGCTGTATGTGCCCCGGGAAGTATTCCGGGAGGCACGGTTCCAAAGACTATTGGAGGACGAAGCCAACGGGGGGCGGTAAGGCGTGCAGCAAGAGTCGGTGGAGGGGTTTTTTCGCTATCAAGTCCGGGTGGGGACTGTTGTCGAGGCGAGTCTCAATGAAAAGGCGCGAAAGCCCGCCTATCGTCTGGTGATTAATTTTGGCGATCTGGGAGTGAAAAGATCCTCAGCCCAGATTACCGAACATTATCAGCCCGAAGCGTTAGTCGGGCGCCAGGTAGTGGCTGTCCTCAATTTTCCGGCGCGGCAAGTGGCGTCGGTGATGTCAGAAGTGTTGGTGTTAGGAGCCACGGATGAAGATGGGGCGGTCGTGCTGTTAGGTCTTGATCAAAAGGTGGCCGACGGCACTTCAATTTCATAAGGTGAGAGGATGAAGTGTGGATGCGAGTAGCTTTAGTAATCCCGGCCGACACGCCGCCCACGGGTGGAAACAGCATCTCGGCTTGGCGTATGCAGCAGGGCCTTATAGAGGCGGGCCATAAGGCCGATCTGGTGCTCTATAGGGCGGGTCTGACGGGATACGACATTTATCACGCTTGGAACGCGACCCGGGTGGGATCGAGTTTGGTGAGAGACGGCATCAATCCCGAGCAGATTGTGGCCACCTGGACTGGCACGGACTTATGGCAAGATTGGGTGAACAATCCTTCGCAAAAAAAGGGTGAGCTGGATTCTATTCGCTACCACGTGACGTTTACGGAGGACGGGCGATCGCGACTATTGGAGGATGCCCCGGATTGGGCGGACCGTGTTGTGGTGATACCACCGTCCGTCGATGTGGAGCACTTTGAGCCAGAGGGGGCCAAGGCGGATATTAGGCACCCAATGGTTTTGTTGGCTGGAGGGGTTCGACCTGTAAAACGATCGGCCTGGGCGATTGACTTGGTTAAAGCGGCTCGAGAGGCGTTGAGGCAGGACTATCAACTCGCCATTGCCGGTCCCGTTCGAGAAACGGGCGAATGGGATCGAGTCCAGGCCAAAGCCGAAGGGCACCCTTGGGTTCATCTCCTTCAGAACCGGTCGCGCGAGGAAATGCCCCGGTGGTATCGCGCTGCGGATGTGTTCTTAAACACCTCCGAAGTGGAAGGGGTGTCCAATGCTATTATGGAGGCGATGTCGTGCGGCGCGCTCGTGTTGGTGACCGATATCAAGGGTAACCGGGCACTGGTGAGCCCGGGGCGCACCGGATTGGTGTTTTCTGATGAAGTGGACTTTGTTGCCCAAATTGAGCGGATCGCCCAGGAACCCGAGACCATGGATAATATTCGCGAAGCGGGTCGACATCAAATTGTTGCGCGCCATTCCGTCAACCATGAGACGGGCCAGTATGCAGCGCTCTACGAAGACTGTTTGAGCATCCGGGGGTGCAGCTGCTGAAGGCTAAAGGGCTCATTCGGTTTGACATCGAGGACTATCTGACCCAAGAATCGGATGATGCCTTGGAACACATGCTGGGCACCATGCGTAAAGCGGGAATGCCGGCATCCTATGGGTTGGTTGCCCGTAAAGTGGACGCGCTCAAGCGAAATGGCCGCATGGCGTTATTGCACGAGCTTTCTCAGGAACCGGCGCTGGGCTTTCATTCCACCAGCCATAGTGCCCATCCTACTATCGCGGAAGAGCTAGCTTTATTGCCATATGAAGCGGCCCGTGCACGATTCGTGGAACGAGAGCGCCCGGGCGTTCGTACGGTGGTAGACCAGGTGGGTCAACCCCGCTATTTTACTCAGCCGGGTGGAAACTGGGTGCCCGAGGCCGCCGAGGTGCTTCCCCAATTAGGCATGGATCTCTATTTCACAGATTCTTTTAACAGTTATGTGGTGGATTTGCCGGGCCCATATTGGTACGGAAACGTCCTCCTCTATTCATTTCCCGTGGTCAACCCCCGTCCGTTTGGGCTAGGACTTCCTGGAAACCTGAACGAAGCCATTTCTCTGGTTGAGGAACAAGTGGACCGGGGTGGTGTCTTTATGGTGATGTTGCATCCGACGGAACTCGTTACGCAAAAGTTTTGGGATGCGGTAAATTTTGCTCACGGGACGACCAGAGACCCATTAATACCGGCTCCGGTGAGACCTCTGAGCGAACAGCGGGCTGCTTTGGAAAGTTTTGCTAAATACGTGCAGGAGATCCGACGGTTGGATATCGAATGGTATAACAGTGAAACGCTGCGAGCTACGGTTGAGCCCAAAAGAGCGATATCGGTTCGCCGGGCGGAACTTGTAGCGGCGGTGCAACGGGAGGGATTCGGGCCGGTTAAAGTTAGGGGGGGCTATTTGTCGGCCGCCGAAGCGCTCTATGCATTGGCCCGGTTTGAAAGCACTCCCGGGAATGTGGTTGTGACTATCGGGCAGGTTGGTGCGCCTTGGGAGTGGCAGGCACCGGCAAATGTTTCCGGGGAACGTCTACCGGAGACTCGCCGCCAATGGGCGGCCACCCTCATTGTCCAATGTGTTGAACGTCAAGGTCGATTGCCTGATCGCAAAGACCTCGGTGGGGTGACGTTGGAACAGGCTTTTCGATCGTTTATGGACGAGAATTTGCGGGATGTGCGCCCCGTGTTCCTGGATTACATTAAGGAGCCGTCTAAGCTTCATTGGGATTGGCCCATTTTTCCCGAAAACTTTCGACCCTGGCGGTTATACCGCGACGCGCAGCGATTGGCGTGGACGTTAAAACCGGCTGACCCGGTTATAGCGTAAGATGACGAGGAGGCAACTCGTATGAAGGCGATTCGCATTCATGAACCTGGCGATATTGCGGTATTGCACTATGAAGAGGTGGATATTCCGGATCCGGGTGTGGGCCAGGTGCGGGTGAGGCTTCGCGCGGCGGGCGTCAATCATCGCGACATCTGGGTTCGACGCGGCAACTTTGGAGCGTTTACGCATGCCATAATCCCCGGCAGTGACGGATCCGGCGAAGTCGATGCTATAGGTGCTGGTGTGACGCGCTGGGCGGTGGGACAAAAGGTGGTCATCAATCCGGGATTAAGTTGTGGTATTTGCGTGGCGTGTCTTAAAGGGGACACCCCGGCCTGTCGCACCTTCCGAATTTTTGATGGAACCTATGCCGAATATGCGGTGCTGCCGGAAGAGAATCTGGTAGCGATGCCTGGTGGGCTCACTTTTGCTGAGGCAGCGAGTATTGGGGTGCCATACGTCACGGCGGAGGATTTTCTGGTTCGGTCCGGAGTCTTACCCGGGCAAACGATGCTGCTATGGGGGGCGACCGGTGGATTAGGATTAGCTACTCTGCAACTGGCTAAAGTTCGGGGTCTCAAGGTGGTGGCCGTGACTCGTAGTCAAAGTCGGGTGGACCGACTCCGTCAATATGGTGCAGATGAGGTTTTGATTTACGGCGCCGGAGACGATTTATCCGATGCGGTGATGAGTTTGACCCAAGGCCGTGGCATGGATATTGTCGTGGACTCAGTGGGGCGAGAAAGCTTTCAGCAATCGTTGAGTTCGGTGGTGCGTGGCGGAGTGTTAGTGACCGTCGGGTCGACAACCGGGGGCCAGGTGTCGCTGGACTTAGGCCGTGTATTCCGACATCGGGTCACCATGTTAGGCGCCTTCATGGGCAGCAATTCCATTTTACCCCGGCTCATGCCGCTGTTTTCCCGAGGGGCGCTCGTGCCAGTCATTGACAACAGTTATCCACTTGAACAAGCTGACCAGGCCCATGATCAGATGGAAAACCACGGGGTGTTCGGAAAAATCATCCTGACGATGTAAGGCGGGTTGACACTGGGCCATCGATCCCCCTTGGGGCCGATTAGGTGGTGTAATAGCGTGCCGCCCATAATAATGGTCAATGCGGCCCACTGACCCAGCCCAAGCCATGCACGCTAAAGAATAGGCTGGCTAAGAGCACCGTAAAGAAGATTTCTAGCGATTGCGTTGCTTCGATCCGGGCCGACCACTGGATGAGCCGCCCCATGCCACGCAAACTATCCGAAATGGCATACTGCCGATGGTCATGCCTAACGTCCGCTGATAGACACTCAGGCCGGGTGTGTTGGCTTGGGTATAGCGCATCATTTGGCGATTACCCAACGGATAGGCGATGGTTGCGATGAGTATCGGCGCTATCGTCCACCGGTTATTCGCGCCTTGGGTGTGGGTCATCATCCATTCGGTGATACCCACTCCCCCAAGAATGAAAAGGGAAGGCCACATTTCACCAAATAGGGACGCGGGCAAACTTCTCCGATCCATCGACGACGATGACCCAGCGGTGCTGCACGAGGTATTGGTGGACCCCGTGCTTGCGCAGGAAGGTCGTGACCCGGTCACGCAACACGTCCTCCCACGTCTCGGCGGGAATCGTCCGCAAGAGCCGCTCGACCGTGTCAAAATGCGGAATCGACGTAATGTCTGGGAATACCTGGTGGAGGGCGGCGAATAAGGGTGGGCTCGTGGCATTGCGGTTGGCCTCGCGGCGCGAGGCATACTGAAAGACAAACACCAGCAGTCCGTAAAACAGGACGACCGTGATCGGGCGGCGCACACTGCCCGCACGACGGAGATCGGGGATGTGGGTGAGTTTGGCAAAGAGTTTCGGGATATGCTGCTGCCGCCACACCGCTCATGGCGCCTTAGCCGGGCTGTCTCAAAAGGTATGGCGGCCGTGATGCCGTCCCTAAAATGTGCCCCTTTTACCCCACGTAGTGGAGGAAGTAGGTCACTTTCCTCCTCATTTTTAGGGGTCAAGTGGGAGAAAATTTTAGGACTAGAGCCTTTTGAGACAGCCCCAGCCCTAACACATGACTGGCCAAATGGGGAATGTGCATGCGGGGTAAAATCAGAAAGCGGCTATTGTTGACGATCCGGGCCCGACAGCGCGCCCCAAACGCTTGTTGATAACCCAAGGGGTGGAACGTCGCCATGGTAGCGTTCCAGATGGGCATATCGAGGGGGTCCACCGGGGTGACCACCAGGGGTTGCACCGCAGACAGGCTGGTGGTGATCGCGATATCCGGGACCGGGTCGCCTTGGTGGTCGGCGGAAGGTCGCCCCAGGCGTCGAAATCGGCGTAGGGTCTTTTCGATCAACGCAATATCGTCTCACGAAAAATACCGATCACCAATCCAAAAGGGTTCATCAAAGTGTAGAGGCATCGTAGTCATTCGCTCCTTATACGGACTCGATGCTATCATCTCAGACCCTCAAAAAAAGATTCAGCCCCCTTACAGAAAAAATTTTCCAAGACCCTCGTGCGGCGAGAGCGTTTCAAGGCTCATGCGTCAGCACTGACCGACGAGCGATGCCCAAGGTTACTTGCTCTGGATCCCGCCGCTGTGTTTCCAAATCTTCTTTTCGCAGCTTTCTCCGTGCATATGCACGTCCGCGAGTTGCCTTTCGCATCTGCCGGGAGGTTGCTTGGCCGTGAGACAGTCGGTCCTCGAGACCGACGCGAACGAGCGTCCGCACCAACGTCGATCGCCCAACACCTTGACGTTGGGCCTCCTGGTCAATCGCCTGTATCTCGTTTTCGGTGAAGCGAATCGTCAGGCGCGTTCCACGCAGTTCAACCTTCACTTCGGTGTTGAGGCTAACTTATTTTGTCATTGGTTTGACTAATGAAGTTGTCATCATGACTTCTGTTTTCCCCAGTCCCAGTTTGAGATTCTGGGAGAATGGTCGGAACACCCTGCGCCTTCCTAGTCGCATTCGCGGTTGCCGTAGGCTGCGGACTTCAGCCGTTCGGCAACGCGAATCCCAGCCCTATGGCTGATTTTTTGGGGGGTTACCAGACTCCTCTGGGCCGGGAATACCTGGCAAATTTGGTGACAGGTTTGTTCGTCGAAGTGATGACAAATAGCATTGGCGCCAACAACTTCGGTCGGTTCCGGGTCCACTTTCAATTGGCCTGCCTCGGCTAGTCTACGGAAAATCCACGCCATGCACTGGAGAGCTGCATGGAGCATTTCGAGTACGTCGCCAATCTTGTGGGCATTAACCATGTGGCGTTCGGGCCTGATACTCTCTATGGGGATCATGTGGGTTTGCACCGAGTTTTCGCCAAAGCGATGTCCATTGATTCCGCACATAGCGGTCCCGGTTTCCCCGAGGTTCCCTATGTGGACGGGCTTGGGCAAGAAGACCGACCCGCCCTGCTCGTCTTGCCTGGGTAGCCGAATGGCGAAGCCTGCCCGTTCGGGGTTCGCGCGCTTAACAATGGCTTTCGCGTCATATGGTCGTGGGTCAGTACCTGTTCCAAGATGCTGTCTAATTGAATTTCCCCGAGCGTTCTCCGCATCTTTTCCCATTGAGCAGGATTATCCTGTTGCAAACTCGCAACTTGCTGCTCGACGGTGCTGCGGATTTGTTCCAGCTTGGTGGAGTTTACTTGCGGAAGCTCTGCTACCTGCCGGATGGACGAGTCTAAAATTTTTTCGCTGCGTGACCGATTCTCTTTGGGTGGATTCCTGTAATGCCTAAAACCCTTCCTGCCGCACCCTAGGCTCTCAAAGTACGTTTTTACGAGACTGGTTAGCTGTTCCGACAGGGATCTTATTTGGGCATCGAGATCCCTGCGAGAGTGTTTGCCAGTTAAGTTCGACTCTTGCCGCGCCATCGAGAGCTCATCACGAAGCGTCTCCTGAAGATGTTCCTGACTCTTTTCGAGCGAAGTCATCGTTCGGGTGACAAAGTCTTGGATGCTTTTGGCCCAATTGCCGGTGAACAAGAGAACTAGAAGTGCAATGTTGATGGCTAAGGTTATAGCTACTAAGATATCCATGAGGGTCACGGGGGTCCACCGTCATTTTGGATAGCGGTGTGGTCTGGATGCCAGGGTGGTAAAGCGCTGTGACCCGGCGAATATGCCGGAAACCTACAAGGGCTTCATGAGATAGCTCGAATAGCTGTGGTAGACTCTGGTGCGAGGGGTGATGAGAATGGATCACGGGGATTGGGTATGGGTTTGCAATTGCGGAGCCAATATTCCGCGCGGGCCGGCGGGTCGACATGAGTTCGATGCCATCAATGATCATGCGGAGCAACATCGTAAGGCGGTTGACAAGACCGCGGGGGGACGCTGGGGATCTGGTCCTCTGCCGAAAGGAATCGTACCGAGGAGCGACTTTCCCCAGCAGTTATCATACCAGATGCGTCTGACCAATCTTGAGACCGGCGAGGTGGATCCCCACCACAGCTTTGGTGTTGAGAACCCTGCGTATGAGGCCCTGCGCTGGCACGGGGGCACGCCCTATCAAATCGAACCACAGCATAGGGATGAATCGTTGTCCTCGCTTGCGCGCATCGATCGGGCTATAAAAGACGTGGAGCGCGCATTGGAACTCGTGGAACAGTGTGAGCCGCCTTTGCCTGAGGATACCCATCCCGAGGTATTTCGACGCCGACTGGCCCAGTCCGTCAATTTGCTCTGTAGTGCGGGACGAGACGTTGATCGGCTTCAAGATGATCTGCTGGTCACGCACGCGTCGCATGACGCGGACTCTTTACGGCAACGCCAATATTGTGCGTTTGAGTCGGAACCGATGTTCCACTTGGGATCCGATGAGTTGCGCTACTTCACCGGTGCGGGCCATTCTTTTTGCGGCCCGTTAACCATACAGGAACATTTGCGGCGGTATTCCCGGGCGCTGAGCGAGGCTGCCAAAGAAGCGGCGATGGCCTTGCTGGCGGAAGAGGCGGACATGCGACAAGACCCCACGGGATCGACTGAATGGACAGAATACCAAATGCACCTGTTCGGCGCAACCAGCTTTGTTGATGAGGAAGAGGGCAGTGACTTGGAAACAGTGCGCGCTATCGTTGAGCCGAACGCGCCGCCGCTTCGGGTATCCGTCTACGTCACCCAGAGCAAGGTTAGCTCTACACAGGCGTCCCGTAAGTTGCAAGATGCGGGCATTGTCTTCTGGCAGAGGGGAACGGTATTGTCGCCTGCGGACACGGGAACATCAAATGGCAGATTGACCGAATATGAAATCATTGTTCGCCGAGAAGACGAGCAGCAAGCCAAGACGGTCCTAAGACGTGATTGATATGGCTCTACTGCCCCCGCCCGCTCGATATTCCCTTCGTCCTACCGCACCGAATGATAGCGATGTCAGGGTGGATTCGAACGGGGAAGGACGGATGGCGGGGATACTGCCGAATCGTACCCCTAGATTGGGCTTTTACCCGCGGCACCGACCAAACAGATTGCTGAGACGAGGAAGAACCCTATGAATTCGGCGAGAAAACTGATCCTGTTTATCGCCCAAAGTGTGGATGGCTACATCGCCCGGGAAGATGAATCGCTCGACTGGCTCCTGAAATATGAGGGTCCGGAAGATCATGGGTACACTCTATTCTATGAGACCATCGGGACGATCTTGCTGGGCCGCCGCACGTACGAGTGGATTGTACGAAACGTACCATCTGGCTTTCCCTATCAAGGCAAGCAGTGCTTCGTGTTTTCCCGCTCACTGAAGGAAGATACCGATAGCGTCACTTTCGTGAATCAAGATATAGCGGCCTTTACTGCCGCACTCAAGACGCAGCCCGGCCAGGACATTTGGATTGTAGGGGGCGCCGATGTGCTTTTCCCGCTGCTTCGCGACGATTTAGTGGACGAGTTTATCATTCACATCGCACCGACCATTATTGGGGGCGGGATACCTTTGTTCAAAGCCGGTATTCGGGAAATCCCCCTCCGTTTGGTGAAGGTCACTCAATCCCATCAGTTTGTGGAACTGCGTTACGAGCGTCACACGGACATTTCGAATGATGCGGCACCACCAATACCGGAACCGACCCGTCCGGCGCATCCTCAATGACTGGTCATCCGAAAGCGGGTTATGGATCTTACGTAAATCATAGTGCCCAACGGGCGCAGGGTGCACGCCGCATTCTGCTTCCGGCTTTGATGATGAATGTCCTGACACAACGCAACCTTCATTATCCCATGGTTATAGCCAGCATCGCATAAAAGCCCCTTACCGTGTCGGCACTAATGGTATGCTCTTTCTCCGGGAGGGCGGCTAACTTTTCTGCGCTGTTACTCGTCACCGGGGGAGGGAGATTCGGGGCTCCCCGGGGTCACGGGATTAATGAGAGTGTCCTAGTTAGTCTCCAACGTCGGGTTGGGATCGGTGATCCGGCGGACGCCGCCGGATTGGCGCACTCGATTCACGGACAATGTGGCTCCACTCCCCAAGTCCTCCAACCCAGCCGTCGTGGTGTCCCGCGTGAGACCTGTCGCAACGCTACCCTACCTGATCACCTGCGCATCCGTGGTGGCCATCGTATGGTCTTCCGACAGAGACCGTTTTGCGATAGGGCAGGGCATTTGCCTTTGCAGAGTTAGAATAGTTTTTATCGAGTCCTTAGAGATTCCGCGCCGGGCGGTCTAACGCCGTTCCGATGCGGTCATTTGAGACAACTGAAGTGGTTTGTGGATCCTTTTGAATAGTACTCTAAAAATTCAGGGCGATTGCGCCCATTCCCTTCGACTTTTTGCCCACCCTATCTCTTGGGTTCGTACTCATTGGGCCCTTTTTCGAAAACCTTGCTCTCTGCCAACGCTTCGATTGGGTCTTTTCCGAATTAGGACGCGGCATCTTCTTTTCGGGTCTGCTTTGCGTGCGATTGCCATCAAGCGGGCCACGGATCCCTCGTTGGTATTTCCGCGGGAACATCTTTCGCTTTCTTCCATTGATCGGCGAGATCTAGCTGAGTTAATAAGGCTGGGGTAAGATCGCGGCCTAATTGATGCTCGATTTGCTGAACGCGACGGGTCATCGTATTACGGTGTATTCCTAAACGGACGGCAGCCCCGGACCGATGTCCCCCAGTCATCACCAACATTCTCAATGTTCGAACCAGCGTCGCATCCGTCAGCCGCTCCCATGTGGTACTCACAAGTCCTTGCATCAAATCGTCTGGCAAGTTCAGAATAACGGCCGGGAACAAGGCATCGGACATGTCGTGCACCAAACCGGGAGACAGAAGAGGAACCATTCGAGCCATGGTTTTCTGAAGCGTGGGCAAGTCTCCGAGAACGGTCGAAGGACTTAAAACCCCCACACTTTGCGGGAATCGAATAAAGAAGGGGAGCAAAGCGCTCCCCAAGGATCCGCGGACGTCCGCCTTAGACTCATTGATAAGACACAGAAGTCCCAATGGATGCGTTGTGCTGAGCATCACCGAACTATGGAGCAGTTGAGTCACCAACAGACGAGAGTCGTCAAACATTCGCGCTTGATCCGAATAAGCCAACGGGTCAGGAAGAGTCATCAACAACAATCGGCATGGCCGATTCGCCTGCACACCAATCATCCGAAGCCGATCGCGGGCTGCTATAGAGTCTTCCCACTGGCCCGCGAGCAACCGATCAAACAAGGTCGCCTGCACTTCGAACTCGGAATGGGCGCTGATCTTTTGTTGAAGGACCCAGATAGCCAGCGTTCCGGCCATCTGCCGCGCCACGATGGCTTCAGGTTCAGTCATTTCAGCCGCCCCCACCACCAATGTCCAGCCGAGCAGGTCCGGCGACGGTAAGGGGAATCTGGAACATGGCTCTGATACTTGCGATGGTTCGAATTCCAGTGTGACTTGGTATCCGACCAACGCTGAAAAAGTGTGAACTAACTCGTCCAGCGTTTTCGCTTGAACGGCCGCTTCAGTGACTCGAACTTCCAGTTCAGCCACCCGGCTCCAATTGGCGATATGATTTTCCAGTAACAAACGATGAATGGCCTCGGTGATCTTCACGAATGGCAATTCCCAGGGAACCATCAGCACCGGGAATCCAATGCACTCGGCCTCCTTCAGCGCTAAAGACGGCAAGCGGGAAAGATAGCGGCCCGGAGACACCATCAGAGCAGAAACGCCTTGCGCATCCAATTCGCGGATCAGGCGTAACCAAACCTCAGGGTCTTCCGGATGGTTTTGCCCAGTCGTTAAGACAATGATTTCAGGGGCTACCCACGACAAAACATCGGGCTCATCCACCGCGTGGGTCAAACGAACCGGTCGTGTGAGACCTTCTCGGCCGGCGGCGATAGTTACGGTTTGCAACTCCCTTAATCCAAGACAATCTCCCACAGTTACCATCTCACGATTCCTCTTTCCCGACGCGCCTGCCACACCGGGAATTGTTCGCCCATGGGTCTTCGCGTGGCTCGGCTCATAGCCCATCTGCTGCGCATTTGTCGCTCATTGCACCGGCAAATTGAACACCCCGACGGTCGGATAGGTCATCTCCTCAACGGCGAATTCCGGCCCTTCACGCCCCAACCCGGAGTCTTTCACCCCTCCATAGGGCATGTTGTCAGCCCGATACGCCGAAGAGTCATTAACGATCACCCCGCCCACCTCGAGTGTCTGGATCGCTTGCCAGGCCAAATCTAATCGTTGCGTAAATACCCCCGCCTGCAACCCGTATCGGCTGTCGTTTGCCCACGCCAAAGCCTCTGCGAAGTTGTTGTAAGGCACCACACCCGCCAACGGCGCAAACACCTCTTCGGACATCACCCGCATCGATGGTGCCACGTCGACCAAAAGGCTGGGCCGTACAAAAAGCCCTTCCCGTTGACTGGGTACTACCGCTCTTGCCCCTTGGCGCAGAGACTCTTGATACCAGTCAAAAGCGCGCTCGGCGGCCGTTTCGCTAATCATCGGCCCCACATCGGTCGCATCGTCTTCCGGATCACCCACTGCCAATTTTGCCACAACGGCTTGCAACCGGGACAGGAAGGCATCATAAATGAGCCGATGAACATAAATACGCTGGACCGACACACAAACCTGGCCAGCGAATCCGAAGGCTCGCAGCGCCAACGTGCGGGCGGCCAAATCAAGGTCAGCATCCTCATGGACAATATTGGCGGAGTTGTTGCCCAGTTCGAGAAGCACAGGACGCAAACCTGCCTGGGACCGAATTATCTGACCCACTGTTGCCGATCCGGTAAATGTGACAAGGCGCACCCGGGGATCGCGAACCAATTTCGCACCGACATCGGGATTTGACCCGGTCACTACCTGGAGGTGGCCGGGCGGAAGTCCCGCCTCCGTGAACACTCTTGCTATGTTGAGCGCCGTCAGGGGCGTAGCCGGGGCCGGTTTGAGCACCACCGTGTTTCCTGCGGCCAGGGCCGGACCGACCTTATGCAACACCAGATTCAAGGGAAAATTAAAGGGGGTGATGGCCAATACCACACCATAGGGCTTGCGGATCGTCACAGCGATCCGTGACTGGGCACCCGGATTGCCCCGAATCGGGATCTCCATTCCATGCAATGTCCGTGCGGCCAACGCCGAATACCGCAGCGTTAACTGGCCGCGCGTTACTTCCACACGCGCGTCTTTTATGGGTTTGCCCGCTTCTTGGGCGATTAGTCGGGCGACGGCTTCCTGGTCACGCTCCAAGATTTGGGCCGCTCGCTCTAAAATCTCTGCCCTGTCGTTCACCGTGATCGGCCGGCGAAAGGCATCTTGAGCCCCCGCCACCGCTTGCTCGATCACGTCATCGGATGCCTCTGCGACCTCCGCTAACACTGCCCCACTATATTTGTGAGTCACTTCGTAGTATGCATCCCTCATGCTTTCGCCGCCGTCAATATAAACGCCGCGCTGTTCCATGTTCCAGACGCCCCCTCTGAATTGGATAATGTCGCCAACCTTATAGCCAAACCCGCGGCGATCCGATACCGAAAGACCGCCTCAAGCGAAGCCCAGGGATCCTCCTCACCGGTTAACCATCCGGGCGCATCCTCCAGCCGGATTATCCCCCGTGGGCTTGCACTAATGTCAGGGCTTCTTCGGAGATGGCAACCATCTGGGCAATCTGTTGCTCGGAAATTACCAAAGGAGGTGAAAAAGTCACCACATCGCCCAACGGGCGGACGATGACACCGAGGTCATACATGTGTTTGGCCATCGCGGCTCCCAACTCTCCGGCTTGCATCTGCCCCGACGGATCACGCAGTTCAATGCGACCCAGTAGGCCTTCTGCATTGGCGTCGACTACCCACTCCAGATGACGCTGCTGGACGTCTTGTAGTGCCTTTTGCAAAAGGACTCCCATTTTTCGGGCATGCTCCGGAAGGGCCTCCCTCTCCAATATCTGGATATTCGCTAATGCTGCGGCGGCGGCCAGGGGATGCCCGCTGTAAGTGTTCCCGTGACGAAATTCCGGGCCGGCAACCGGCATATTGAGAAAGGTCCTAAAGATGTTTTCAGACACCGCTGTCGCACCGAGTGGCACATACCCCGAAGTAATGCCTTTTGCCATAGTCATGATGTCCGGCTGGATCCCATAATGACGGCTGCCAAACCATGACCCGAGACGGCCAAATCCTGTCACCACTTCATCGGCAATAAAGAGCACATCGTAACGGCGGCAAATTTCCCGCACCTGTCTTAGGTAGTCTGATGGCGGCAGGATGACTCCCCCCGCCGCCTGGACAGGCTCGGCGATAAACGCGGCCACGCTGTCTGCACCTTGGGTCAGAATGGCTTCTTCGACAGCTCGTGCACACGCAAAAGTGCAAACGCTGGACTCTGGGTGCATGCCGCAATGGTTGCGGTAGGGCGCAGCCACGTGGACCACTCCGGGCAGTAGCGGTTCGAATTCTATACGGTTCTCCGCGATCCCTTGAACGCTCAGGGCACCCATGGTTACGCCATGATACGCATGATGCCGCGTAATATATTTATACTTATGGGCTAGACCCTGAACCTTCCAATATTGGCGGGCAATTTTCAACGCCGTCTCTACGGATTCCGATCCGTCGTTGCTGAACATGACATGCGCCATCCCATCCGGCCTTAGCAATTCAATGAGACGGTCAGCCAACCGCAAGGACGGCTCGTTGGCAAATCCTCCGAATGACGGGAACCATGCGAGCGCTTCGGCTTGTTGCGCAATGGCGTCGATGATTTCGCGCCGTCCATAGCCGATATTGGCCAGCCACAACCCCCCGTGCCCGTCAATATATTGCCGGCCCCGGTCGTCATAGACATAAACCCCGTCGGCCCGAGTAATAATTGTAGGGCCTGATTCCGCCAGACTCTTCATATTGGTGTACGGGCCCCACCGTGTTTGGGCTTTTCCCATGGTATCGTGTCCTTTCGTCTTCGGCAGCGGTTATCGCCGGCCGAACTTTGCCTCGCTAAATCCGTTAGAGCAGATTGCGCCCACTCCGCAGTTGCGGCGGGGATTTAGACCGGGCTTGAACCCGCGTTTGCATCGTTCTTCCTCCCTCGTTTCCGAACAACCCGACTCAGGCAATAATGGGACGGCACAATGCCGATGGCACAGATTCCTGCAATTCTGGCAAAATAGCCACCCGAATGGGGTCGCCTAGCTTGCCCGCCAAGTGTTGAATGGCCACATAAGCATCCGACAGCGCGAAGCGGTGAGTTACCGAGTTCTCGAGGTTGAGCCGGCCGCTGTCGGCAAGGGACAAGACTTCACTAAGATCTCCAGGATGCGCTCCGTACGAACCGACAATGGCCATTCCCCGACGAACCAGAGTGCTTACCGTCACGTTTAGCGTTGAGAAGGATTTCTCGGAGAGTCCGACCAGCACCAGCCGACCTCCGGGTCTGAGGGCACCGATAGCGGCTTCGATAAGACTAGGTTCGCCAGAAAAATCCACAGCCAGATCGTACTGCTCGGATGGCCTCAATGCGAAGCCGGATTCCCATACCTGATCCGCTCCTCGCGCCCGCGCCCGTTGCCCGGCGCGCGGATAATGTGTCGCCGCGGCTATCCAGGACGCCCCGAGAACACGCGCCAGGGTGACAGCATGAAGGCCCAACGCCCCCAGTCCCGTAATCAAAATCGTTTCGCCTGCATGCAACTTCCCCACCCGTACCAGGGCATGATAGGGAGTGGCCACGGCATCCGTTGCAATAGCGCCAGCCTCAAAACTAATTCGGTCGGGAAGCCGAACAAGATTTCTTGCGGGCGCAACAACGTATTCCGCCAGGGCCCCGTTCCGATGGATTCCGATAAGTTGCCGTTTCAGACAAAGTTCCGACCGGCCATCCCAGCAATTCACGCAATTGCCGCATACCACATCCGGCAAGATGGAAACTCTGTCTCCAGCCTTCCACTCCCGAACCTCGGGCCCCAGATTTTCAATCACTCCGGCTGCCTCATGCCCTAGAATGATTGGGGTTCGGAACGGAACGGTGGTGCCTTCAATAGCAATGTGAATATCCGAACCGCATATCCCCGCCGCACAAACTCGCACTAGCACTTCATCCGGACCGACCTGCGGAACCGACACCTCTTCCATTTGCAGCGGCTGCCCGACTCCGTAGAAGACCATGGCTCTCACGTATGCATCCCTCCAGTTGTCGAGTCATTTGACACGTCAGTACGAAGCACCAAGCAGAGCCTTTAACGAGGACTTCCGGGCGGCCTTACGCCTCCCGTGATAAGCCGGCCGTTTTCAATGCCTCGCGTTGGCGCCGATTGAGATAAAAAGCCACGCCGAGACCGACAACCAACCAGGCTATAGCCACTAAGACCGCGATACCCACGGGACCTTTGGGAACCGGATATACGCTATACCAAATGACCACCGCCCCAACGATGGTGGCGACACTGGGAATGACCCCGTGCTTGAAGAACTTGAATTCTTTGATCTTCGCCATATACACAGTAAGTGCGGTATTGGCGACAATGTGCACGGCGATGATAGATACTCCAGCAATTGTCAGAAGCCAAATGCCGGCCTCGGTTGGCCCAAGAATCAACCCAGCAATGATATCGATTACGACGATGATGACAAAAAAGAACGCGGTGGTCTGATGGGGGGTCCTGAAGGTTGGATGGATTTTGCGCAACCGCCCGAAAAACACCCCGTCGCGCCCGGCGCTGTACCAAATTCGACTCACAGCATTGACTTTGGCCACCATGTAATTAAGATAGCTGTTAATCGTGAACAATATCAAGAGTATCCACCCGAAGTTTCCGAGATAGCGGTGAAACACAATGAGTCCGGGATCCGGCGAGCTGGCATAGCTGGACATGGCATGGACACCCCAGCCTACGGTTAGCGCATAAGAGGGGAATATCATCGCGATCCCGGATAAAACCCATGCGATTATGATGGCCCGACTAATTAATTTCCGTGAGTCTCGCACCTCTTCGGAAATCGTGGTGGCGGTTCCCAGTCCGGTAAAATCCAGAACTGAAAAGACTACCCCTAAAAAGAGCGGCCCAAAAGCGCCGTGCAAGGGTCCGAGGGTGAATGGAGTCAAGGTATTGTGGGACCCCACCTTAATCACGATAATGACGGCGGCTACAACCAGAAACGCAATCTCCAAAAAGCCTGTCCATTGCGTGTATTGTAGGGATGGACGAATGCCACGATACGATAGGACAACCCCAAACGCCAACGTTGCCACCGCAATCGGGATCCATACCCACCCCGTCTTGGACAGGGTGGAGCTCAACAGATATATGAAACCGCTAAGACCCAACACCCCGAACGCCGGACCCGTAAGATTCTCACCCATCCAATACCATAGCGCGAGGACCCCTCCGCCTCCCCCGAGTCCTTGCGCCGAATAGGCGTAAAAGCTACCAGAGTTGATGATTTTCTTGGAGAATTCGATGGGAACAACCATCCAAAGGCCATAAAGTGCCCAAGCGACCAGAACGGCGAGTGGTGTTGCGCCCAACGCGAAAGCCGCGGTTCCTACGAGAAGAATTGCAACATCTCCGGCCGGGCCGACGAAAGAAAAAGATTGAAACACGGCTGCCCATAATCCGACAGCGCCTCGTTTCATTTCTGTAGATGGAGATCCCCTATCCACTTCCTGCTGCACTACGAATCATCCTCTCTTAATTTATAAGACCAAACGCCATACTCACCCCAAAGAATTCAATAAGTACCATTAAACGATGTATTAGGAGAATTCTATGAAATACAGTAGATTCCTGTAAGCAGGATGCACCATAGGTAAAATATTTTAGTGCGTGTCGCCCTATTCATGCAGTTAGTCACCGGGATAGGTCAGTGCGTCTAGGTGCCTTGGTTGTGATTGAGGCGGACATTGCCCTCCATTTCGGTCGGTGCGGCACTCACAGTCGCCCACGAGTTCTCCGAAACATCTGTCTTGTGCATGCGATGAGTATGTATCGGCAGATCGGGGCAGGCGCCATTATCCCGAAGTCCGTTTCTTTCGGGGGCCTTCGAGTGTCCGAGTCATCCCCCGCGTCCGGCGAGCGACGCGGCCATTTGCCGGGTCAACCTCGGATAATTCAGCGTGAGCCCCGAGACTACTTTCACGGTCGGGCCGATCCGGCGGCCGGGTGCCCGAAGCTCCCGCGGTTTACGGGAGCACGTAACAACTCATGCTGGTTGGTTGTATCCCGTCGGGAAGGCTTTGCCGCCCTGACCTGACGGCCCGACGCCGTTCCGATGCGGTTATTTTAGATGCCTTGCGGGGTTTGTGGATCCTTCATGAAGGAGGATGCCACCGCGAGTTGGTATCGGTGGGCCAGGTTCCCGCATATCGGCGTGCATTCTCGAAGCGCTCTAGATCCTCATCTCTCCCGGTGATTCGTGGGGGATCCTTCCGCTTAGTCCTCTAAGAATTCAGGGCGATTGTGCGGAGGCCGAGGAGCATGATACCAACTGCCACATGCGTTTTAGCTGTTAACCGCGCTCTTGATTTAGATTATGGAACAAATTGTGCTGATGCCAGCTTCCCGAATTACCGACCCATTTAGGATATCCTTTTTCAACTACAACAAGGACACCGTGAAACTACCATGCTATTGCAGGCCTCGGTACACTGATTGGTATTGCATGATGCGTCCAAATGCTAACCTGTTACTTGTATGGGATTGTGTGGTTATACTTTCATACGTTTTGTAGAATAGTCTCGTATAATCACTCGGAATTATCATCAATTTGTTGCTTCAGAAGTGTGGCGAAAGGGTGACGCCTGTGGCCCTATTTGATCGTCCTGAGTATGAGCTCCGCCTTCGGACTGTGAAATCCCGAATGGGGCAACAAGGGATTGATACGCTTATTCTTACCGACCCGGCCAATATGAATTACCTGACCGGCTATGACGGGTGGTCTTTTTATGTACCCCAAGCCGTAGTGGTGTCGGAAGATTTGGATGAGCCGGTCTGGATCGGTCGCGGACAGGATGGCAACGGTGCTCGGTTGACTTGCTGGATGAGCGAGAACGCCATCGAGCCCTACCCGGATTACTTTGTGCAGTCCGAGGTCCGGCATCCTATGGATTATGTGGCCGAAGTCATCCGGAAATATCGCTTAGACCGCGGAGTTATCGGTGTTGAGATGGATGCCTATTACTTCTCGGCATGGGCATACCAGCGACTTCAAGCCGGGCTGTCGGATGCCCGGTTTGTGGACGCCCATCTCTTAGTGAATTGGGTTCGGCTCATTAAGTCGGACCAGGAAATTTTCTATATGAAGCAAGCCGGGGAAATCGTCACGTCGGCGATGAATACCGCCATGGGCTACATTCGTGCCGGGGTGCGCGAGGCAGATGCTGCCGGCGAGATCTTTCGCGCTCAAATTCAGGGCACCCCGGAAGTGTCCGGCGACTATCCGGCCATTGTTCCTCTGATGCCTTCGGGGGTGCGAACCGGGGCTGCCCACCTGACTTGGGTGAACCGGCGCTATGAGCGGGGGGACGCCGTCAACATTGAACTGGCCGGGTGTGTTCATCGCTACCATGCCCCACTTTCGCGTAGTGCCGTGATTGGTAGACCCAGCGATCGCCTGATTGACCTGGCCAAGGTCGTGATCGAGGGCATTGACGCGGCCTTGTTGGTGGTTCAGCCCGGGCGGCTCACGGAAGATGTGGATGCGGCCTGGCAGCAGGTGATTCGACGCTATGGGTATGCAAAGGACTCGCGTTTAGGTTATTCGGTCGGTCTCAATTATCCTCCCGATTGGGGGGAGCATACAGCCAGCCTCCGATTAGGAGACAAGACCATATTAGAGACCAACATGGCGTTTCACCTGATTGCGGGGATGTGGCTTGATGGGTATGGGCTGGAGATTAGTGAATCCTTTCGCGTGACCCCGTTCGGTGCCGAATTGTTTGCCAATGTGGAGCGGAAACTTTTCGTCTTGGATGACCAAGACGATGTGGGGGGAACAGAATGGAGATTATCCTTGAGCGGGAGCTAAGGGCCGCAGTTACCCTGAATCGGGACGTGCTAGAGGTGGTTGAAGGCGGCTTTACCCTAATGGCGGACGGCGCCGTTAATACGCCCCCCATCATGCGGCTAGAGGTTCCCGAGCACAATGGCGAGGTGGATGTTAAGGCGGCCAAGGTGAATGGGTTTGATCATTTTGCCATTAAGGTCTCGTCAGGATTCTTCGATAATCCGACGCGGGGCTTGCCTAGCGGCAGCGGCCTGATGGTGCTCTTGAGTGCGGTGACGGGCCAACCTGAGGCACTATTGTTGGACAATGGTTACCTCACGGACTTGCGTACGGCCGCTGCCGGCGCCATTGCGGCTAAATATCTCGCCAACCCGTCGCTGGACACCGTAGGGGTTATCGGTGCCGGATCCCAGGCACGCGTTCAATTGCAGGCCCTCGCCCTGGTGCGGACGTTTCGTCGAGTGTTGGTCTACGCGCGCCGCCCTCAGCAAGCGGACCAATATGTGGATGATATGCGCCGTGTGATGGGGGTTACCGTCGAACGGCGCGAATCGCCAGCGGATGTGATGCGTGAGGCTGACCTGGTTGTTACGGCGACGCCCGCGACGGAGCCGCTTTTGAACGCGGATTGGTTACATCCTGGCCTTCACCTTACGGCGATGGGATCCGATGCGGAGTTCAAACAAGAGCTTGATTCGCGGATTCTTGGCCGGGCCGACACGGTTTGTTGCGACCTGATTAGCCAATGTATTCGCCTGGGTGAGTGGCACCATGCCATAGAGTCGGGGGTCCGCCGTGACGATGTCGTGGAGTTGGGCGAACTCACGTCCAAACGAGCGACTGGTCGCACTGCTGCAAATCAGATTACGGTTGCCGATCTCACGGGAACAGGTGTGCAAGATACGATGATTGCGACCTATGCCTTCGAGCGTGTCCAGGCTGTGCGTCTTCAGAGCCGCAACGGCTAGTGTTTAAGAAAGGGTGAGAGTATGCGTGGAGGTAAGACGGAAAACACCAGGCTTGGTACGCGTTCGGTATGGGCGGGTGAAGATCAATACCTTCTTCAAGGTGCAACCCAAGTTCCGGTCGTCCATAGTGTAGGTTATGGCTACGATGACATTGATCAGTGGCACGAAGTGGCATTGGGGATTCGCCACGGCCATATCTACGGACGCAACACAAACCCGACGGTGCATGTTTTCGAGGAAAAAGTGCGTCTATTGGAAGGGGCAGAGGCGGCTACCAGCTTCTCGACCGGCATGGCAGCCATTAGCGGTACGTTATTCACGCTGCTGCGTCCGGGAGACCGCGTGGTGTCGCTGGTCGACACCTATGGAGGCACCAACAAAATCTTCAGCGAGTTTTTGCCACATTTCAATATCGAGCCGATACTGTGTCCTACGACGGATCACGAGGCGATTATTGATGCAGTGGAAAAAGGGGCGAAGATCCTGTATTTAGAGACCCCAACCAATCCGACCTTGAAAATTGTTGATCTGAAGCGCCTCATCGAAGCGGCACATCGCGTTGGTGCGCTCGTCATCGTAGACAATACCTTTGCGACACCGATTAATCAGCAACCGCTGTCTTTCGGGGCCGACTTGGTCATTCACAGTGCCACCAAGTTTCTCGGTGGGCATGCGGATGCTTTGGGTGGAATTGTCGTGGGGCGAGCGGACCTGGTTGAACAAATTTTTCATTACCGTGAGATTAACGGAGCCACGCTTGATCCCATGTCGGCCTATCTGTTGCTGCGGGGCATGAAGACGCTTCACCTGCGGGTCAGGCAGCAATGTACGTCGGCCATGCGCATTGCCCAATTTCTGGATGGCCACCCGGATGTCGAGACGGTCTATTATCCGGGACTCCCCGGGCACGAAAACCACCATATTGCGGTCCAGCAAATGGTACAATTTGGAGGCGTGCTGAGCTTTGCTTTGAAAGGCGGATTCGAATCGGTGCGGGCCTTTCTTCCAAATCTGCATTATGCGCATTTAGCCGCCAATCTGGGGGCCGTCGAGACGACGGCGGGTCCGCCCCGTACCACTAGCCACGTAGAGCTGACGCGTGAGGAGCGCGAAAGGTTGGGCATTCCCGAAACGTTGATCCGTTATTCCGTGGGAATCGAGGATCCTGAGGATCTGCTTCAGGACTTAGCTCAAGGATTGGAGCAAATGGCTTATGAGCCTGATCTCCGGACCTAGCGCCAAAGGCGGGGCCATGGAACGGGCCGAAAGACTGGCACCGCTTATGACCCAGTGGCGTCGGGCTTTTCACCGTCGGCCGGAGCGATCCTTTGCGGAGTTTCGAACGGCCGAGCAGGTTGCTGCCATTTTAGAGTCGATTCCTGGGATGACGGTGAATCGGGGAGCTGCCGGGATCACGACGGCGGTGGTGGGGACAATTGGCACATCGGGAGGCCGTCATGTTGCACTCCGGGCCGATATGGATGCGCTCCCCATCGAAGAGCCGCCAGCCGTGCCCGATTTCTTCTCGGACACCCCGGGCCTCATGCACGCTTGTGGTCACGACGGGCATATGGCGATCCTATTGGGCGCCGCCCATCTCATCGCTGACAGTCTGGCTTTAGGAGAGATGACGGGGCAGGTGACCTTCATCTTCCAGCCGGCGGAGGAAACGCCTGATGAGACTGGGAAAACGGGAGCTCCCTTACTGGTGGACGCGGGCGTACTAGATGGGGTCGATGCCGTGATGGCACTGCATATGGATCCGGGGACCCCAGTGGGGTCTATCCGGTTGCATGATGGCGCCTGCATGGCCCATGTTGACAACTTTCGGGCGCGTGTGATTGGGGAAGGGGGCCATGCCGGATATCCCAATCTGGCCGTTGACCCGCTGTGGCTTTTGCTCCCCGTGTTAGAGGCCGTCCATGGCATTCGGGCGCGGCGCTTGTCGCCCCTGGATGCGGCCGTCTTAAGTGTTTGTCACATTGAGGGTGGAACAACCAACAATGTCATTCCGCCTTACGTCGATCTGGCAGGGACCCTCCGCAGCTATCATGACGATGTGCGAAAGACGTTGGTTGAGGAATTAGAGAGGGCTCTGTCCGTTGCCGTGGCGTTGGGGGGGCGTTACGAGCTTACCGTTGAGCGGTGTGAGCCGGCTGTGTCAAACAGTGTAGTGATCAATCGTCTGTTAACCCGGGTCATTCAGGAAGCCATTCGATCAGAACCCTTATGGACGGGACCATTTGGCATGGGGGGCGAGGATTTCGGATTTATGAGCCAAAAAGTCCCAGGGAGCCTATTTTTTCTGGGGTGTGCGGATCCGGCGGGAGACCCTACCAATCTTCACTCGCCTTACTTCTTCATGGATGAACGGGCACTGCCGATTGGGGCCGCGGTTTTCCTCGAAACCGTCAAGACTATTCTAATCGATGGCTTATTTCAATGAGGTAGGGGGATCTATATGACGCTGCGACTGGCAATTTTGGGATTTGGCACCGTGGGGCAAGGATTTGTTGAGATTTTGTTGCGAAAGCGAGAGTTTTTGGCCAGAGAGTTCGGTGCCGTGTTTTCTGTGGTGGCCATTGCCGATTTGGCCAAGGGCTCGCTGTACCATCCCGATGGCTTGGATCTCGGTGCGGTGCTGAATGCTCTGAAGACGACCGGGGATTTGAGCCATTATCCCGATGTTCCAGGGTTGGTACGCGGCCTGGACAGCCTGGCCACCATCCGTACGACAACGGCGGATACCATTATCGAGGCGACCTTCACCAATGTTGAGGATGGTCAGCCTGGGCTCGACCACTGCCGGGAAGCTTTGACATTGGGGAAAAACGTGGTAACCACCAATAAGGGGCCCATCGCCCTGAAACTGCAAGAATTACAGTCGCTGGCCCACCAATCGGGTGTGCGGATTCTTTATGAAGGTACGGTGATGAGTGGTACGCCGGTGATCCGACTGGCGGCGACGGCACTGGCCGGAAATCGCATCGAGGGGGTGCGGGGCATTTTAAATGGCACCTCTAATTACATCTTGACCCGTATGCAAGAGGGCTCTACGTTTCGCGATGCGTTAGCTGAAGCGCAGAAGCTGGGTTATGCCGAAGCCGATCCGACCAACGATGTCGATGGCTATGACGCCCAGTATAAAGTGATGATTCTCGCGCAAGCCCTCTTTGGCGCGGAGATTTTACGGCAAGATGTGGCTTGCACGGGCATTCGCTCTATTACCCGGGAGGCCGTGCAGGAAGCCCTCCGGGAAGGCGGCCGGTATAAGCTGGTGGCCTCGCTGGAGCGAACGGTGGACGGCCTCAGAGGTCGGGTCCAACCTGAAATTCTACCCGAGGAGGATCCGCTGGCTGGCATCAGCGGTGCCACTAATGCCTTAACTTTTCGGGGTGATCTCTCCGGAAGCGTGACCGTGGTTGGGGCAGGAGCCGGGCGGGTGGAAACGGGCTACGCGCTCCTGGCCGACTGCTTGAGTCTCATTCGGGGACAAATTTAGGAGGGGGCAACCGTGACAAATCTTACCGCATTGAGTGACTGGCCCCTGTTCATCGGGGGTGCGGCGCGCGAAGGACGTTGGACGGAGGTCAAGGATCCGGGCACGGGCGAGGTCATTGCGCGCGTGCCCTCTGCTGGAAAGGCCGAAGTGTCGGCGGCTCTGGGCGAGGCGGAACAGGGGACTCGGATAGGACGGAGTCTTCCCACGCATGAGCGCATGAGAATTCTGAGGCGCGCGGCCGAACTGATCGAAGCGGACCAGGAAGCGATCGCTCTCATTATTGCCCGCGAGAGCAGCAAGACCCTTCGCGAAGCGCGCAAGGAGACGGCGCGGTGCATCGACACGCTCCGCCTGAGCGCCGAGGAAGCCAGGCGCCAGGGAGGTGAAGTGATACGATTTGATCAGTTCCCGGGGAGCGGCAATCGAATGGGCTTTTGGGACCGTGGACCGGTGGGGATTGTGGTGGCGATCACCCCTTTCAATGATCCCCTTAACCTGGTTGCCCACAAGGTTGGACCCGCTATCGCCATGGGTAACGCGGTCGTGTTAAAGCCTTCGGAAAAAACCCCCCTGTCGGCACTCAAACTCGCCGAGATTCTGTACGAAGCAGGCCTTCCGGGATCGATGCTGAGCGTGCTCACCGGATCGTCACTGCACATGGGCACCCGTTTAATCGAGGATCCGCGGGTCCGCATGGTCACGTTTACGGGTGGACTGAAGACAGGCCAGCGTATTGCTCACCAAGCAGGGCTTAAGAAGATCAGCATGGAGTTGGGGTCGAACTCGCCGGCGATTATCCTGGAGGACGCCGATTTGGCCCAAGCGAGCCGTGCTACCGTGTCCGGGGCTTTTTGGGCCGCAGGGCAAAACTGCCTGGGGGTACAGCGCATTTTCATTCAGGAGTCGGTATACGGCGTAGTCCGAGAGCGAATCATCGCCTTAACCCGGCAGATAAAAATGGGGGATAAGCTGAGCGAAAGCACAGATATGGGCCCGTTGATTAATGAGCGGGAGGCGATGCGCGTGCAGGACTGGGTGAATGATGCCAAAAGGCGCGGCGCAAAAGTGCTAACCGGGGGGCAGCGCCAGCAGGGCTATTATCAGCCGACGATTCTCGAGAACGTCCCGCCAGGCGCTATCGTTCTCGAGGAAGAGGTTTTCGGACCTGTGGCGACTTTGGTGCCCGTTGTCGATTTGGATGAAGCCATTCGCCAAGCTAATAGTGTCAACTACGGTCTTCAGGCGGGGGTGTTCACCAGCGATATCCGGCGGGCCTTTAAGGCTATTCAAGAACTCGAAGTGGGGGGCGTCATGATTAATGACTCCAGCGACTATCGGATTGACGCGATGCCCTTTGGGGGGGTTAAAGGGTCGGGCCTAGGCCGTGAAGGGGTGCGGTTCACCTGTGAAGCGATGAGCGAACCGAAAGTCGTCTGCTTCAATTTGGGGGAGTAGCTCACAATGGATTGGGACATCAAAGCCTGGGAGGAGGCTATTCGCGCTGCGAGGAAGCGCATCGCGCCGTTTGTGGAGAGAACGCCGGTCTTGCATTCCTTTCATCTCAGTCAGCGGCTCGGATATCCGGTGTGGTGGAAGTGTGACCAGTTTCAGGCCAGCGGGGCCTTTAAAATTCGGGGAGCCGCCAATGCTTTAATGTCACGGCCTGAGGAAGAACGGGTGAGGGGGGCCATCACCTATTCGACCGGCAATCACGGTTTGGCGGTTGCCTACGTCTGTCGAACCCTTGGGGTGCCCGCCGTGATTTGCGTGTCCGAGCTGGTTCCCCCGGCAAAAATTGACGCGTTAAGGAAGAGCGGCGCCCGGATTGTTGTAGACGGCCAAAGTCAAGATCAAGCGGCCCAGATTGCGCGGCGCCTCGCGGATGAGGAAGGGTCCATCCTTATCCCGCCTTTTGACGACCCCGCGGTTATTGCCGGCCAAGGGACCCTGGGAGGGGAAATTTTGGAGCAAGTGCCGGACGTGAGGACGGTTTTGGTGCCGCTCTCCGGAGGTGGTCTGGCGTCTGGCGTGGCCTTGGCCATCAAGGCGCGACACCCTCAGATCCGGGTTCTGGGGATTTCCATGGATCGCGGTGCGGTGATGTATGAGAGTCTAGGCACCGGCACCCCGCTGGAGATGGACGAGGTGCCTTCCTTAGCCGATAGCTTGCAGGGCGGTATAGGGCTAGACAATCGCTGGACGTTTGGCCTGATCCAAAAACTGCTGGACGATGTAGTGGTGGTCTCGGAGGCGGCTATTCAGCAAGGCATGCGGCTATTGGGTGAGGAAGGGTTGATCGTGGAAGGCGCTGCCGCCGTCGGAGCTGCCTGGCTTCTCGCCGAAGATCGACCCCCTCTGTCGGGAACGGTCGTGGGTATTCTAACGGGTCACAATCTCTCTTTAGCAGACTTCGTTCGGGCTACCGCTAGCGAAGAATAGGGCGTATTGGCAGGAAATCGCTCTACTGCGGCGAACTACCCATTATTCGTCAAAAATTCTGCCGCTTTCACGGTGGTGTCATGGTGGCGTGGGGCTATAGCCCGGATGGAGTAGAGCCATGTAGCGAAGAATGAGGTGTAGCCGAGTGGATGCCCTGACATTACAGGACCTTTTAACGCTGAAAATTCTTGGGGATGCAACGGTCCTGGCAGGTTCGGATTGCCTGGCCGAACGGCGCGTGGACTGGGTATCGGTGATTGAGATTCCCGTGGAAGACTTTGTTCGCCAGGACGAGTTGGTATTGACCACCGCGATCGGATGCGGCAACGATCCCGTGGCGCTCTGCAGTTTTGTCGAGGAGGTTCATGGTGCGGGCGCCGCCGCATTGGCGATTGCCGTGGGCCGACACATCGAAGTGGTACCCGAGAGCGTAGGCCGCGTGGCTGAATCTCTTCACTTTCCCTTGTTGGCTATTCCCTGGGACGTGCGTTTTGCGGACATTAGCCGGCGGGTCTATTCCGAGATGGCCCTAAAAACCGCGGAGATTGGCAATGCCGGCGGAGTTGTGCGTCCCTTGTTATTACAAGTGGCTCAGGATGCCAGCCTCGATAAGTTAATAGCGACGTTATCCCGCGGGTTAAGTGTTGAGGTCACGTTTTTTGATGCCGGGACAGGAGGCTGGTGGGGGTCAAGTGAGATTACCGCCTTATGCCGGACCGAGACTAAGGACATTTTACCGCACCTGGTCGTTCCCCGGGGAACCGGGTGTGGTTCGGTGCGTCTGACTAGAATTCTGGTGGGCGGCTACGAATTAGAAACTTTACCGATCTGTTCCGAAGGGCGTTGGTTGGGAACACTGGTGGTGCAATCAGATCCGCAGCGTCCGGATCTGTTTGGTAGTCATGAGCCCATCCTTCGCCATTTGGTGGCTCTAGCCTATTTGGAACAAGAGTCGTTTGCCCAGGAATCTCTGCAACGCAGTGAGGACCTAGCATGGAAGCTGGCTACGGGCCAAGGGACGTGGGATGATGTTGGATCAGGGGTGCCGGGATGGGAGTCGGACGGCAATTCGTCTTACTTTGCCGTGGTGGGCGCCTTAGACAATTGGGATACCGTCTATCAATACAATCAGACCGTATTTTATGAGCAAACCCGGTCTGAATGGGAGTTGGACGTGATTCAAACGGTTCGACGGGCACTCGCGAAGAACGCGGAACGGGAGGGGTTTCGCGTAGTGACTACATTTCAGCGGGGCGAGTGGATTGGGTTTGCTTTTACTCACGGTAGCGCCAGGCGAGAGGTTATTAATAATATTTTGAAGGCGGCGCATGAGGGAATGAACCTTCGGGCTTTCCACGGCCGACTTTCCTGGGGAGTGGTACAGGGCGCCCCGGAGGTGGAAGGATTCCGCCAGGCCTATCAAAATGCCCGGACCGCGCTAGAGGTGGGACTGCGCCGTCAGGGACCGGGAGATGTTTACGAGTACGAGCGTATCAGTCACGAACAGGTTCTGTCTCGCTTTTTGGGGGATGACACGGTGCGTAGTGCCGTTCAGGCTACGGTGGGGAGTTTAGTCGATTACGACCGCCAACATGGGGCGGATTTGGTTAATACGTTGGCCGTTTATCTCGAGAATCGCACCAATGTGAGCGTTACGGCTCGCATGCTGCACCTGCATCGTCAGTCCTTGCTGTATCGTTTGAAAAAGATCGAAATGTTAACGGGGCGCTCGCTCGATGATGCGGATGACCTCTTTTTGTTGGAGATTTGTGGCCGTCTCCTGAAGCTGAAGGTCGGTGAAAATCGGTCGAGCTTTGGAGAATAGTGTCTAGGATTTGCCGCAAGCGCTTTCATACGATCTGTCAAATAGATGCAGAGCAGTCCGGTTGCTATTATCTAAGCAGCCGGATCGTCTATATGGAAAGTTTCTGAACAAGTTTCAGAAAAGAAACAATTTGCT
>JAJZXX010000210.1 GCA_021806205.1 Bacillota bacterium | reverse complement strand
GGCGCCCTCTCATCGACCACGCCATGGTCGTCCAATTAATTGGACATACGCATACCAAGACCGGTCTAAAAATTCAGGCGGCGTTGGACACCAACGCCTATGCGACTGGAAAAAAGGTCGATAAAGAGGCCTTAGCCGCGTTGAACATTGAACGACCGGACGATCAAAATTCACAGTGGAACTATGTTATCCGGCCCCATGTCAATGCCGATCGCTCATAAGTCGTAGGTTAAAATTTCATGACGCCTAACAGGGTTAACGCGCGGGTGATGCCCACATCCGGCGACGAACTGCCAAACCAGAGCATGTCAGCGGATTCATCCCAGGTCAAACCAACCCCCATCCCAGTCATCACTTCGATCACCCCTGGTTCCACATCTTCCCCCAGGCCTTTTAGCACCATCGCAATGGAATTGGCATAGCAGTATTCCGATTTACCGACATAAGTCAAGATTTTCATAGAGCGTCTCCTTTCGAGGTCGCTAACCTGCCAACCCCGACTGCATTATGACGTGCTAAACACGTCATCCTGTGTCATGATTGAAAAAGTGAACCCTGAAGAGGAGGGGCAAAACCTTGCGTGCTGATCGCCTGGTCCGGATTATCCTGCTTTTGCAAACCCAAAAGCGTCTGACAGCTCGTGAACTGGCCGAGCGTTTGGAGGTGTCCCCCCGCACTATTCTCCGCGATATTGACAGGCTTAGTGGCGCAGGCGTTCCCGTCTATGCGGAGCGGGGTGCCTTGGGAGGATTCAGCCTTTTAAATGGGTACCGATTAGACCTCTCAGGTCTGCGCACCTCCGAACTGAGCACCTTACTCCTCGGCGGGCGCGAAAACCTGCTCCGTGACCTGGGGTGGGTGCAGGATGCCGCAGCCGCCCAGGACAAGCTTCGGTACGCATTGCCGCCGGAACAGCTTAGCCAAGTTGATCTATTGAGCCAACGCCTTCTCATTGATGATAGCCAATGGTTTGAACGCCTTCCGCATGATCCTGGCATCACCCAGTTGTTTGCAGCAATCTGGCAGAGCCACCGGGTCACCATCGTCCATACCCGTTCCGACGGCACTTCAGGGGAGCGCAATGTCGCTCCCTATGCGATCGCTTCCAAGGCTGGGGTGTGGTATTTGGTGGCGGAACGCGACAACCTGATGCGCGTCTATCGCATCGATCGCATCACGGATGTCACCGTATCTCTGGAACATTTTGAACGGACTCCGGCATTTGATCTTCCACACTTTTGGTGGGACTGGGTCCGCGCCTTCGAAGCAAGTCGGCCGCGCTTTGCCGCGCAGTTACAGCTTGCGTCCGGGATCTATCGCGACTTTCTTCATGCAACCCCCTGGGCAGTCGATGAACCCACTGTCCAGGATTCCGGATATCGCCTGATCATTTGGTTTGAACAATTAGAGAGCGCCGCGCGCCATATTGTGAGTTTTATACCCGATGTCCGAGTGATAGAGCCCCAAGGATTAAAGCACGCCGTCCGTCTATTGGCGCACCGTATTGGCGTTTGGGATCGGAACAGCGATCGTTGAGTGAGATCATCAAACTCGCATTGGCCGGTTCCGTAGCGTAAAACTTCGGTTAAGGGTGCAACCCACATTCCAACTTGTTAAAGCCTGCCCACCGTCCCGCCCTGGCATCCTCACCCGGCTTGATCGCTCGGGTGCAAGGCATGCAGCCAATGCTCGGATATCCCTGATCATGCAGCGCATTATAGGGGACCTGGTGCTTGCGAACCCAGTGCCAGACATCGTCGGTATTTAATAACACCAAGGGATTAATTTTAAAAAGTCCATGCTTGTTGTCCCATTCGACGGCCTCGGCTGTCGCCCGTGTCGGACTTTGCTCGCGTCTGACGCCAGTAATCCAAGCCTTGTAACCATTTAAAGCCCGTGTCAGCGGTTCCACCTTACGGATATGGCAACATTGATTGGGATCTTGGGCCCACAATTCCTCGCCCCGTTGTTCGGCCTGGCGCGCTAGAGATATCTCTGGACTCACTCGCCGAAGATTCAACGCGTAGCGTTCGCGCATGGCGTGGATGGTTTGATACGTCTGGTGGAATAACAAGTCTGTGTCTAAATAGAACACGTCGGGTCGCTCATACAATCTTGAAGCCATGTCGATCAGCATCACATCTTCCAAACCAAAACTGGACGCAATCGTCACGGTCCCACCAAACGTTTCATAAGCCCACCGTAAAATGTCTTCGGGCGAACGGCCGGTTTGTGGCTGTGACTTAACCTGGCGTGAAAGATTCATCCAAATCCTCCTCGGGTGTTTCGGTTTATCAACAAATATCCTGGCCGAGTATACGGAATTCAAGCCGCAGATCGGAGATTTTCGATCGAAATTCCGCTAACCTTCAGCCGCACTCACCAATCAAGATCGTGCTCGTTACCATTATAGGAAAGTTCTCTATAAAGTCTATCACATAATTCGGGTATTAAGATTGTGTGTGACGTAATGAGGCGATCCGCCATACAAGTAAAACGCACCCAGTACTGGGGAAATGAAGGAGTCCCATCTCGCAGGATGGTTTTTAATCGGACTCGACACGGACCTCCATCGAGATCACGCGGCACGACAACTCTTTTGGGGCCAAGCGTCGTCATATGATAAGACAATGTACCCGTTTCGGCTGAATCGGGACTACGCCAGCGTCACCTGATGCCCGATCTCCCAGACGCGGGTTAGCCTGTTCCGACCCTAAATCCGTAGAATCAGAAACTGTTTGGGCAAAAACGCGCCCCTGGCGTTAGGCAGTTTGACTCCCTTTTGCCCCATCCGAAATAGTCTCGGGCTCAATCCCTCCCAAGCCAAAACAACTCTGTCGGATACTTTCATCAAAACGCAGCGGAACCCTCGGCGTTGAGGCCAAGGAGAAGCCGCGCGAGAGAAGATCTCTTTGCCGGGTATGTCCATGATAGCGATCATGAATCTCAGCACGCCCGCATACGAGGGAGACCATCGACCTTCCAAGTCCGAGGGGATCCGGCCCAAAGAGCCCGTGGTGCTGCAGCCGACGGTCGACGCCTATCACCCCGATTGAATTGGGCCTTTGGGCGTGGATCCGCGTTGCGCCTCGCATACTGACCCGGAGTGTGGGCAGCAGGCAGGCCTGGGCACTCGCGATAAGCGGCGGGACCGTTTCACGTGTCAACAACGCCATGAACGGTCGACTGATGATGAAATTGGCGCCATGAACCTGCAGCGTAGGGCATTGAGTACCGGGCGACAGGTGTAATTGCGGCACGCCCACCTTTAGAAGAGTCGCAAACTCCGTCATTAGGCCAGGGTGGTTGACGCATTTGACTCCCGTTTTGGAACCCGTCACGCGATTAATGCCTGAATTTAGGAGTCCCAGACATCGTGGCCCTTTTATGAATCCGACGATTCTTGACGGATCAAATAATCCCGGTATTGGTCGCGCAAGGCTCGTTTCATAAACTTTCCGACCGACGTCTTGGGGATCTCGTCTAAAACAATGACCGCGTCAGGCAGCCACCACTTAGGGAACTTAGGTTGCAGAAACTCGACTAGTTCCTGTGGAGTGATGCTTCGCCCCGGTTTTAGCACCACAAACGCCAGGGGGCGTTCATCCCATTTCGGGTGCGCCCCTCCCACAACGGCTGCCTCCAAAACGGAAGGGTGGCCCATGATGGCGTTTTCCAAATCGACCGAGGAAATCCATTCTCCGCCGCTCTTAATCAGATCTTTGGTGCGGTCGACCAGTCGGATGAAGCCTTCAGAGTCAACCGTGGCCACGTCCCCGGTATGGAGCCACCCGTCAATGAAACTGTCCTGGGTGCGGGCGTCGTGATAGTATTCGTCAGCGATCCACGGCCCGCGCAACAACAACTCCCCCATCTCTTTGCCATCCCAGGCCGCATCGCCTTGGTCGGCCCTAATCCGCATGTCTAATCCCGGAACCAAAAACCCTTGGGTCGCTCGAATAGCCAGGCGCTGCTCCGCAGACAGTGATTGCTGATGCGATTTTAGGCGGGAAAATGTAGCCAATGGACTGGTTTCGGTCATTCCGTAAGCGTGGACGAAGGGGATATGGTGGCGCTCCTCATAAGCGCGAATAAGGGAATCCGGGGCCGCTGAGCCGCCGCACAACACCATGCGTAGGGACAAAGAGCGCGGCTTGGCCTCAAGTTCCTGCAGCACGCCGAGCCATACCGTGGGGACCCCGGCTGCTATCGTAACATTCTCTTGTTCAAAGAGATCTACCAAAATGGCGGGCGTAGGTGCCGGACCCGGCAACACAATATTAACCCCAAACCACAGTGCCGCAAATGGCATGCCCCAAGCGTTGGCGTGAAACATCGGCACGATCGGCAAAATGGTATCATTTTCGGAAAGAGCGGCAGTGTTGGCCAAACCTAAAAGCAGGCTGTGAAGGTACAGCCCGCGATGGGAATAGACTACACCTTTGGGATTGCCGGTGGTAGCCGAGGTATAGCACATCCCCATCGGAGAGTTTTCGTCCAAGTCGGTCGCATACGCGAACTTTGGGTCCCCCTTTTCGAGTAAGGCTTCGTAACTATAGGCGGGCTGTACCGGGCTGGCCGACGGATCGACATTATCTCCCATCACAATGACGGCCTCGACGGTCGGAATTTTTTCGCGAATGGCTTCCAGCAGTGTCAGCAATCCCGCATCCACTAAAAGAACACGGTCTCCGGCGTGATTGATAATATAGGCAATCTGGTCCGGTGCTAACCGGATGTTGATGGTGTGCAGGACCGATCCCATGCAGGGTATAGCGAAATAGGATTCAAGATGGCGATGATCGTTCCAAGCCAGTGTGCCGACGCGGTCCCCAACCTTCACGCCAAGCGCGGCCAGCGCCGATGACAATCGGCGGGTTCGATCGCCGAATTGGGCATAGGTAAATCGTCGTCGACCCTCGGGAGTGCGTGAAACCACCTCCCTTCGGGGATAATAGGTGGTTGCGTACCTGAAGAGATGCTCCATGAGGAGCGGGGTGTTCATCAAGGGTAAATCCCTCCTTAATATCTCTATATCTCTTATATCGACTGAGGATAGGTTTTTATGTTGGGCAAACCATCTCCCCGTATGCTTGATTCGCGATCGATTCTAAAAATACACCGTCTTCGAAAAATTTTTCGATAAAATTAGTCTAGGTCTCCTGATCAATACTTGTCCAGAGAAATTTATGAAGGAGACAAACGCCGCCACTTTGCTGGCTTCATAGGGGGAACGTTCCAATGCTCGAAGGCATCCGTATTCTCGATTTCACCCAATTGTTACCAGGACCCTATGCGACCTTGCGGTTGTCCGAACTGGGTGCTACCGTAACAAAAGTTGAACCGCTAAGCGGAGATCCTGCCCGATTGGCGGACAGTGGTTCGGTATTCTTGGCAAACAATCGAAATAAGCGCAGCGTGGCGTTGAATCTGAAAAGTCCGGCCGACTTACAAAAGGCATGGAATTGGGCGAAGACAAGCGACGTGGTCATTGAAGGGTTTCGTCCTGGGGTGGCCCAACGCTTGGGGATCGGCTATGACACGCTGAAAGCGTTGAATCCCAGCGTGGTGTACTGTTCCTTAACAGGCTACGGACAAACCGGTCCACTGTGCGAATTGGCCGGCCATGATGTGAATTATTTGGCTATCAGTGGGGTGTTGGACCAGCTTCGCGGAGCTGACGGAACGCCTATTGTGCCTGCGATTCAGTTCGGCGATCTCGTGGGCGGAATTGTGGCAGTGGAAGCGATTTTGGCGGCGCTCGTAGCCCGGGGCCGAACCAGTCAGGGCCGGTACCTGGATGTGGCGATGACCGATGCCCTGGTTGGTTTGTTGACCAATCACTTTCTTATTGAGGCCACAAGTGCGTATGGCCATGGGATAGAGATGTTGGCCGGACGCGTGCTGTGCTATAACCTCTATGCCACACGCGACAGGCGGCATGTGGCACTAGGGGCCCTAGAACCCAAGTTTTGGGAGGCATTTTGCACAGCGGTCGACCGGCCCGATTGGCTGCCCGGTCAATTCAGCCCAGCCATGCCGACCAGTCCCGTGTACCGGCAGGCCGTCGAGCTATTTGCCCGACACGATCAGGATTATTGGACGGCATTGGGTGTTAAGGCCAACTGCTGTTTAACCCCGGTTTTAACCGTCGCGGAAGTCCGGACGAGTGCCCACGTCCAAGCCCGGGATTTAGTGTTTGAGATGCAGACCCCCGATTGGGGCCCCCTTCGTCAGGTAGCGACGCATGCGGGCGGTCATCCCCAAAAACCGTCCGACCGGTCAGCCGAACCACCGCCGTTCGATCGCTTCCACTAATTATTTGTCTTCTGATAAAATGACTACAGGAAATATCTGCATTGGATGAATGCGGGGGTGGAAGGTCATGTTTGATGCGGTAATTGTGGATGCGGTTCGGACCCCGTTGGGACGACGCCAGGGAAGTTTGGCACTGACTCATCCGGTCGATTTGTTGGGAGGACTTTTGCGGCAACTGGTTGAGCGCAATGGGCTGAAGGCGACGACTGTCGACGACGTGATTGTCGGCTGTGTGGATCAAGTGGGCGAGCAGGGAGCCAACGTGGCTCGGAATGCCTGGCTATCGGCCGGGCTCCCGGAGTCGGTGCCGGGAGTCACTCTTGACCGGCAATGCGGGTCAAGTCTGCAAGCACTTCACTTTGCCGCGCAGGGAATCATGTCGGGCGCCTATGATATTGCAGTGGCCGCCGGAGTCGAGTCAATGACCCGGGTGCCAATACTGAGTACCATCGCGGTTCACGGAACGCCAATGACCCAAGACTTGACCGAGCGATATCAGATGCATCGCTGGAACCGGAAATTCTTTGATCAGGCGTTGGGGGCCGAGATGATCACCAAACAATGGGCGTTAACCCGAGAGGACTTAGACAGGTTTGGACTGCGTAGCCACCAGTTGGCGGGCACAGCGCGCGCACTGGGCGCCTTTGAGCAGGAAATTATTCCGGTATCGGTGCGGACCGCGCCCGACAGCGACACCTGGCGCCTATTTTCCGAAGATGAAGGGATCCGCCCTGATACCAGTTTGGAAAAGATGAAAGCGTTGCCTCCCGCGTTTAGGGATCTGGAGTTCATTACGGCCGGCAACGCGAGCCAAATTACTGACGGTGCCAGCGCCGCCCTGGTCATGCGCAAAGAGGTGGCCGAGCGACTGGCGTTGAAGCCGCGAGCTCGATTTGTGTCTTTCGCAGTCGTGGGGGTCGATCCAGTATCCATGCTAACGGGACCGATTCCCGCCACAAGAAAGGTTTTGGATCGCGCGGGGCTTCAAGTATCTGACATCGATCTTTTTGAAGTCAACGAGGCATTCGCGTCGGTCGTGCTAGCATGGCAAAAGGAAACCGGCGCACCCTGGGACCGAGTGAACGTGCATGGCGGTGCCATCGCTTTGGGCCATCCATTGGGGGCAACCGGAACGCGGATTACCGCGACGCTCTTAAATGCCCTGGAACAGCGGGGCGGCCGCTATGGCTTGATAGCTATTTGTGAGGGCGGCGGGATGGCCAATGCCACGATTGTCGAACGGATCGGTTAGCTCAGCCAGCACATAGTGCGCGAGGGAGGCGTGGGATGAAACATCCGTATCTGACGGCGGACCATAATCTCTTCCGACAGTCGCTACAGGGGTTTTTAGGTGAGCACGCGGCACCCTATTTCGATCAGTGGGAAGAAGAACGGCGCATTCCCCCATCCTTTTGGCGACTCATGGGCGCACACGGCTTTTTATGTCCCATGGTGCCGGAAGAGTATGGCGGAGCGGGGGCAGATTTCGGGTTTAGCGTTGTCGTAAACGAAGAATTGGAGCGGATTGGTTCCGGCCTGGTGGGAATTGGTCTCCATAATGATATTGTCGTCCCCTATTTGGTAAGTTACGGTACCCCCGAACAAAAGGCTCAGTGGCTGCCCCGTTGCGTGTCCGGGGAGACCATTACGGCTATTGCCATGACCGAGCCCGAAGCCGGGTCCGATTTGGCTGGGGTGCGCACGACCGCCTATCGCGACGGCAACTCGTACGTGTTAAACGGTCAAAAAACCTTCATCACTAACGGGATGCAGGCGGGTCTCGTGGTGGTCGTCGCCAAAACCGATCCGCGGATCCAGCCGCCGCATGACGGCATCAGCTTGATTCTGGTGCAGGCCGATGCCCGCGGATTCAGCCGCGGTCGGCAGTTGAAGAAAATGGGGCAACATAGCCAAGATACGGCTGAACTTTTCTTCGAAGACTGTCGGGTGCCAGTCTCTTGTTTGCTAGGCGAAGAGGGGCAAGGCTTTCATTACCTGACAGAAAAACTTCAGCAGGAGCGGTTGCTTGTGGCCGTTTCGGCACAGGTGGCCATGGAAGAGGCGGTAAGGGAAACGTTGGAGTACGTTAAACGGCGCACTGCCTTCGGACAACCCATCGCCCGGTTTCAGAACACCCGGTTTAAGCTTGCAGAGATGAGCACTCAGGTCGCGGTGAGTCGGACCTTCCTGGATGTACTGATTGTCCGCCACCTGGCTCATGAGCCTATCGTCATGGAAGCGTCGATGGCCAAGTGGTGGTCTACCGATGTCGCCAAAGCGGTGATTGGCGAGTGTTTGCAGCTTCACGGCGGATACGGCTATATGGAGGAATATCCCATTGCCCGACGGTATCGCGATATCGCAGTAATGTCCATCTACGCGGGAACCAATGAAATCATGAAGACCATTATCGCCAAAAACTTAGGATTGTAACGGCAGGAGAAGGTGCCGCAACCTGGGTGTGCCGATTGATCAGGCACCTTAAGGACAGGAGATGGCTTATGGAGTTAAAGGACAAAGTGGTTATTGTCACCGGTGGCGGATCCGGACTGGGGGCGGCGACCGCTACAGCATTTTACGAAGCAGGGGCCAGCGTCGCAATTTTTGATCGGGACGCCGAACGGGGACAGATAGTTGCCCAGCGGGTGCAAGGCCGATTTTTTGGGGTGGATGTGACCGACAACGACGCCGTGCATGAGGCGGTGTCTCAGGTCACCGACCAGTTGGGGGGATTGCACGGCGTAGTCCACTGCGCAGGGATTGGCGTGGCGGCCCGGGTTCTCGGACGTGAAGCTCCGCATTCCCTGGATGCCTTTCAGCAGGTATTGGCAGTCAACGTGGTTGGCACGTTTAATGTAACGCGTTGGGCATCTTGGGCAATGTGCCAGGATCCGGCTCCAAAGGGCACGGAGCGCGGCGTGGTCATTCAAACGGCTTCAGTGGCTGCCTTTGACGGGCAAATTGGGCAGGCCGCCTATTCCGCATCCAAGGGCGCGATTGTCAGCATGACGCTGCCTATCGCACGAGAACTCGCTGCCTACGGGATTCGGGTGATGACGATTGCTCCGGGGATTTTCGAGACACCCATGCTCGGCTTGTTATCTGACGAGGTCCGCCGATCGCTGGGCGCGCAAGTGCCGTTCCCGTCTCGGTTGGGGGACCCCAGGGAATATGCCCTGTTGGCCCGCCATATCGTGGAGAACCCCATGCTGAATGGGGAAGTCATCCGCTTGGACGGTGCCATTCGCATGGCCCCAAGATAACAGAGGGCGACCAGGCCTGGGATGGTCCATCGGGGCAGAAGACGGGGAATACCCTCAAGACCTCCCAGGAGCTCTATATCGTGTAAGCTTCACTTGGCGCAGTAGGCGTCACCTCGACTTTGGCTAGTACGATTGGGCCTGCGAGTAATTACTGCAACGCGATCGTATGGGACAAGGGCGATTTTCATAGATCCCAGCGCCCGCCGCCACTCCTGGAATCGACGCGATCGTAGGTTTTGAACAATAGTAAAGTCGCGTTGTGAGTGGTTGTAACATCACGCCAGATGCTCTTCCGCTTGTTAAGTCGGGTAGACAGAACTTTGGTGCAAGCACAAATACCGGTTTTAATCCACTTGTAACCATTCCAGTAATTTGTGTCGTGTTCACAAATCCCCGCCAAGCTATCCACAAAATCTACTGTGTCTGATGTGCAGTCCGACCGTTCGTTACCTCAATAATCTGTGCATGATTTCCGCCAAGTCGTTGGTCTGAGTCTCCAACCACGCCCGTCGAACCCCCTGGCCATAGTGCTTGACAGCCACCCGGCGCTCGTTAAGAGTTACCAGGAGGTCAACCTGAGCCTCCGTTATACGTCCTTCCTGTTCCGCCCTCTTCATCAGCTCTATAAACGTACTGGTTCGATCGTATACCCACTTCAAGACCGTCTCAAAGGCCGTGTGCCATGTTTCCACCATTACCCGTGAGCTCACGGCACTTTCCTCTAAGCCAATTTGCCACGTGAAAAGCAGGTTCGTCAGAGCTCGCAAAGACGCGGAGACATCGGCATCCGAACACGCGAAACGCCAACTTGGCGGCCAACCATTGAGGTTCACCGCAACATCATGAATTTGATCCGTTACGTACTCGATGACATCCGACAGCGCCGCCACCAACCGAGACCCAAGGCGAACTAAGTACGGGATTAGTTCCGCGTCTAGCATTTTCATGGCAGTTCCCCATGCCGCCGCGGCGACACCACGGGCCATGAAAACGCTGTTATACTGAAGGCGCGTTCATGCAACGAGGTCGGTATTCTCTGTAGCGCTGCGAGCCTGCAGGGCAGTTTGACCCGAA
>JAJZXX010000038.1 GCA_021806205.1 Bacillota bacterium | reverse complement strand
GACAAGGGTCCATTTACACGCGGCGCTAGCCAAAGAATGCCAAAAGAAAATAACATGAATTAATGCGGCAACAGGGGATTGTGCGCCTAACCTGACAGCATTGGGCAACCTCGTGGGTCGTCGCCCACACAAACACTGTCCCTCCGACCTGCTGAAGCCCCAAATGCGACCCTCCAAGGCAGGACACACATCCTGAGAAACGTGGCGGTTCGGTATGTTTCCCCGTTTTTTGGCGACGACGGAACGTGCGAGGATACGGATGTGGTGGAGAGTTCGTAGTCTGTGCACCGACGGCCCGGTGCAATTTGGCCTGCGGGTTGGGGGAAGTTCGATTGATGTGGCCCGCAATTGTTCTGAAAGCCCTCGCTACGGTGGACAAGATACGATTAGGACGGAGTCTCAAAATCAAAGCTGGGCCGCCGCAACGGGACCCGTTCCATCCGAATTTCTGTATGATGCGGAGCTTTGGCGCTGGGAGGTGCGGCTGGCTTTAAGCCTTCCGCAGCAGTTCTAGCACCGCTTTTTTGCTGGGATATCGGTTTTCCGCTGCCGGTATTGAAACATAGAGGCTGGCCGCGGCATTGGCAAACATCGCCGATTGAAGCAAGTCTCCGGTGTCGAGATATCGGCATGCGAACGAGCCGTTCCACACATCGCCAGCCCCTCCGGTGTCCACGGGGGTGGTGGGAAATGGTGGGATTTTAGTGCACGCCAAATCTCTTATAATCCGGGCGCCACCAGCTCCCTGCTTAACGACGGCGATCCGCGGTGTGATTTGAGGTTTCAGGTAAACCGGTTCCTCCGCCTCGTTGACAATCACGATGTCCACCAAGGGCAGGATGTCACTCCAAACGTCCCATTGTTCATGGGGATCCCATCCGAGATCCAAGGCCACCTCGATTTCTCTGTCGTGAGCTTCACTAATTAACTGCACCCACTCCGTCAGAGGACTTCGCTTAATCAAGGGGGCTCCTGACACTAACAGAAGTCGATGCCCGTGAGCGTGCTCGCGGAAATGATGCCAGAGGTCAAGGGGACTGGCCGTGGACAGCGCTCCGGCATACGTAAAGTATGTTCTCTCCGCGTTTGGAGCCACGATGGCTGTTGAAAGGCCAGTTGCTGCTTCGGAGGACTGCATCGCGTCCACATGGACAGCGGCTTGCTCCAGTTGAGTAATCAGGGCCATGCCGTCAAGGTCATTCCCAACCGCTCCTATGGCGGTAACCTCGGTGCCCAAATGGCGGGCCGCCAGGCAAGCGTGAGCGATACCGCCGGGGATGCGATTCACATGATCAACGAACACTTCGCGGCCCCAACCTGGCCAATCAGGAATGGTTCGGAGTACGAGATCCCAGTTTAAGTTGCCCAATACGGCGAATTTTTGCATGAGAACCCTCTTTAGTGTTTTTTACGATCAATGTTCAAGATTAGCAGGATTTCGCGATGCTATGTCGAAAGTCCTTCTTTGTTAGGAAAGATGCCTAAGGAAGATGTACAATGCACGGATCGCAACCTCAGACAATTCGGCAGCTTAATCTAGTGACCGCCTTGGATATGGTGCGGCGCAACGGACGTATATCGCGCGCCGAACTTGCCCGTGCGCTGCGTCTTTCCTCTCCGACGGCTTCGGAACTTGTAGCATTCTTGCTTCGACACGATCTTGTCGCTGAGCATGGTCCAGGACAATCGAACGGTGGGCGAAAACCCATGTTGATCGAATTTCGCGCGTCGATGGCTCATGTTCTCGGTATTGACATTGGTTCGGAGCGGATCGTCGCTGCGCTGGCCAATCTTGACGGCAAGATTGTTCATGAGGAGATTGTACGCACCCCATCTCATCGAACAGCCGTGGTGGACGTAGTAATCGCAGCGGGTCGGGACCTCGCCGATCAGGTTCACAACCCCATGATGGGAGTGGGTGTGGGGGTTCCAGGATATTGTGATCGGTCATCCGGAACCGTGATTTATGCGTCGAATTTGCCCGGAGGGTGGAGGAACCTCGCCCTTGGACCGTTGCTTGAAGAAGCATGGGGATGGCCCGTCCTGCTGGACAATGATGGGAATCTTGCCGCGCGTGGCGAGATGCACGTCGGCACGGCCACGAAGTTTCGCAACTTTGTCTTTTTGGCTCTGGGGCGTGGTGTCGGTGCGGGTGTGGTGATAGACGGCAACGTGTATCGCGGAAGACGGGAAATGGCGGGCGAAGTCGGCTTATGGCGAATGGGAGACGGATCACAATCGCTCGAAGATATCATCGGCGGCGAGCACTGGCGAACTGTGGCTATGGACTGGGTGGGCCGTCCTGATGTCGCAGCTTTCTTTGACATGTGTCGCGACGGCCATGCGGGGGCCTTGGCAGAAGTTCAGAGACGTCTCGAACCGCTGTGCGTGTCCCTGCAAAATACCATCACGTTACTAGATCCCGAAGCCCTAATCTTTGGCGGCGGGCTGACGGCTTCCTGGGACGTCATTGGACCAGTCATTCAACGTCGACTCGCGGAATTGGCGGGCGACCATGTGCCCGAGGTGGCGGTGAGTACACTGCCTCAGCGAGCGACTCTGGCCGGAGCGATAGCCGATGCGTTGGAATCGTTTGCGCAGTCCCAACATCTGTTGGCTCAAGCCAATGTTCTTTAAAAGGAGGGAGAAGTGTGCGGAAAGCAGTGACAGCAGTAGCAGGCGCCGCGGTTTTGACCGTCGGCCTGACGGCCTGCGGTTCGAACGGGCAGAACAGCAACGGCGCTTCAGGATCCCATATTATTCATTTGACGATGTGGCAGCAGTGGGGCGGCGGGCACGAACAAGCCGCATTGAATAAGATTATTGGGGAGTACGAGAAACTTCATCCCAATGTGCGGATTACCGAGTTGCCCGTTACGAATGACGCGAAGATTCTTACGGCCATCAGCGGCGGCACACCGCCGAGCATCATCGATCTGGGCACATCGCTGGAAGTTGGCCAATGGGCCTCAAAGGGCGCGTTGATGTCACTAACGCCTTACATTAAGAAGAATCATGTCAACACCTCGGTCTATGTGCCAGCCGGTCTTAAAGCGGTCACCTACAACGGACATATGTATGGCCTTCCGTTTATGAACTTCGACGTTGGACTGTTGTACAACAAGGCCTTGTTCAAAGCAGCCGGTTTGAACCCGAACAAACCGCCGACGACAACCCAGCAGCTGCAAGCGGACGCCTACAAGCTCACCAAGGTATCATCGAACGGGACGATTGAACAGCTTGGGTTTTTGCCCCAGTATCCCGGACAGTCCAATGGCCAGGTCACGGCCCTGGAAATGCTGGGTTGGGATTATGGCGGCCAGTGGTACCAGAACGGCCACGTGTCGGCCAACAACCCTCGCAACATTGCCGCACTGAATTGGGAAGCCAGCTTCTATAAGAAGTTCGGGCCGCAAAACATGGCCAACTTCCTCCACAGTGCCGGGGCCTACTTAACCGCCAAGGATCCGTTTGAATCTGGGAAGCTGGCCATGGTGTACGACGGCCCCTGGGCACTCGACTATGCAGAAGCGAATGTGCCCCAACTGGCCAAGAACATTGGGGTGGCACCGTTCCCGGCTCCGGCGGGACAATCCAGTCGGACGGGCACCACGTTCATCGACACCAACCCGCAGGTGATTCCGTCTGGGGCCGCCCATCCCAACGCGGCATTTAAGTTTATTCAGTGGGAAACCACCAACCCTCAGGTGGCGAGTACGTTTGCGACCTTGGTCTACAACCTGCCGCAGCTCAAAAACGTACCCAACTTTAAGTTGGCCAGCGATCCTCGGTTCCGGGTATTCATGCAAGAGGCGGACAGCGCGAACGCGCATGTCTGGCCCCAATTGCCGATAAGCACCGAATATGGCGTCAAGTTGGATGAGGCGCAGGACGCGGTTCTGTACGGCAAGGAAACTGCCAAGCAGGCGCTGAACGGATTGCAGCAAACCATATCCGCCGCGCTCAAGCAAAGTAAATAAGAAGAACTATGGAGGGGGTGCCGCATGCGCAAGGCTCGGGGATTTACATTGTTGTTTTTGTCGCCGTGGCTGATTGGGTTCTTGGGACTCATGTTGGTGCCCCTTCTGGTGGCACTGTACTGGAGTTTTACCAACTATGACGTCTTTCAGGCTCCGCAGTGGGTGGGACTGCAAAACTACATCGCCATCATCCACGACCCAATTTTTTGGCAATCTGTCGGTAATACGTTGTACATCACCGTCATTGGCGTTCCGACCGGAATAATCGCCGGATTGGGCACCGCGCTGCTGTTGGAAAAGCCCATACGGGGCATGGGATTTTATCGGGCGGCAATTTTCTTGCCGACCATCGTGCCTCCGGTGGCGGTCGCCATCGTCTGGTTATGGATATTAAATCCTGACTATGGACTTTTGAATGCCATTCTCGGCGTATTCCACATCCGCCCTCTTGGGTGGCTTAATGATCCCCATTTGGCCAAAGTCAGTCTGTTGATGATGGTGGTGTGGGGAATGACCGGACAAATCATGATTGTGATGCTGGCGGGTCTCAAGGATGTGCCCGTCGAACTCTATGAGGCAGCAATGATTGACGGCGCCAGTTCGTGGAACCGCTTTCGAAAGATTACCCTGCCCATGATTGGACCGGTCATCTTTTATGAAGTCGTGGTGGGTGTAATCTTTTACCTCCAGTTTTTCACCCAGGCCTTTGTCGTAACCGCCAACAATTTGGGCGAGCCGGTCAATTCGACGCTGTTCTACGCGTTGTACCTGTACCAAAATGCCTTCGACTTTCAAAAGATGGGGTACGCGGCCGCGATGGCATTTATTCTCTTTATTGTCATCGTCATTGTGACCATGTTGTTGTTCTGGATTAACCGCAGGGTGGTCTTCTATGGAGGTGGGGAATAGTGGCAGGAGGATTACGCGCACGGTTGTTAACGCGGCACGTGGTGTTGATTATCATCGCCTTCATTTTTTTGCTGCCGATGCTGTGGATGGTAAGCAGTTCGTTGAAATCGAACGCTGGGATATTCACGTTTCCCCCGCAGTTGTTTCCGCCCCACCCGCATTTGAGCAATTATAGCCACGCGGTGACCTATATCCCGTTCTTCACCTACCTGCGCAACAGCGCTGTGGTATCGGCGGCGACCGTGGTTGGCACGCTGATTTCCTGCACTCCGGCGGCCTACGCGTTTTCCATATTGCGGTGGAAGGGGCGGGATGTCCTATTCTACGTGGTGTTGGCGACTATTATGATTCCGTTTCAAGTCGTGATGATTCCGCTCTATATCATTTTCAGAAATCTCGGATGGCTGGGTACGCTGCTGCCACTCACCGTGCCGCCATTTTTCGCGATGTTCATCAGCTCGTACTTTTCAGCTGGGTTGGCTATCTTTCTGCTGCGACAGTTCTTCCGAACCCTCCCGCGGGATTTGTTTGAAGCGGCGATGATTGATGGCGCCGCTCCTTGGACAACATTTTGGCGGCTCGCACTGCCGCTGTCCCGGGCGGGCCTCATTACCGTGGGAATGTTTGCGTTTTTGTCCAGCTGGACGATGTTTGTTGCCCCTCTGATTATGCTGAACAGCAATACACTGCTGACATTATCCGTCGGGCTGCAGCAATTCCAGAGCCAGCATTTTACGGCGTGGAACTATCTTATGGCGGCATCATTTATGTTCACCTTGCCGGTGCTGCTACTGTTCATCTTCGCACAGCGCTATTTCGTCCAGGGTATTGCATTGTCAGGGTTGAAAGGGTGATGGAACGTGTCCTTTATTGATGAGATGAAAGAACAGCCTGCGGCACTCGAGCGGCTTGTGTCGCGGGGGCGGCGATCGATTCAGCGCGCCGCCCGAGACCTTCAGGCAGCAGACCGGCCCATCCTCTTGCTCGGCATGGGCAGTTCGTACTTTGCCGGATTGTACGGCGGTTGGCTTCTTAATCGAGCTGGGGTAGCGGCGATGGCGCTGGAGGCGTCGATGGTGCTCCACGATCACGCTGCGCTGTTGCACGCGTCATCACGGATCGTATTGATCTCACAGTCAGGTGAGAGTTCGGAGGTGGTGGGACTTGCCGAAGCGGTGGAACCAGGCCGCGTAATCGTCATCACCAATGATCCCGCAAGTACGTTGGCGCGGCATTATCCTTCTAACGTCCTGTTGTTGGAGGCGGGAAAAGAAGAAGCCACCACCAGCAAAACCTATACGAACACGCTGGCTTTGCTGGCTATGCTCGCCGGGGTCGACGCGGAGCGTTTAGCCTCTGTGCCTGAAACACTTCAGTTGCTGTTGGAGGGGACGGAGCAATTCCCCCCCGCGCCGCAAGAACTGACGCTCATCGCCCGCGGCCCATCGCTCACTTCGGCGCTCCAAGGGGCACTGATATTGCGGGAGGGGGCGGCGGTGACCGCCACCGGATTTTCGGGCGGTGGATTCCGCCACGGGCCCATGCAGTGGGCTGAGAATCGGGATGTGCTATTCTTTTTGGGTCACAATCCCTATCGTGGATTGCAGAGCAAGCTGGCTGAGGAGTTGGCTTCGAGCAACCGGAAGTACACGATTGGGGTGGACCCCGCAACCTGGTCTATTCCAAACCTCGAATCGGCTTTTATCCCTATTGTGGAAATCGCCGTTGTCGAGCGGATGATGGTGCAGTGGGCCCTAGAAAAGGGGATAGAACCCGGGAAACTTTTGCACAAAGTGAGCCGGGAATAGAGAAGGTAGTGTTGCGCGAGGGACCGGCCTGTGAAGGCAAGCGCTTTCCGTGCGCATTCCAGATGCCCCGTATTTTGGCCGGCCGCCGCGAGCATTCTGGTTGAGACGGGGGCAGTACGGAAATCTCGCATTCTCGGGATATTCTCGCGCCCCGTCCTGTAAGCACCCCACCATGGCGTGATCAGGGTTATCAAGCGACCGGGGTGTCCAACAGCATAGATACGGGGTTCGGGTGTACAAATAGACCCTTCCCGCCAGCCGCAGCCCGGCAAAGCCCGCAAAGGCGACTCCCAGTGTTCCCCGGTGAATGAGGGCCAAGACCACTTATCGTCAGACCCGTGACAACGGCGTTGGCGCTGACTAAACCGTCGGTCACGCTGGCAAGAGTGCTGGTAGATAGTAATGATGCTTGTGGCGCATCTCGCGTCCTGGTAACGTAGCCAAGGGGAGGGAGCCATGTGTCGGAACAGTCCAGGCCATACGCATATATAAACGAGTATCAGCGTCGCTTCTTTGAGTGGGCCCAGATCGCCATACAAGAGGTAACGGATGGGCAATCGCGTCTTTTTATGGAGGTGACCGAGCACCACCGCGGTGGTGGCGGGACTCAGGCCGTCAATGGAGGTATTGCCGCTTATTTATTTGATGCCGCCTTGGGAACGGCCGTGCAAAGCACTTGGGACAAAGACGTCACGGGACAAGTGACCATGACATTGAACATTCAATACCTCAGGCCGCTCTTGGCCATTACCGGCGTGACCGCCCGCGCTGAGGTGACGCATCGGGGGCGCTCTACAGTCTATGCCCGGGGCGAAATTTGCGGTGACGACGGACGCCCTTCAATGACCGCCACGGGGATCTTCCATTTATTTCGGTCTCATGTTCAGTAGGCGGGGGTTACGGGTCATAGCCTGGCTGATACCCTTCCTGGTCTTAGCCGTCATCGCTTATGGGGGCTGGCTGATCCCTTTGGATAGGGAGATATCTGGAAGCCTGAAAGACACGGTGGGCCGTCTTTCGATCCTCAATTTAGTATGGGTGGTGGGCGGTGTTCCTGTGACCGGCCTGGTGGTGTTGGCGACCGCCCTGGCGAGACGACAAGGCCGTTGGCTCGCTCTTTTCCTGTTGGGCACGTTCGTCGAAGTTCTGACCAAGCACTGGATTAGTACGCCAATGCCTAGTGCAGTGCCTGAAGCCCACTGGTTAAGTTGGCTCGAGGCTCGAACCAATCCGTCACCGAGTTGGACACTGGCCACGCTGCGCCATCTCTTGGGAATCCATCCCCAGCAAGGGACCGGCCATCCGTTTCTTTTGGGCAGCTTTTTTAGTGGACATGTGTTTCGCATTACCTTTGTGGTGGGAATGCTGAGTCGCTACCAACCTCTGGTGACGCCGATGAGTGCCCTGGTGGCTTCCGTTCTGGTTGTTGCCCTGGGCGGTCATTGGGCCATTGATGCGGCGGGCGCATTCTGCATAGCCTCCGTTCTCTTAGCCTTCACGAGCGAATCTAGGAGGACGAGTCGGCGATAGGAGCGCCTTGATGCTGAATCCAGTCGCTCCAACTGCCCGGATAGAGGAGAGGAGCTATTCCGATTTGTTGCAATCCCACCGCGGCGACGCAAGCGGTCACGCCAGACCCGCAGTAGACCACGGGGGTTGACGACTGATCTAGGTACGGGGCGAATCGTGCCCGAAGGTCTTCACCGGTCCGATATTGACCGTGTTCGTCTAAGAGAGTGGAGTACGGTACGTTGACGGCGCCGGGAATATGCCCGGCGATGGAATCAACCGGTTCGATCCGTCCCTGAAATCGCTCCGACTGTCTGGCGTCAATCAAGGTCAACCGGGACGCGGCCACGCGCAATGTTTCGTATCCTACCGTCATGCGCGGATCGGGGTTCGCAACGAATGGCAATGACGGAGGTACTGCAGGCAGTTCTTCCTGGGTGGATAGTGCCAAGCCTCGGGCGGTCCACAGGGAAATTCCACCATCGAGAATCGAGACCTTGGCGTGCCCGTAATACGAAAGGCACCACCAACAGCGTGCAGCCGCCGCGGCATCGTCGTCGTAGCACACCACATGAGTATCCGGTCCGACACCCAGTACGGACAGGGTCCGCTCAAAACTTTCGGGGTCGGGAAGGGGATGGCGCCCCCCATAGTATCCGCGTGGACCGGAGAGGTCGCGGTCCAGATCGATGTGCCGAGCCCCGGGAATGTGTCCTGTTGCATACGCCTGCACCCCAAAGTCGGGGTCAGCGAGCCGCCAGCGGCAGTCCAACACCGCAACATCCGGGTTATTCAAGTGATTACTCAGCCAGGTACTGTCCACTAATGTTGGCGCTTTCCCAAACGGCATAAAAATCCCTCCCGCGCTATTGTACGAAAAACTTCATGGTGTTGAAACGGTTTTTCCTCCACACACCCGGGATTGCGAGAGATTACGGCGCCACTGGCGTATAATGATTTCAACCAAAGACTCAAAGACCGAGGAGTGCAACCTGAATACCCCGTAATGTTCGGCGTAACTCGCGCTCGATGCCAAAACTTGGCAGACTTGCGGGTTTTGGTTTAGGTATGGTGGCCGTAGCCCTGATGAGTCCGATACCTCAAATTTGGCAGACATTGGCGACCGCATTTTTTGCCCTCGCGACGCTGGCCTTAGTCGCATGGTCTATGGGCTCGCGCTTGAGGCACTGGCGAGCGGGCAAGTCCGATGTGCATCGATCGTGGTGGTCGTTTTTCATTTGAAGGCCACATGGGGTACGCGACCCATTTCTCGGGTTGGTAACTTGGCCAATGGCTGATATCGCTACGGCCTGTCATTAAATCATCAAGGGACGGACGGTATAGCACAGGGTGTCGTGACCAAACAGCAACGCCTTGAAGAGCTGGAGCACCTGGCCTGGCATGCGGGGCCGCATGTTATTCGTCCGGGAGTATCCAATGGCGGATGTCGGGACTAAATCTGTCCAATTCGACCTGGGTTACCAAACCGAGTTGCCACATAGTTATCAGGCAGGTTATGGCCGTGGTTCGACGGAAATCATCGAAGGCCCGCTGTATATCTTTGTCTTGCTTATGGATAAGCTCGTAGAGCTTCAGGTAGCGGCTGTGAGCCGGCAGAGTGTCGTCGTCGCACACGCTTCGGCACTCGCTCAAGATTCGATGGCAGAGTCGGTCCAGGGCCACGCCCCGAACCTCCTTGAATACCCGCCAATCAGGCTCTGGAATCGTCATCGGATATCCCCCTTGTAAAAAATCCTGTCGTCGTTATGATATCCCTTGTAAGGGAAGATGCGAAGGGTTTCGCCACGGAAATACGATGTATCCCCATTCAACACAAGAGGTTTGCGGCGCATTCCCCGATCTTTAGTAAGACTATAGGCGTATGGCCTAAGGTCGTTCATACCGGCGATAATGGATGCATGGGAAAAACGATGAATAATACCAGTGTTTGGCACAATCGCGACTTTCGCTGGCTATGGTTAGGAACGATGTTTATCCGATTAGGTAGTCAGGTGGCAGTCATTGCTGTTACCTGGCTGGTGTTAAAGACTACCGGATCGGGTGCCAAACTCGGACTCGTATTAGCTTTGTATGCTGCCGGGGACATGGGCGCATCGCCTTTTATTGGGATTATGCTGGATCGGCTTCCGCGAAAGGTGCTACTTCAGGCCGATAACCTCTGTTTGGGCACGATTTGGGTTCTTCTCGCATTGCTCTCGCGGTGGCACATGCTTAGTCTTCCGCTATTGATCCTCTTGGTGACGGTGTCGGGCGCACTGACTCCGATTGCATACTTAGGGCGTATGATGGTGTTACCCAATATCGTGTCTGGGGACCTTTGGGAATCCGCCAACACCTGGATGCAACTCAATATGAACCTGGTGATCTTGTTGGGGCCGGCTTTAGGCGGATTCCTGATTGCTGCTATTGGGGCCGAGTTCACCGTGGTCGTCGGGGGGGCCTTGTGTGTCGTGTTGGGTGTGGCCGCCTATCTTCGGCCGGTTTGGTGGAGTGAACAGCCGCCTGGGTCATACGGTGCGCGTCGCCCTCCTATAAAGGGGTAAGGCATAGACACTTAGCCAG
>JAJZXX010000162.1 GCA_021806205.1 Bacillota bacterium | reverse complement strand
GCTGAAGGCGGAAGTTTTGTTCATGTCTCGGTCACCTCGATCACGAAAGTTGTTCGATTACTTCGCGATATCGTGCCGAAAGTCCTTTACGACAAGCGGTATTTCTCTTAATTTAGCGCGTATGCTGGGACACCCCCGCATGGGGGTTCTTTTTTACTAATCTATTCGCCACCACGCAAAACGACACGATAGCAGAAGGGTTGATGACGAAAGACAGCCGAGGGGCCCCCGTCTAGGCCAACCTTCCGCTAAGCCTCTTGCCGACCTTCCAGCGCCTTGGCTAACGTCATTTCGTCGGTATAGTCCAAGTCTCCTCCCATGGGCAATCCCCGAGCGATGCGGGTCACTTTAAGTCCCATGGGCCTCAATAGACGCGCTAAATAGAGGGCGGTTGCCTCGCCTTCCAAACTGGAACTGGTGGCCAATACGATTTCTCGCGGCGTCTCCTGACTAATCCGATCGATGAGTTCTCGAACCCTGATCTCTTCCGGTCCAATACCTTCCATGGGAGAAATTGCTCCATGCAAGACATGGTATCGGCCCTTAAATTCTCGGGTTTTTTCCATGGCGACCACATCTTTGGGATGCTCGACCACCATAATCCAGTCTCGGTCGCGCGAGGTGTTGCGGCAAATGCCACAAGGATCGTGATCGGTAAAATTGAAGCATAAAGAACAGTAACGGATGCGGGTTCGCGCATTCACAATGGCACTGGCCAAAAGCTCTGCTTCACCCTTCGGCATATTGAGCAAAAAGAAGGCCAACCGCTGAGCCGTTTTAGGGCCGACGCCCGGTAATTTGGCCAATTCAGACACCAGATCTTGAATAGGTTCGGGATAGAGCAATTAGAAAACCCCCGGCATTCCCGGCAGATTGAGGTTGCCCGTGACCCGGCCTAGGCGTTCGGCTGCCAACGCCTGCGCCTTGGCTTGCCCATCGCGAACTGCCGTCAAGATGAGGTCTTGCAGCATTTCCACGTCGTTGGGGTCGACCGCTTCGGGTGCAATGGTTATCGCCTGTATTTCGCCATGCCCGTTAAAGGTGGCTTTGACGACACCCCCAGATTCGGACTCCACGCTTTCCTGCTTCAGTTCCTCCTGGACACGCACCATGTCATCCTGCATTTTCTGCATTTGCTTCATCATCTTCTGCATGTTCTGAGGGTTCATACCCATGTCGACTCATCCTCTCTCACTCTTGATCAAATCCGATTAGACTCACATCCGAGCCCACCCACTCTTGCACAGATTTCTTCAGAGATTTCACCTGATCGGGTTTTTGGGCGGGTTGGGCAACATCATCTTCAAATCGATACCGGGCCTCGTCCCCAAACACGGATTTAATCGCCTTATCAACGACATCCCGATTATGCGGCTGATCCATCAGCTTACGATGCGCGGGAAACTCAAAGTGCACAATCAACGTGCCATCCTGGTCAATGGTCCCGGATGTCCGTTCGAATAACGCATAGGTGCTGGGCCTTTCCCGCTTTACCATCGCGAGTACCTCCTGGTAATCACGGGGGCGGGGCTCTGCCTCTTCGGGATCTTTAGGAGCAATCTGCCTATGTGGGTCCGATGTCAACACCGGTTCGGGCGTCTGGCCCCCTCCGGTTGGACGCAATGATACCGGTGCGTGTAACTGTTGCTGGATTTTAAGGCACACTAATTCTACCGCGAGATCCGGAGGGAATCCTCCCCTTAATCGTGTCTCCGCAGTCGCGAGCTGGTCAACCGCATCAATCCACCACGCGGGATCGATGTCTTTTGGCAACAGTGAATCCATTTCCGCCAATCCTTGACGTCGATAATCGGGAAAGAGTTCCGCGCCCACACTCCGGTACAAAAGAATATCCCGGAACGTCCGTGCCAACGCCCGCAAAATTAACTTGTCTTCTACTCCGTTTTGGCGCAACTCCCCCAATACCGTGACGACCTGTTCAATACCACCGGAGAGAGCATCCACCAACTCGCGCGTTTCCAGCAATCCCACCAGGCCCGCCACACGCGTGACGCCCAGGGTGCTGATACGCCCTTCAGCGGCAACGACCTGATCGAACAAACTTAAGGCGTCTCGGAGTGCCCCATCGGCAGCCTCCGCCAAAAGCTCCAGCGCCTGAGGCTCTGCATCAACGTGTTCTTCGTGCGCCACAAACCGGAGTCGGTCAGCAATGATCGCAACCGAGAGTCGCTGAAATTCGTAACGCTGGCACCTAGAGAGAACCGTGACGGGCAATTTCTGTGCCTCAGTCGTCGCCAACACAAACAGTACGTGGGGTAAAGGTTCCTCCAGAGTCTTTAAAAACGCATTAAAAGCCTCCGGCGTCAGCATGTGCGCCTCATCAATAATGTAGACCTTATACGGACTCATAGCAGTTTGATGCGTTACCCGCTCTTTAATATCGCGGATCTCATCAATGCCACGATTGGATGCCGCGTCAATTTCAATCACATCGAGATGGCTCCCTTGCTCCAACGCTCGGCAGGACGGGCAGTTCAAGCAGGGGTCGCCATCCGCCCCAAGGTTCTCACAGTTGACCGCCTTAGCTAAAATACGCGCCACGCTCGTCTTGCCCGTGCCCCTCGGCCCTGAGAACACGTACGCATGCGTCAAACGGCCCTGCCGGACGGCTTCTTGAAGAGTCTTCACCGTGTGAGATTGTCCTTGCACCTCACTGAAGCGGCGGGGACGATAGACGCGATATGACGCCTGATGAGCCATATCGCACCTCCTTCTCTCTATTGTAACGCCTCAACCACCAAAAAATAAGCCATAGGGCTGCACCGATCAGGCACTCCCGCGGCGCCACAACCATTCTGCTTACCGCTGCTCCCTTCCGGGCCTGACGGGGTTCACAGGAGTCGTCCGCGCGGGACCCAATCGATGCAGCTCCATGGCTGCATCGCAATATAAAATGGCGGAGGAGGAGGGATTCGAACCCTCGAGGCAGGATTTGGCCCACCAACACGCTTTCCAGGCGTGCGCCTTAAACCGCTCGGCCACCCCTCCACAGAGAACGCCCCAACATGGCGGAGAGGGTGGGATTCGAACCCACGAGACGGGTTTAAACCGCCTACCCGATTTCGAGTCGGGCTCCTTCGACCAACTCAGACACCTCTCCGTGTCATTTTATGATATTCGCGACGCGTTTGAAAAAACTGCGTCAATTGCGCTTGGGCTTCATCAGCCAATACCCCAGATACGATCTCAATCTGGTGATTGAAGCGACTGTCCCTCGCTAACTGATAGACGCTTTCAATGGCTCCGGCCTTCGGGTCTAGGGTTGCCATCACGATACGGTCAATACGCGCTAAAACGCTAGCTCCGGCACACATGGCACATGGCTCTAAGGTTACTACCAGTGTCCCACCGACTACACGCCACCCGCCCAAGCGATGCGCGGCTTCCCGCAACACCAGAATCTCCGCATGGGCCGTCGGATCGTGTTCGACTTCGCGCCGGTTATGGTTTTCGGCCAGCACCGCCCCCTTGGCATCCAATAAAACCGCCCCTACCGGCACATCACCGACCTTTGCCGCCCAAGAAGCCTCATCCAGCGCCATGCGCATGACTTGTTGCCAGTCCATTGCCTACCTCAATACTATCATGGTGCGCCCGGGAGGACTCGAACCACCGACACAAGGTTTAGGAAACCTCTGCTCTATCCCCTGAGCTACGGGCGCATCAGTCCCTGACTCATCCGTTGACCTATCTGCTTTTGCGCTTACACAGGATATCAAATTTCAGGACCACTGGCAACGGCGGCAAGAATATCCGCCTCACACGGAGGGAAGCCAAACCGACACGGTCGTCCCCTGGCCAGGCCCGGCCGACTGGATGGTCATGCGGCCCTGATATTGTTCCATCAGTTGTCGGGCACGATATAGGCCCAGACCGCGACCTTGCGATTTGGAAGTGGTATAGGGCAAAGCACACCGATTTTTTGTATCGGAATCCATACCCACTCCGCTATCTGTGATGGAAATGTGGATGCCCGAATCAGCCGGATAAACTGCAATCGTAACCAGCCCTCCATCAGGCATGGCCTCTTTGGCATTGAAGAGCAAATTCTGGAACACTTCAATAAAGTCATCGATCGGTAGGCATGCTTTTGGAACCGGAACAAGATCCCATTTGAGCCGATAGTGGTCCAAAGAGAATACCGACGACAGATGGTGGAGTGTCTCGGCCACCGCTGTCGCTGCCTCGCCATCTTCTTTACGGGGCCAAGATCCAAGCTTTCGCACTAAATTTTCGACACGAGCCAGCGTCCACATCGCCTCCGCCAGCGGGCCGGAGTCTTCCTGGCACTGAAGGTCCAAATGGCCTTGAGCGATGGCTAAAAGGTTAATGGTATCATGCACTAAAGCGGCCAACGTTAACCGGGAAAGGTCTTCTTCGTTGAAGACGGCCACGACACGCGGTCCTTCCCCGGTTTCAATGGGAAACAATTCCACCGACCGTTCACCGTCCAACCCCACAACCCGTACTCCACCCTCGTACATACTTTGCTGCGCTTCATCCCATATTCGCTGAGTGGTCTCTTGATCCACGGTGAAATCCGTTCCCACCATCTTGGCGGTCGGCCCCATAATCCATACACCCCTACTAGCCATTACCCCCACCCACCCACAAACTGCCATGTCATACCTTAGTCTAAACACAACCCCCGCAAGAGAACTGAAAACTTCTCGACAACGATCGGTGGATACTCCCAGACTCTCTGTCCATTCGTCTCAGATCGCCAGCGTTGTCGAAGAAAACTCGCTGTGGTGAGCTCCTACGCAGAATCGACCCTGACATTCCGGATCGGGCTCTGCTACTATGAAGAAGAAAAGATGGGGGAGGATTGACGTGCGCTATCACGCTCTCATTGTGGGGGCTGGGCCAGCAGGAACAACGGCCGCGCGGTATATTGCCCAACAGGGCCTAGCTGCCCTGGTCATTGAACAACAGCGTATTCCGCGCGTTAAGCCGTGTGGCGGTGCCCTCACTCACCGAGCTTTGGATTTACTTCCAAAAGGGGCTGAGTCCCAGTTTCAGGAGCACCCTCATCAATGGACCTTTCAAGGAACGGGGCAGCCTCCGGTCACGTTGAGCCGGGATCAAGCCTATTGCCACATTGTTGAACGCCAATACTTTGATCAATCCTTGTCCGAAGCGGCTGAAAGGGCCGGCGCCACCGTTCACGACGGCGAGTCCGTCCAGAAAATTGGTACCCAAGACCAGGGCGTAGAGATCGTCACCACCGAGGCTCGCTATCACGCGGATTACCTCATCGGAGCGGACGGTGCGTACGGCCCCACCGCAAGATTGATGCACATACCCCGACCCCGTCATGGTGCCGCGTTAGAGACCGAAGTCGTGCCGCCTCATTCGATATGGGAGCGCTACGCCGGACGGGTGGAAGTGCATATCGGCCCGTATTCCTGGGGATACGCCTGGGTCATCCCTCGCAATGGCATTCTGAACATTGGCGTCGGATCGTTTCGGTCCAACACATTTCCGCTAAAACAGGCCTTTTACCAATTTGTCGAGCAAATCTTAGGCCATCGTAACGTAACCGCACTGGCTCACCCCTTACCGTATCGGCTTTCCTTTGCCCGTCCTAGTCAAGGACGCGTCCTGCTCGCAGGTGACGCCGCTGGGCTCATGGATGCCTTTTCTGCAGAAGGTATTTATTCAGCGCTGCGCTCCGGTGCCATGGCGGGAAATGCTGTGGTGAAGGCCGTGACTAAGAATGTGCCCCTCAACGATTACGACCATCAGATCTACCAGGAATTCTGGCCCTCGTTGAAATCTGCCATCAAAATGGGCCTCTTGTTTTATCCGCTCCCGGGATTTTGGTCAAAATTTTTTGTCAAAAACCAGTCTCTGCTCTCGGATTATCTAGACGTCGCAATGGGCGACCTACCCTATCACGTGTTGCAGCAGCACACCGAAAAGGCTCTGTTGACCCGTCGACCGGCGGCTCTGTCGTGGAGGCGTTAGATAACGTCATGATGGCCCGAGCCCTGGGACGGATGCCTATGAGTGGGCTCAGTGCCCGAAAAAGCGTCAGATCCGTAGTAGTGTGCCTCCCCTCAAGCTCTTCGATCGCTTCAACGTCGTCCAGGCGGTCGCCGGTTCAAAGGAAACGAAAACAGACTGCACCCAGAGCGAAAATACCTAAGCAAGAGGCTAATCCCTGTGCGACGCGCGCGCGATCTCGCCAGGTGCCTAATATGAGCATCGGTGGCGCCATTCTAGGCCTTTACGTCACCGACCCTGATGCCATACCGTGGAGCTGCGCAGCGATAACAGTTCGGCTTGGGCGAGGCGCATTCGGCTGCACACCATCTCGTGTACCACGGGTAACGTAGTCTTATCCATCCAATGATGTCTTGAAGTATTTCCCCCGAGGACAGTCGGGGATGACGTCTAAGGAATTTTCGGTACGGTGGGTAACCCGCCAACGGCACCTCTCTAATCACGAATTTCTCGTCCGTAGTTGCGCAATAAGGGCAAGCGCGCGACAATGTAAAGCATCGGGACGCTCGAATATGAAAGGGGTTTTACCACGGACAAAACACCGCTTCTCCCTATCTCACCCATTCCTCTTACCATCTGGTATGAGGGACCTACTGTAGTTGTCGCCGAGAAACCCCGGGGAATGGCTGTCCATCCCAACCTTTCTACTGGCGAGGGAACGTTAGTCAACGCCTTGCTTCAGGCTAATCGCTGGCTAGCTGACATGGAAACCAGCCACGCCCCCGGCGTGATTCACCTTGTAGCACCGAACGACCAAGGCTTGGTGCTTGTAGCCAAGAATGACGAGACGTTCCAAAAGTTACGCCTAGACTATGACCAGGGCCGCTTAACGTTTTCCTATCGCCTTCGCCTGTCCGGCGATGTCCACTTTAAAGCAGGGGCCCCGGTTGTTGTAAACGACCGCAGAGCTTTCCCCGATGCAATCCAGGTCGTGGACTTGGACAGCCCTTTAGGCGATACTGATCGACTACGCGACTGGCTATCGGTGCCTAGCACCGTAGCGGATTTTGTGTTGTATCGCATGGTCGTCCCGATCGAAGAACACTCTCTGACCGTCGCGATGGGCCAACGGCTCGCCATCCCCGCGATTGATCTTTATACGGCACCGACCTGAAGCGTGTGCAACGGGGTCAAGAGTTTCCTGACCGATCGAGGATTTTGGTATGTTGACCATAGCTTAACGGATCCCCAGCATGTTCAGACCATGAGACACCTTAGAGGTACTGAACGAGGTATACCCGTGACGGTATTCAATGGGGATGTGTTAGTGGGTTTTGATCGCCATCGACTAAAATTGCTGTTGCAACTCTATTAAAGGGGGACGACCGAGATGGCCAATTGGACAGGCACCGTCACGCTCACGGCAGAACAACTGGAGTCGTTAGACCGATTTATCCACGAACCCGACACCCGGGTTAGCGACATCTTTCAAAGGGGACGTCTCGAAGTCGATTCTCACTTCGCCGTGGACTGGATTATCAAACACGACCTGTTTGAAGGAGTGGTCGCTCATTTTAGCCTCATGTCTCATGATGGCAGCACTTTTTTCGTCGGAACCGAACAAACGTTATCCCGTGTGGACGATTGGTTTCAAGACTACGCGATAGAGCACGACAATCGCCGCTACATGATCACCACGTCCCCGACCAAAGGGTAGGATCGTTTCCCAAGATGACGCTATGGCTCACCTGCGACGCTACTATTTGAGACAAAAACCAGGCACTACGGCCAGGGTTCTTGTTTCTGGTGAGAATGCGACCAATTAGGAGAGATAAAGCAGGGGACCAAACAGGGGTACTAAAGCCTCATCAGCGCCCATACCGCAACGTTGGGGACCTCGTTGGATGGGCCAACAATATAGGTGGACGGTATGTACGCAACCACAGGATCCATAGGATGAGACCCCCGATGATCAAGCCCATCGTCAAAGTTGCCCCATCAAGATACCCCGGACTTAAATAGCATAATCCATACCGACATCCCCACCATTCCCAAGGCAATGAGGAACACGAGATACAGCGGGATCAGTTGCCACGCCAACCCTCGTCCTTCTCGGACGTGCATAAACACCCCTAACTGCAGGGCACCTTGCATCACGGCCAACGTCAAGATAACGGCTAGAAGGGCGATCGAAGGCAGCACCCGATTTATCACCAAAAAGTATGCCGCGAAGGTAAGAATCAGCGAGCCAATATACCCCAAGATCTGCGTCATGGGGAATTTTTCTTCATGAAACCGAGGCTTTAAAAACTTCAGTGCCCGGTCATTATCACGCTCGTAAGCCTCAGAAATGGTCAGTTCGGTTTCACTGTGAGCCATCGCGGACCGCCGCCTCCTTAGGGGACAATTTTCCCATTCAAATAGACAAAGGTAAAGATGAAAATCCAGACGATGTCTAAGAAGTGCCAGTACAATGAAAATGTGTACACCTTACGAGCGGTCCGCGCCGTGATTCCCCGCTTTTTCAGTTGGAATAGCAATGTCAACGCCCAAAATATGCCGAACGTGACATGTGCCCCGTGGGTTCCCACCAAAATGTCAAAGGCGGACAAAAAGGCGCTGGTATGCCATGTCGCGCCGATATGCGCGAAACTGATAAAGTCATTGATCTCGGACGATACGAATCCGGCTCCAAGAAGCATGGTCAGCACCATCCAGAGCATGAGAGCCCGCACCTGGCCCCGGCGCATCGCGTAAACCCCGAGGCCAATCGTGAAGCTTGAGGTCAAGAGTAGGAGCGTCTCCAACATCACCGGGCCCATTTTAAAAAGCTGCACCGACGTAGGACCAAGAGCGGCCGCCTTATGCATCACCGCGTACGTCGAAAAAAGACTGGCAAAAATCAGCACGTCAGTGACCAGGAACGTCCAAAAACCCGTAATATTTATGCTTTCTTTTTCATCCGCAAATTCAACCGGTAGTTTCTGATCGCGCTCTTCGGCTAACGGTACACTACTCATCCTTGCAACCTCCCTAGCGACGCCTCGGTTTTACGTACAACCTCGGCTTTGAGGTGATGGTGATCCTCGTAGTCAAAGCCCGAGAAAATAATGATGGCGAAGACTCCGGCCAATCCAATCCCCGCGATGGGCCACCACTTGAAGGTGAGCGCAAATCCTACCACAAAAAATGCGACGCCCAACAGAAACGGAACCGGCGTATTGCGCGGCATTTCAATGTCGTGAACGTCCTCGGGACTCAATTGGGCTAGCGATTGTCCCTTTTGCTTCATATCCCACCACGCATCCCGGGCATGGACAACGGGTACCCGCGCGAAATTATATTCGGGCACGGGTGACGGTAAGGACCATTCCAAGGTGCGTCCATCCCAAGGATCCCCCGTCAGATCCCGCTCACCATACACCAGCGTCCACACAATATTGAACACCAGGGCAACGAAGCCCGCACCCATGATCAAAGCACCCACCGTAGAGATGACGTTAAGCTCGTGCCATCCCAAGCCAGCCGGATACGTGTACAAGCGCCGCGTCATGCCCTTTAATCCCAGCAGATATTGCGGACTAAAGGTGACCCAGAACCCGATGAAAAAGAGCCAAAAAGCAACCCGGCCTTGTTTCTCGTTCAGCTTGGAGCCAAACATCTTAGGCCACCAATAGTACAGTCCAGATAGCAAGCCGAATAGCGTACCGCCGATGATGACGTTGTGAAAGTGCGCAATGACGAAGTAGCTATTGTGAAACTGATAGTCCGCCGGCACCGCGGCCAACATGACACCCGTGGCCCCCCCAATCACGAATGTTGGGATGAAAGCCAACTGATACAACATGGCTACCGTGAATTGAATGCGGCCGCCCCACATGGTGAATATCCAGTTGAAGATTTTGACGCCGGTAGGAATGGCAATCAACATGGTGGACAGTCCAAAGAAGACGTTCACACCAGGCCCAGCGCCCATGGTAAAGAAGTGGTGCACCCAGGTTCCATAAGATAAGAACATAATCGCCAGGATGGAAGCCACCATAATCGGGTATCCAAATAACTGCTTCTTGGAAAAGGTGGCCACCACCTCGGAAAAAACCCCAAACAACGGGATGACCAGAATATAGACCTCCGGGTGACCGAAGAGCCAGAAGAGGTTGACATACATCATGGGCATGCCGCCGTGGCCCAGTGTAAAGAAGGAGGAGCCGAACAGCCGGTCAAACAAGCTCATTGCCAACGCCACCGTCAGGGGCGGGAAGGCAAACAGCACCAGGGCTGACGTCACCATCGCGGACCAAATAAAAAGCGGCATCCGCATAAGGGTCATGCCAGGCGCGCGCATGCGTACCGTGGTGACGAGAAAGTTAATCCCCGTCATCGTGGTGCCAATTCCGGCAATGATCAATGCGAGAAAGTAATAATTCTCGCCAGGCCCGGGATTAAACGCAAGCCCCGTGTAAGGAGGATAGGCGGTCCAGCCGGCATCCGGCGACCCCCCGATGATGAACGAGATATTAAAGAGGATGGCACCACAGGCAAATAGCCAATAGCTCATCGCATTGATTCGGGGGAACGCCACATCCCGTGCCCCAATCATCAGCGGCACCACGGCATTAAACAGCGCAAAGATAAAGGGCATGCCCATAAAGAAAATCATGATCGTGCCGTGTGTGGTGAAAACCTCATCGTACTGAATGGCCGGCATGAAGTGTGTACCCGGCAAGGCGAGCTGCGCCCGAATCATCTCGGCGTCGATGCCTCCACGGAACAGCATCACAATAGCGGCGATAAGGTACAACACCGCAATTCTCTTGTGGTCGACGGTGGTCAACCATTCACGCCACAACCAACCCCAACGGTGAGTTTTGGTCATGAAGATAAATAACCCGATACCCCCTACGACCAATCCCAGGTCGATTAACAAAATATCCGGGAATAGCACCGTCTTAGGAAAGAGCGTATGAATCAAATGCACAATAAACGCAGGCATGTGAGGCCACCTTTCCGCTGGTTACCCATTTCTATTTTTGCGTGGCCGACATCGGCAGGTATTTAATGCTGCCGTGGGGACCGTGCATCGTCATGTACATCCCTTGGCCGTTCAGCGTAAATCCACTGGCTATACTGGGGAAGGTATCTTTCGGATAGGACCCGTACAACGCCTGGCCCATTGTGTCATGCTTCAGCAATTGGTGGTAACTGGCCAATGTTAAGGGCGTTGCCGTAGCATGAGTTTTGGAGGCCCAAACGGCAAAAGCCTTCGGTGACACCGCCTTCACCTTGAAAAACATCTTTTCAAATCCAGTCCCGGAATACTGGCCACTGTCGCCCCAGTACATGCCTGGCTTGTCCGCCTGAAGCCACAGCGGCAACACCCGGTTGGGCATGGTGTATTCCATACCCCCCAATTGAGGAATCCACAGCGTATTCATCGGCGAGTTTGCTGTGAGTTCGAAAAGCACCGGTTTTCCCGTAGGGATTTCCAAATAGTTAACGGTAGCGATATGTTGACCAGGGTATTCAAACAGCCACTTCCAGGTTAACGACGTCACATCGATGACCACCGGGTTCTTACCCTTGGGAAGACGGTCGAGCGCGTAAGTCACCTGCACCGTGGGGATAGCAATCACCGTAAGCAGAACGACGGGAATAATCCACCACAAGGTCTCCAAAAGCTTATGGCCATGCCATTCAGGGCGATATGGGGCGGCGTTTCCTGGCTTATCACGAAAGCGGGCCACCGCATAAAAGTAGAGGGTGAAGACCGCAACTATGACAACCGCCATGGCTATAGCCGCCAAAATCATTAAGTGGAGTTCTTGTTCACCAACTGGACCCACCGGATGCAACACCACATATTGCTGGCCGCAACCCGTAGACACTACGCCTGCAGCCACTGCAGCCAACGCCAGGGAGCGGTAGGGTTTCCTCAACCCCTTGAAAGACATGCGAACGCCTCCTAAATCCTCAGGAAATACCGATAATGCGACGCTTTAAAATTGCTATATAATTCTACGCAACTTTTTCAAAGCTGCAATCGTTACATTACTTGACTCGCAGTATAACAATCACGAAACCTCATTTCAATCGCTTCAACAGGTATCCAAAGGCATAGCCCGTCATGGAGGCTCATCAAGGCATGGGCGAACGACGTTCATATTGAATGGTTACCGGCAGGGCTGGCGATAGCCAAGGATCCGCGCTACCGTTAACCGGCCTTTTTGTCTGCAAAAGGGCGTTCTCAGCGTTAGATACCGAACGCTCCGCGTGCCACGAAGCTACTACAGGCATGAAAGATACCGGGTAGCTTCGTCGGAAACACTGGGATGTCGCCGTTTCAGGGTCGGAATGTTCACATCGAGCGGTTATCGGCATGACCTGGGCTATTAGTAAGGGAACCCGCGTTGGATAGATCGCATGAGCTGATTACTCAAATACACAATACCGACCGATGCGGATGGACTATGGGCGATCTTTGGATTCGCGAAGTGCCAATTCATCCCTGCTTCAGAGCATACGTTAAAACGAGGTGGAGGTTCGCTCGCCTTCGCTCCACCGTACGCGGGTTAAACGCCGTTGTTGCGACGACGCGAACAACCCATCGACCACATCGTCAGAAGTGAGTTGCTCCAAAGGCGTTACCATTCTAGGAGGCCATCTAGCGCCGTCGTCCAGTAATCCACAGCCAATGCCCGCTAGGGCCCCAACGTGGTCTACCGAATCGTCCGGGCGCATCGTTCACCTCGGCCACAAGATATGCATTTAGAATACACACCCGACTCCTCCACCGTTCGGTCGTGGATCCCCGAAGACGGGTACTACGCCCAGTCTCAAGGCCGAGGGATCCGCCGCGCTGTATTTTGATCAACATTCTCCATTTCCCACTAGTCGTAAATTGGAGCCAATTTTTTTGACATTAACGCAGTCTTGTTGCGGCGATCGGATAAGGATCAGACAAACGGTAAGTGGCTGCGGAATCTCGCCAGAATTTGGTACGAAGTTGGCGAATTCGCATTTGAAGGCATCCGCGCGATGTATGCCTCTCGGCCGACTTGACCGACACATCTCAGTACCACTTCATCCACGATTGCCAGCTCAACGACCTCCGGATCGTCATCCGTTCCGCCTCGACCGACCCTTCGGCGTGTACGGCGAGGACCACGTGATACACGGCCAGCTCTGACGCCGCTAAATCGATAAGCGAGTTGCATCAGGTGCATCCGATCGCAGCCGCGAGTATCATGGGCATTAAATGCGGGTTCCAGCCATGGGCGCGGTTCGGGGTGATCCACATCTTCACGGTCGGACCATCAGCGGTCGACCCATTTCCCCTCCAGAACAGCCATCGCCTCGTACCAGAGAGGGCACCCCTCCCAATCCCCCGGGTGCGACACCGTGAAACCCCGACGATTGATCCCCGCCTCAATGACTGGTGCCAATCCCACCCTGTGAATCCACCGGCCAGCACCCCCGCCACAAAGCCGTCCCCGGCGCCGACCACGTCAACCACGCGCGGGACGGGCTAGACTGGCACCGTGACAATTCTCTCGCGCCCTTGATAGAGAGCCACGACCCGCGGGGGCCGTCTGTCACAATGACCACGTGATCGGGTTTGAACGTGCCGTTCTCGACCAACAGAGAAACCTCGTCCGTGTCCCACAGATCCACAAGATCTCCCCGGAACGCAATACCGTCCCGGACACATTCTGTTTCCGCTGCGCCATGGCCCAAGCGACGTCGCACATTGAGGTCGATAGACAAAGAGCCCGACTGTTGCTCCGTCCACCCGGTTAGCCCTTTCTCAATTCGATGCCGCAAATTATCGTCGATCATCAAGGTAATACCGGACAGATGAACCCACCCTTCACCCACCGCTGCCGCCATCCCGGCTGGCACCGCCCGTTGGTGCATCGCCGTATGTCGCCGATAGTAGTGGACCCGAGGCTCCCGCTGCCCATATCGCTCTTTAATCATGAAACCCATGCGATAACCCGAAAGCATCTCAAGAAAGCGCACATCATCCACGCCTTCCCCCTGCAATACATTGCGGACCATAGGACCCACCAGGTCATTCCCCACGGTGCCCGCACAGGATGTAGGGACTTGGAGACGAGAAAGCGCCGCTGCGACATTGAACTCAGATCCTGCCACACTCGTCCTCATAAGACTCCCCGGAGTAATCCGTCCGACCTGGTCCGACAAAAAGAGCCCCATGACTTCACCCATGGTCAATATGCCATTCATACCAATCTGTCCCCTCGGAAGCTAGCCGCAGCGGCGTCAGCTTGCAGCCAGTCCCCGACCGTGTCCCAACTCACTCCGCCAGAAGGAACCCCATTGCAGTCCAGGAAACGGTTCACCGACAGCCCTTAAATGACCGACTCCGCCACTGGCCGCGGGAAACAGCTTCAATGTTGTTAACCCGGCCCCACACGCCACAGCGACATCCTGAGGTGTGAACCCCTCGGGAATATAAGCCACCGAATGCGATTGGCTGGCACCCTGCACCACCAGAGAAAAATTCGGCGCCAGGGACAAACTCCGCCCCTACCGGCATAGCCTTTTCAGCCGCATCCTGGATCAATATGGTTCCCGCACCGATGACGTCCGCCCGACTCTACACCGCGACAATCACCTGCACCGCATGCGGCGGTCCAATGCAATCTCCAACAAACCCACCCCTGCATCCAACACCCGCTCGGAGCGCTCCAAGCCATCGTTGGCCGATGAGGCACGGATCACCGCAACCAACCGACCTTGCCCGGCCTCGCGAATGAAGTCCGTTAAATCCATCGTTGCCCTTTTGTCTATCTGAACAACACTGAAGTTCAGGTGTCCGAAGCCAAAAGACACCCTCTTACCATACCAATCCTTGTCCACCATGCACCGTGATAACCTCACCCGTCATGTATGCGGATTCTTCGCCCGCCAAAAACACAATGACACGAGCACACTCTTCGGACGTGCCCAGCCGTTTGAGCGGAACCCGCCGCGCTACATCGGCCAGCGTCGCAGGCGACGAATATTGCGCGTGAAACGGCGTGTCAATAGTTCCTGGTGCCACGGCGTTGACGCGAATGCCCCGGTCAGCCAGCTGCTTTGCCAGACCGCGGGTCAGTGAGATGAGTCCACCCTTGGCCGCCCCATACGCGAACGCCCCCGGCCCGCCGCCATTTTGGGCCGCTATCGACGAGACATTGATGATCCGAGCTCCCTCCGCCAATGACGGCAGTGCCGCGCGCACCGCCCAAAACGCACTCGATAGATTCAGCGCTATCGTGTCGTCCCAATGGCGAAGAGGCATCTCGTCCAAAGTGTACCGTTGAATCAAGGTTCCAGCATTATTGACCAGGATATCTAGAGGATGCTCCCCGATCAATTCCCGGATGGCCCGATACACGTCGTCCTGCTGGCAGAAATCCCCCTGCGCCGCCCGGGTTTCTCGTCCCATCGACCGGATTTCCGACATGACCTCCTCTGCTGCATCGCGATGGGAGTGATAGTGGATAGCCACATTGGCCCCGCGTTCCGCTAATTGCAGAGCGGCTGCGCGGCCAATTCCCGATGTGGCCCCGGTGACAATTGCCCACTGTCCTGTTAGCCCTTGGCCCATCCTTTTACCCTCTTTCGTCCGTATTGTTGCCTCGTCGTGCTGTTCCTCTCCCTGACGTGTTATCCCCACACAACGACACCCACTCGGCCCGGTCCGTGCACGCCGGTCACCAACGTTCCCTCAATATCAGCGGTCATACTCGGTCCCGTCACGATCTTGATCAACGGCGGCAGGTCCGGCTGAGGAACCCTGCGCAATCCAGCAGCGACAGTAGCAACCACATCATCGGCCCGCAGCATCACCAGATGAGCCGGAGGCAGCACAACCAAATCGGCATTCCCCTGGTTGGTAATCAGCATCAGCGTTCCTGTCTCGACCGCAAGAAAATTGCCACTGGGCGGCACCCCCGTCGAACAGTGCCTCATTTTGTAGGGGTGCATATGCGTGAATCATGGCGACGCATGAGCCATAAATTCCCATCAACCAATGTGCGTAATCAGTTCGCCTAATCCCTCAATGGCGACGGTGAATGTTTCACCGGACCGCAACCACTCGCGTTGGGACTCCGGGTATCCCAATATCACACCATCCGGCGTGCCGGTAAAGATTACGTCGCCCGGCGTCAAGGTCATAAACTGCGAAATGTAGGAGATGAGATACGGGACTGAGAAGATCATGTCTGCAGTGTTTGCCTGTTGAACCACGATGCCATTTCGGCGTCCTTCAATGGAAAGGTGGGTCGGATCGGGAACCTCGTCCGATGTGACTAGGTATGGACCCATGGGCCCGAATCCGTCACAAGCCTTGCCCAGTAGCCACTGTGCCGTACGAAACTGCAGGTCTCGGGCGGAGAGATCATTGCCGTTGCAATACCCCAACACGTAGTCTAGGGCATCGTCTTCATTGACTTTCGAACAGGTCTGCCCTATCACTGCCACGAGCTCCGCCTCATAATCGAACTCGCGAGCCCCGATAGGAGCAGAGACCGTAGCCCCTTGCCCCACCAATGAAGTCGTAAATTTGCTGAACAAGACAGGGGTTTTTGGAAGCTCAAGCCCTGATTCCTCGACATGAGGACGATAGTTGAGCCCTACGCAAATAATTTTCCCGGGGCTGGCGACGGGCGAGAGCCATGCCTTAGGGGATCCATCCGGCTCAACTCCGGATCTCTGAGCTCGCTCAATCCATGACCGAAGCTCATCAAGAGCCTCGCGCCCCTCTGTCAATAGACTGTCCATGGAAATGTGTCGGGTCGATGCGGCTGCCTTGGCTAGCGACGAAACGCGAAAGATTCCGTTGTTCGTCTCAATCGCCAGTTCATCTCCATTGCCGTAGATACCGTTTATGATCTTCACCTAAGTTACCTCCACTTCGTGTCCTCAAACGCTTCGAATCGCGACCGTTTTGGTTTCCGTAAAGAATTCGATGGCCGCCCGCCCCTGCTCGCGGGAATGGGAGCTCGATTCCTTTTTTCCGCCGAAGGGCGCCTGATATTCCACGCCGGCTGTCTCTTCGTTGACACGCACCATCCCCGCGTCGAGGCGATCCACCACCTCAAGCGCGGTCGACAAACTCTTGGTGAATACGGATGCACTCAATCCGTACCGCACCGAATTAGCCACGGCAATCGCTTCATCGAGGCTGGCCGCAGACACAATCGCTACCACCGGCCCGAACACCTCTTCTTGGGCAATCGGCGCGTCAGCACTGACGTCGTCAAAAATGGTAGGCAGAACAAAATGCCCCGGAAGGTCTGGCAAGTTCCCGCCAATAAGAAGTCGACCGCCTGATCGTTTGGCGTCTTCAACAAACGACATGACGCTTTCCTTTTGCGACGCCGATACGACGGGCCCGAGATAGGTTTCCGCATCGAGTGGGTCGCCCGTTTTGAGTTGCCGTACGCGCTCGACCAGGGCATCACGAAACACGCTGTGAACGCTTGACATCACGATGACGCGCGAGGTGGCCGTGCACTTCTGTCCCGCCGAACGCATGGCACCGGATACCGTGAGCTCTACGGCCGATGCCAGATCCGCATCCTCCGCTACGATAACGGGATTCTTGCCCCCCATTTCGAGTTGATATTTCACCCCGCGACTGGCCGCCACTTCGGCAATATGACTTCCCACGGCGCTCGATCCCGTAAACGTAATGGCATCAACCCGCGGATGGCGAATGAGAGCCTCACCAGCCTCGCGTCCTCGACCGATCACGACATTCAATACGCCCTCGGGAAAACAGGAAAGAATTAACGCGAGCATCTGATATGCCGACAGCGATGCCAATTCGGCTGGCTTAATCACCACCGTATTGCCGTAAGCCAACGCCGGAGCAATTTTCCACATGGGGATAGCCAACGGAAAATTCCAAGGGGTAATCACGGCGATCACTCCGACAGGGTCGCGTGTCGTGTATTGAAGCGTTTTCGGGTTCCCAGCCGGAATCACCTCGCCGACGCTCCGCGCCCCCTCGCCCGCGTAATATCGCAAAATCGCTGCGGCACGCAGCGCTTCGCCGCGCGCCTCGCCGATAGGTTTTCCCATCTCCGTAGCAGCCAGGATCGCCAATTCATCGCGGTGCGCTTCAATAATACGGGCAGCCGAAAACAGCGCGTTCCCTCGTGCCATAGCGCCAGCGTTTCGCCATATCGTGCGGGCTTGGTCAGCAGCAGCAACGGCATCCGCTACGTCTGCCGCCGATGACCGGGGAATGGTGCCGATGACGTGATCGTAGCGGGAAGGATTGTATACCGCTAAGGCTTCCTCGCCCTGCCTTTCCTGACCGTTAATAAGGTTCGCAGCATGCATCATCTACATCGTCCTCCTTAGCATCCTAAGTCTACCGTCAATCGTGGTCTGATCATAATTTAGGATACGGGAATCGCTAAGTCTTCCGCCCGGCAGGGGACGGGGCTCATCCGGCTGGCCATCCCAAGGCGCCCGATCGCCTCCCAGGCGATTCTTGCGCGCCGGACGCGTTCTCTTCCCAATCGAATCGCCGTGTCTTCCCAATGGGCCCCGCTCGGATAGATGTTCGGGGCATTCCGCACCCCAAACTTCAAATAAACGGGGGCCGCATAGCGGATAAAGCGTTCGATGTCCCCATACCGGACAAATCCGCCGACATCGTCCGGCGACTCCACGTAAATGTCCAAAGGCACGGATGTGAACGCGCGTACGGTCGCTAACTGCTCAATGGTTAGATCTGTAGGACAGTTATAGGTGGCCAAGCCAAGACTGGCCAAAAGACCGATGGACAAGGGGTTGGACGCCCCCATCATCACAGACCCTTTGATTTTAAGATCATTCGGCCATAGGCCTTTCTCCCGCAGTTCCTTGTGCAGCCACAGCATTCCTTCATCGGCGACTAAAACCGACCGGATTCCGAGCGAATAGGCCCGGAAGGCATCGTCCAACGCGGCGCGAACAGCGTCCATGCCGCGAAGTCTCGGTCTGACCACCCCGCCATTTTGTGCAGCTTGCATCGCAGAGATCTCAAATCCTGCCCGGGGTCCCAAAAAAAGGCTCACTTCGATTTGCTCTTGGGTACCGATGCAAGCCATGTCCACAATTTCCTGATCGGTCAACAACTGAATGCCACTGCCCTCAGAAATTCGGTGAAGGGGCACGTCCAACCGCTTGGCTTCTTCAACCACCGCTTGAAATACTCCTGGACCTTCAACGCTGGGAATTTCGAATCGAAACCAACCGCCGTCCCGAAATCGAACCTCGCTTTCGTTTGCCCGTGTATCCTCAGTGGGTAGTCCTATTCCTCTAAGCGCTTTTTCAGCTGGCGAATCCATTTCATCATCCTCCAACATCGTTTTGTAAACTTCCGGCCAACTGGGCTTCTGCGGGTTATTGGAGCAACATCTTCTCGTTCAAAAAGGTGTTGAAGCCCCCGGATTTTAGCCCGGCTAGATCCACCGTGGCAAATTGGTATCCGGCCTTCTTCACGGCGTCGACGATGGCTTCGCGATTCTCAACCACCATCGCGATTTTATTGGCCGGAACTTCGATGCGCGCCACACTATCATGATGTCGGACGCGAACCTCGGTGAGGCCCAATCGATGGAGAGCGGCCTCGGCTTCTTCAACCTGTTTTAGGTCCGTGACCGTTACCCGAGTGTGGTAGGGAATGCGCGACGCCAAACAGGGGGAGGCTGGCTTCTCCGCATTAGGCAGCCTCCATTTGCGTGCCACCGCACGAACCGCCTCCTTGCCAAGCCCCGCCTCCTTCAGCGGGCTGACGACCCGATGTTCCTGACCGGCCTTGGCGCCCGGTCGAAAATCTCCGACATCGTCACGGTTGAACCCATCCATGACCACCTCAAATGAGCATGCTTGACGCACCCGATCGAGGACAGAGTACAGCTCGGATTTACAAAAATAGCAGCGCGAAGGCTCGTTGGCCACGTAGCGAGTATCCGACAGTTCATTGGTTGCGACCGTCCGAATGGGGAAGCCTGCGACGCGAGCTACTCTAAACGCCGCCTCAACTTCGCTGCGAGCGACGCTGGGGGAAACACCAATGACCGCCTGCATGCGCCCATCCCCGAGCACCCGATGGGCCGCCGCTGCCACCACCGTTGAATCGACTCCACCAGAATAGGCTACGACAGCTGACTCGAAGCGCTCTATCACCGACAATAGCCTAGACTCAGCATCCATTTCCTCCCTCATTTCCTTTCACCTGATCGGCTTGGACGACGGTGTGCCACGCGGCCATCGCACTGTCATAGACACGGGATAACGGGACGGTATGCAATTTGGCGAATCGGGCACAGTCCTCGTGTTCTGGATGGGCCGAACGAATGCTCCCGTGGAGCCAGGACTCCTTCACTGATATCACGCCATACGGAGTCGCAACCGTGCGGTTTCGTCGCTCCAGCATATAGGTATCCACTGTCGATCGTCGCACGCCCAGGGTTGTGGTTTCATGAAACAGCTTCTCGAGTAGCACATGCTCCTTCTCCAGCGACGCCAGCACGTGAAGCGTAAAAGCCGGGCGCGACTTCTTCATGATGATGGGTGCGATCCAGACATCGCGGGCCCCCTCGGACAAAAGACAGTCGATCACATATCCTAAGGACTCGGGGGTCATATCATCGATGTTGGTGGACAGCACCACAGCAGCGCCATTCAGAAAAGAAGGGGCTTCAAGCGCTATCCAGCGAAACAGGAGTGTACCGTCTTGAGCCCGTTCGTCCCGAATCCACGCGACGGTCCCAGCGAAGCTCTCGGCGCTAACCGATGCTCCCGCCAAAAAGGCCGCCGCTTCCCCGTCAATGGTGACCCCAGATTTGCTGCGCACCGCAAAACCCCTCAAAGTGGTCAAGGGAGCCTCGTCGTATTTTAGATCTAGAGGAATTGGCCCTACTGTTAACCCGCCTTCCTTAACCATGTCCACGCACCGTTCCAGAAGGGCGGCATCATGAAAGCGGGTACCGAAGCCCCGTATCTTTTGCAGAATCTCCCCAGCCCTGGCATCTCCCGTGGCTGAATTCTTCGGCAAGTCCAAGCTGAGTAGGGAATGGCTGAGAACATCCCACGTGAGACAACCGTGCACATCTAGATAAAGACGCATCGCCATAGCCTCATTCCTCGTATGGTAATGAACTCTTAGCTTTTAGCCGCAGCATCTGCGTCGCTAGCCTGGCCGCACCGAATCCGTTATCAATATTCACAACGGCCAGACCCTCGGCACAGCTGTTCAACATGGTGAGAAGCGGCGCCATTCCATGAAAGTGGGAGCCGTAACCGACGCTGGTAGGCACGGCGATAACCGGCTGCCAGGCCATGCCGCCCACCACACTGGCGAGCGCGCCGTCCATGCCGGCCGCCACGATGAGGACGTCGCAGCGAGCAAAGTCGTGCCACACTTCCCATAGTCGATGCAGTCCCGCGACCCCAACATCATACCGTGCAACAACACTGATGCCCTCGACGGCCAATGTGAGTTCCGCCTCACGGGCCACGGGTACGTCCGATGTTCCCGCGGTCACCACCCCTACCCGCCGATTCGGATCGGGATCTGGTGGCTGTCCCCAAATCAGCATCTGACCCAATGAGTCATAGGACATTACCTGGGCCGGAAACTCGACGCGCAGAAGATCGGCGGCAGATTGCACCAATCGCGTAAAGAGAATTGGAGTAGATGGGCGGTCCGCGGCCAGCTTTCGGGCAACAGCCAAAATCTGCGCATTCGACTTGCCCGTGCACAGCACCGACTCGGAAAATCCCCGACGCGCCTTTCGATCGCCGTCCCATCGAATCTGTTCAGCCCCTGGCGTCCCGGCACCCACGGCTACCCCGCCCCTTCCTGATCTTCGGTCTCAAGCACCATGATGCGCAAGACGTTAGGATGGTTCAAGTCTTTGGTCCCCGCACCATATCCGACCCCCAAGAGTCTGCCGCGGGGCATTTTCGCCACCGGTTCGGCCTCGAATCCGCATATCAGGGCCGCGGCCGTGGGCGTCGTGAGTTCTTCCGACACCGGGCCAGGCTCGACCACAAACCCGCAAAGAAGTTCGACGGTGGCGGGTGCTGGAACGGGCAGCCGGCCATGCGCCCCGACCGTCCATCCCACCCCGGTGGCAATCGGGCCTACTGCACAACCCTCAACTCCCAATGCGTCAAGGGCCGCACAGGCGGCCACCACATCTGCGATAGAGTCCTCGGCACCTACCTCATGGAGATGCACCGTTTCAGCGGGCATCGCATGAATCTTCGCCTCGGCGCGCGCTAGCGCCTCAAACGCACGGCTCGCCCATAACTCTGCCCTCGGAGTAAGTCCCACTTTGGCCACAAGTTCCAAAATGTCTGGCAGATGGCGGTGGGTCGGCGGGGATGCCGTACTCCACTCTACCGTGAATTTGATGGCAGCGACTCCACCCTTTTTGCACAGCGACTGGGAAACCTTTAAGTTCGGAATGGCCATGTTCGCGACAGCCCCTTCCACGGCGCCCCATGGTGCGCCTAAAGACAAGAGTGCTCCGACAATCATGTCGCCGGCCATGCCGGAAAATGGATCAAAGTAGAGAGTACGGGACACGTGCAGCCTCCGCTCCTGATGCTTTATATGGATTGTCACAAGGTGGGGCCGATGCGCCGAATAGCAAACGTCGATGCCCCAGATTTTTCGGCCGCGGTTGTTTCTCCACTCGCTACCTCTAAAATCCAGTCAACCCACTCATCGGGCCGTCTCTCTTCAATCATCCCATCCATATCGTCGGCCAGCGCGCCCTGAAGCCGTGCCTCGTAACCGATGCGCATCACAGGCGCCACCGGGTGGCCACCAATGTTGTCGGCATCGCACTGGGCCAATATCATCTGCGCACCGCTCGCGACCAGGCCGGTGATGGCCTCATTCGCGCCAACAGTCCCTTCTGTCACCATTCGCTGGCTCGCAACATCCGGGGCGGCTGCGTAGTCCAAGGGCGTGCCGGGACCGGCGATCTCAATCACGCGCCCGCCGCGTGCCAGATACGCCTCAACCACGGCGCGTCCGGGCTCCCCCAGCTGATTGATGGGACCTATCCCCAGAACCAACCGCTTGATCGATACCGGCTGGCGATCGGCCGTCGGCGCCGGCTCCAACAGCACCGTCCGTGCCCGCTGCGCGGCTTCTCGAGTGCCCCCCGCGGCTTGAATGGTGGTGACTTCCACACGGCAGTTGCGCGCGCGTATACGGTTCGCGACTTCCTGCGCGGGCACGCCTTCGCATCCCAGTCCCAGTACGGCCGTCTGCCGCACGTTGGGATGGGACCCCACCCCGACCAACACCCGGAGCGTCTGGTCCCGGTCAGCCCCAATTTGGGCGCACCCCACCGGGTGTTCCACATTGACCGCTCCGGGCAAATCGTCGACCGCCCATGCGGCCGCCCGAGTTGCGCACACCACTGACGGGAGTGCCAAGAGATAATCGCGCACTCCGACCGTGCCGTTTGACCGGACGTATCCTAAGAATATAGTGCGCGGGTCCGTCATTCCTGCTCTCCCTTCTGGTGCACCAGCAAATCACCACGCCCCCGCTGGCTCTCGACGTTATGCGAATGCACATGCTGACCCTCGGCGATGGGCCGGCTGGCAACGCCAATGTGCTCTCCATATTTGACAATCCAGTCACCGGCCTGGATGTCTTCAAGCGCAATTTTATGACCGAAGGGAATGGCATCCCGGCTCACCATGTTCACGCTGCCGACGGTGATGCGCTGTTCCTTCTGAATCTCGCCGAGAGCCACCGCTACGTTGTCGCGCGGATCGATGCGCAAAACTCGGGGAATCGCACCGGGCACGGGTGCCCAATCAGAAGTAATCAGGCGCGCGCGGTTATGCAGTGTACCGATTTCCGGAATCGTGATGTCAATCTCGTCACCATCTTCCAGGGCAAACTCGTCCGGGGGCACGATGCCGGTCCCTGTCATAAGACCCGTCCAGGGAGCGAGGGGCCAGGCACGTCCCATATAGCTCACCAGGTCTGCAATACTGCGCCGCAAGTATCGGGTTGAGGTCGTCTGCCGGATATGCAGGCCGCCCCGGCGCCAAATGTCTAGCGTAATGGTCAGGTTGTATGGATCGACGGTGTCGGCCAGTACCAGCGTCGGCCCGATGGCTGCACTGTGGTGAAAAAATTTAGCCTGCGGCAGGTATAAGGGATTGTCCGCCTCCACGTCCCGCGCGGTCATGTCGTTGCCGCCGGTGTAACCAAACACCTGGCCCGCATCATCCAGAATGACCGTCAGTTCAGGTTCCGGCACATGCCAGGTCGCGTCCCGCCGTAGTCCCACGAACGCGCCCGGGCCGACAACCCGAGTTCCCGGACACTTGAAAAAGATTTCAGGACGATCCGCATCATAGACTTTCCGGTAAAAGTTCAACGCGCTGATGGTCTCGGCTTCGCGCGCATCGCGACTAAGCTCATAGGTGACGCCTGCAGCCCATAACTCGCTCACGTCCACCGGAGCTATGAGACGCTCACGGCTCACCGCCACACGTTCCGGCGTGTCGTTAAGGATCTGATCGGCCCATTCAGCCACGCTGATCCCCTGCCCGCGACAATGGGCCAAAACCCCCTCCCACGACGTGACCTGCGGGAGCACCGCATCAACAGGCACCGCCCGGTCGTCGCACACGCAAACGCCCAACCGAATTTCACCGGAGCCCGTTTGCCAACGAATGAACTTGATAGCCTCTCTCATGACTCGCTCCCCCAACCCTGAAAGATGCCAAACTCTCGATGGCCATAGCGCTCCGCCACGACCGGCTCACCGTTCGCCACCGAGACGATTTTCCGCAAAAGAGCGCGCCCCACCTGCTCAACCGTCAGGTAGCCGTCAATAATGGCCCCGGCGTCAAAATCAATGAGGTCCGGCAGTTGCTGCTTCAACGCCGTTCTTGTTGACACTTTGATTACGGGGATAATGGCTGCTCCAGTTGGGGTGCCGCGCCCAGTCGTGAACACCGCCACCTGCGAGCCTGAAGCCGCCATGCCGACAAACTGCATGACGTCATGACCCGGGGTGTCCATCACCACGAGTCCACGTTGTCTGGGCCTCACGGCATAATCGATCACTTCCACGACTGGACTGGTTCCGCCTTTATGAACGCATCCCAGCGACTTTTCCTCGATAGTGGTAATGCCGCCGGCAATGTTCCCGGGTGCCGGTTGGCCGCCTCGGAAATCCACGCCCATGCGCATGGCAGATTTTTCGGCGTGGGCAACGGTGCTCCAAACCGCCTCGGCGATTTGCTCCGTGGCCGCACGCTCGGCTAAAATACGTTCGGCTCCAATGAGTTCGGTGGTTTCCGCTAAGATGGACGACCCCCCCGCCTTGACGACCAAATCGCTCGCGTATCCGAGGCTGGGATTGGCCGACAGACCGGAGCACGCATCGGATCCCCCGCATTCCGTGGCCAGAATCAAATGGGCCAGCGAAGTCGACTGCCGCGTTGCGTGTTGGGCTTCAGCCACATACTCCTCGGCCAGGGTGCGGGCTCGTTCTTGTGCGCGTATCCGCCCCATCGCACGGTCAAATGCGACCACCGCATACCGCACGTGCCGTGGTAATGCGGACGTCAATGCGTCGACTAGTGGGTCGTTCGCGGTCAACGCCAGAATCACCGTGGCGTACACATTGGGATGATCGACCCAACCGGCCAGGGTTCTGGCTGCCAGGTCAAACCCCTCTATGGTGGGCTTGATGTCTTGATGCAGTTCGACGCTGACCGTGCCCAGCACTTGCGACTGCACACCGGACGCGGTGGAACTCACCGCCGGGGCAAGCGGCAAAATGAGTACGTGGTTCCTGGTGCCCACGCGGCCGTCGGCACGGTGGTATCCTTGAAATGTCAATGCCCTGTCGGTCATGAACGTCTCCTTTCGATTGTCCTAATACGGCTTTCCGGCGATCGTACCGCCGTCCACGGCGAGCCCGGCGCCCATCACATAACGGGACTCGCCAGAGGCAAGATACAGTGCCGCATAAGCCACATCGTCGGGGCTTCCCAACTCTTCGGCCAACTGCCGTTGGCGCAAAGCAGCCACGGCCTCGCTTTTATCACCATAGCTCTGCTCGAGATATCGCTGGACAAAGGGCGTCATGATCGTGCCGGGCAAGAGAGCGTTTACACGAATTCCATAGGGAGCATAATCGACCTGCATTGATTTCGTCATCGCCAAGATGGCGCCCTTGGTTGCGGAATACGCAGCCCGGCGCTTCAGACCGATCTCCGCGGCGCAGGACGACATGTTGATGATAGATCCCGAACGCTGGCTTATCATATGCGGAAGCACAGCCTGGCTAACCAGGAACACGCCGGTGACGTTCACGGCCAGCACGTTGTCCCAGAGTTCCCGCGACAGACTGTGTATCTCCCCCACCGCGCTGATCCCGGCATTGTTGATCAGCACGTCAATGCGCCCATGTCTACCCATGACATCGTAGGTCCACGTACGTACCGATTTTTCGTCACGAACATCTACCCTTCGAGCGATCGCTCTCTGCCCAGATTCCACAAGGTCCGCAACAAGCGCGTTGGCCGCGTCTCCATTTTGGTCGCCAATTTCCACATAAGCGCCCTCGACTGCAAACCGCCGCGCAATCGCTTCTCCAATACCGCTCGCTCCGCCTGTCACGAGGCAAACCACGTTGGCCAATCGCATGAGATCCCTCCTTCGATGCACTAACGCTACGGGGCGCTATTTGCTGACGCGCCGAGTGATGTCAGATCGCGAAAACACCGCCGGATTTAGTGCCGTTCCCAACCCGGGTCCTGTCAAGGGATAGATGCGACCGTCCTTGATTTCGGGCAGGTTTGTCACGAGTTCGCGATACCAGCTCGTGTAAAACGCCCGCACCACCTCTTGAATGAATCCGTTGGGAAGGTGAACGGAGAGATGAACATCCGCACAGAACGTCACGGGACCAACACAGTCATGGGGGGCAACCGGTAATTCGTAGGCCTGCGCTAAATTGCCAATTCGGCGTGCTTCCGAAATCCCGCCGGTCCAACTGGGGTCGAAGATAATAACGTCGGCAGCAGCCTGTTCCATAATCTCTCGGTATGCCCACCGGGTTCCGAGCGTTTCACTGGCGGCGGTGGCTGTCGGTGTCGACTCGGCAAAGTTCTTTAAAGCGGAAATATTGTCCATGCGGATCGGGTCCTCAAACCAGAACGGCCGAAACTGGTCAACCGCATGGGCGATTTGCTTCGCTGCCCGGAGATCCCATTGACTGTGCATCTCCACCATGATTTCTATCTTGTCGCCCACAGCAGCACGAATTTTCTCGAACGGCTCCAGTCCTTTTTTGAGATCCTCCGTCGTAATGTAGTGCCCACCAGTCCCTTGAGCGAAGGGATCGAACGGCCAGATTTTCATCCCTGCGTAGCCCTCGGCTACCAAACTGTGCGCCAATTCGTCGGCCCGGTGCAAGAACCCTTCAAGGTCCTCGTAGGGACCCTGGGCCGCCTCGGTTCCCCAGTTCTCGACAGGTAAATGCCCATGACTGGGTCGCTTGCGGGTATATTGATAGCCCGCGCAGGTGTTGTAGATGGGCACATCGGGGCGCACAGCTCCCCCAAGCAACTGGTAAATCGGCACGCCTGTTGCCTGGCCAAAGATGTCCCAAAGCGCAGTGTCAATCGCAGAGCGGCCACGATTCTCTACACCGGTGCTACGGGATCCGATAAACCCAACTAAACTGTTCCAGTGCTTTTCAATCTCCAGGGGATTGTTCCCCAAAAGGGCCAGCGCCCCCGTCTCATGAATCCAATCGGCAACGGCTGAACTATGGAAATATGTTTCTCCCAAACCGACGAGGTCTTCGTCCGTATGAATCAAAACAAAGCATAGATTGGGAAATTCCTCAATCTGCACGGTCTCAAGCTTGATAATTTTCATCGAACCGCTCCCCCCTATTTACTCTCTTTTCTGTTGCTATCTTGCCATCCAGCCGCCGTCAACCGTCAGCACTGTTCCCGTCACGTAGTCCGAAGCACCGGACGCCAAGAACACCACCGCTCCTTTGATATCGTCAGCCGTGCCCCATCGTCCCGCAGGAATCCGGTTCAGAATGTCCCGTGAGCGCACCGGATCGGCACGCAGCGCCTCGGTATTGTCCGTCGCCATATACCCCGGCGCTATCGCATTGACTTGCACGTTGTCCTTAGCCCATTCGTTGGCCAGTGCCTTTGTCAACTGGACGACTCCGCCTTTCGAAGCGGCATAGCCCGGAACGAGTATCCCGCCCTGGAAGGACAGGAGCGACGCAGTAAAAATGATCTTGCCTGCTCCGCGACGCACCATGTCGCGTCCGAGCTCACGGCTAAGGACAAACGGTGCATTGAGGTTGGTATTGATGACCCGATCCCAGTACTCATCAGAATGCTGCTCTGCCGGGGCCCGAAGGATGGTACCGGCATTGTTGACAAGAATATCAATAGGCCGATCTACCTCTCGCTGTATGGTGGCAATCAACTGGTAAACCTGGTCGCGATCGGACAGGTCACACGCATAAGCCCAAAATTGCCTGCCCAATGCGAGAATCTCGTCCCGCACCGAACTGTGTGACTCAATTTGTGCGCTGACGCCGACTATGTCGGATCCTGCCTCCGCCAGCGCCACTGCCATGGCGCATCCCAGGCCCCGCCGCGCGCCTGTCACCAAGGCGGTCTTGCCTTCTAAAGAAAACGCTCCGTTGCTTGCCATCGCCGAATTTCCCCTTTTTCTGCCTAATTGCCTGCCAACGGATCACACTGGATGAGAACCTTCATGACCCCGCCGCCGCCCTTCAGGTGAGATATCGCCTCACCGAGCTGTTCGAGCGGAAACTCTTCCGAAATCAGCTTCTCGAGTGGTTGAGCGCTGCTCGCCGCAATCTGGATGGCTTCCCTAAAGTCCTCAGGCTCATAGACACGCGTTCCGCGAATTTGAAGCTCCCGCCAAAAGACACGATGCAGGTCTACTGGCGGAGGCGCCGGAAAAATGGCGACAACAACAATGCGTCCTCGCGGGCGCGCTAAATCGGTCATCAACTTCGCTCCCAGCGTCGACGACGTGACTTCGAATACCACATCCGCACCGCGCCCACCGGTGTCGGCCAGTACAGATTCGGAAATGTCCGTTTGCCCCGGGTCTATGACGTCGATCCCCAGCGACTTCAGAAGTGAGAGGCGATATGGATTAATCTCGGCGACAAGCACCCTCGCGCCGCGGCTTCTTACGACCATGGCAATTAACGCTCCGATGGGTCCTCCACCTAAAACCACGACATACTCGCCCCTCTGGAGTTCGGAGCGGCGCACATCATGACAGGCAACCGCTAGGGGTTCCACCAAAGCGCCCAAACGCAGGGGGAGGTCAGATGGTAGAGGGTACACCACGGATTCGGGTACCGTCCACAACTCTTGAAAGGCTCCCGGTGTTTCGATTCCCATAAAGCGCAGGTTTGGGCAGATGTGGCGATAGCCACTGTGACAAGTCGGACAACTATCGCATGGCAAGAGTGGCATGACCGTGACGTGATCGCCCGGGTGAAAACGCGTCACCTCCTGACCCACACTCTCGATGACACCAGACATCTCATGCCCCATGACGTGAGGCAACGTCACCCGATGATCCATCGCACCGTGCACCAGGTGCAGGTCTGTGCCGCAAATCCCTCCGTACGCAACACGAATCCGGACCCCGGACGATCCGGGCGTCACCGGTTCGCGATTGCCCATAACAAGATGTTGGCCACCCTCGTATTCCACAGCTTTCATGCTGTCACGCTCCTTTACGCGGCACCTTGCTAATGAATAGCGAGCGGACTCAGAACCGACATGTCAAAAGCGATGCCGTGGCCCGGAACCGACGGCGGGTGAAACACCCCGTTGTCAACGGGATTCGCAGAAAGCGAGATGCCCAAATCGGAAAAGGAACCGCCTTCTACATCCTCAAGAATATGGCCGTTTCGAATTCCACAAAGCACCTGTCCGGTAATCTCCATCATGAAGTGCGGTGCCATTGGCACATTCCAGGCGTCGCAGAGGTTTGCAATGTGAAGGTAGGGTGTGATCCCGCCAGAACGCACCACGTCGGCCTGGGAAAACGCACAGGCACGCAGGCGCAGGTATTGGTTGTATTGGTACACCGTGTAGACATTTTCTCCGATGGCCACCGGAATGCGGGTTCGATTGGCCAGTTCTGCATGACCCAGCACATCGTCGGCAATTAAGGGCTCCTCGATCCAATAAGGATCGAACCGCTCAAGCGCCTGACAGCGTTTCACCGCAGCCGTGACATCCCAACCCTGGTTGGCATCCAACATCAGCTTGACGTTGGGGCCGACAAGCTGTCGAACCGCATCCACACGATCCAGGTCTTCTTCGAGATCCGGCTTTCCGACCTTAATCTTCACCCCATCGTAACCGGCGTCCTGCCACCGCCTTACCTGCTCAAGAAGCTCACTCTCCGATAAATGAAGATTAATCCCGCTACCATAGGCAGAAATTGAGGACCGGTGACGGCCCAGCACCTCGATCAGCGGCTTGTCAGCAGATTTCGCCATCACATCCCACATCGCGATATCCAGCGCAGCCAAACTTGCCGTCACGACACCGCCGCCGCCCACATCGTGTGCCGCGCGCCATAGCCGCGACCATAGGACCCGCGGCTCGCAGTCTTGTGCGTACAATTCATGTTTCAGGTAGTTGTCTATGAGGGATTTAATCGCCAGACCGCCAAAGCCTACGGTATAACTAAACCCAAGACCCTTAATTCCTGCGGTCGTTCCTATTTCGGCCAAAATGATCTCGATATGTGTCACGCGGTGGGTTTGATCGCCCCACGGATTCTTGAGGGGCACTCGAAACGCCCGCGTCTCAATTTCGTTAATCGTCACCATGAGACCTCCCTCCTAGAAATTCATGAGTTCCCTGACGTCCACTCACTTCCCTCGGGGTAGGAATAAGCTTGGAGTCCCACATCAGTCAGCTCCACCCCGAGGCCATGCACACTAGGCACTTGATACGCGCCGTTCACCGCCACCGCAGGTGACACGAACGCCTCTTGGAAGCCGTCGGCATACTCCAGCATGCGATCCTCCAGGCTCGCGCTAACGGCAATGTAGTCCGCAATGGACACATGCTGCTGCACTTCCCTCAGGCCCAGTGCCCCGGCATGCGGACAGACGGGCACTTGGTATTTGGCAGCCATCAAAAGCACCGCTAGTGATTCATTGATGCCGCCTAAACGGCACGCATCCAACTGGCAATATTGCATCGCGCCCTGCTCAAAGAATTGCTTGAACATGACCCGGTTATGGCAGTGTTCCCCGGTTGCCACGCCAACGGGAGCAATCGCCTGCGCAATTTTGGCATGTCCCAAGATGTCATCAGGGCTGGTCGGCTCCTCAATCCATACCGGCGAAAACCGGTTTGCTTGACGCATGAACTCAATCGCCGTGGGGACGTCCCAGGCCTGGTTGGCATCCAGCATGAGGTTGCGGTCAGGACCAACCTCTTCGCGGATAATTTCCAGGCGGCGTATGTCGTCGCTTGCCGATGCTCCCACCTTAATCTTGAAAGATTGCCATCCCAACGCCATTTTTTCACGTAAAAGCTGGCGTAGCTTGTCATCAGAAAATCCCAGCCAGCCTGCCGATGTGGTATAGGAAGGATAGCCGTGCGCTTTAATCCACTCTTCGCGATCCCTCTTTCCACCCTCTACACGGGCCAACAATTCGTACGCTTGGTCTCGGGAGAGCACATCCTCAATGTAGTGAAAGTCGATAACGTTTAAGAGATCACGTGGCGGCATGTCAGCAATGACCTTCCACACTGGCTTGTGCTCAAGTTTGCCGTACATGTCCCAAAGCGCGTTGAAGACCGCCGCTGCGGCCAGATGGGTGACTCCCTTTTCGGGACCGAGCCAGCGAAGCGGGCTATAGTTGACGAGCTCATGCCAAACTTCGCCCATGTTTTCGATAATTTCCGACACGCGCCGTCCGACAAGCAACCGACCATACTCGCGTATGGCGTCCACGACCAGATCGTTGCCCCGGCCAATCGTGAAGGTGATGCCATAACCGGTAAGGTTCGAGACGGTGGTCCCGATTACGGCATAGGCCAACGAATGATCAGGATTGCGGTTGACCGCGTCCGAACCGTCCATGGTTCGCGACGTCGGAAAACGGACATCTAAACCCTTGATGCGTTGTATCGTTATGTCTTGCACCTGTAAACCCCCTCCATCGCTCTCTTGATTTGTAATCTGTGTGGAGCGAGCCTAATTCCAATGGCTCTGCCACGGAGCGTCCTCCCATCGAAAGGGTCCTCCTTCAATGTCGATGTTGCTGGTGTTGGCGGCGTCTAAAACGCCCTTCGTGACCAGCACCTGGTTAAGCGACAAGGTATCGCGCACGCGGATCAGCGTGACCTCGGCCGGATTTGGCGTAGCAAGCTTAATCGCCAATCGCACCGCCTCATCGTCCGAGGGAAGCGCCAGAGGCCGCTTAATGGTAGTTGTCACGGTGGCAGTTAAGGCATTAACATAGGTGACTTCCCAGTCAATCGACGCGAAAACCTGTTCAGTCGTCAGATCAGCCATGCCGATGCCGTTGCCGTTGCCGTGGGTTTCCTCCGTCAAGCCCAAAACCACCACTTTCTTGACATCGGCTCCGCCGGATGCGTACGGCGTCGCATAGCGTCCCGTGATGTTGGGATCCATCCCGTCACCACTGATGTTCTTGCCGATCTTATCAACCACCAGCACATCAAATTCAGCGATGGGAAAGGTTGGCATGAGTTCTTTCGCCTTCACCAACAACGAGGGCTCTTCCTGAGCGAATTGGTCGCCGGGCAACACCTTCATCAGGGCGATGCGGTGATACGCGTTTTCGACCAACGCCAGTCCGTACAGCGGCGGTGCTACGCGCATAATCACGTCCGCAAATTGAGGAATGGTATCGGCCGACAGACCCAGCCCCAACCCGTGCAGGGTCTCCGCTCCCTTTTGCTTTCCAAGTCCGATGGCCACCATTTTGGTCAAACCGCTCTCGCGGGACCCGCGAAACGCGGTATGCGGCTTCACCCGATTAATCACCAACAAGAGGTCGGACAACCGCGCTTCACTGCTGAAATACACCGGCTGACCGTATGCATGGCCCACGATGTCGACGTCGAGCGATCCGTGAATAGGGGCCCCCACACCCTCTTCGGTCACACCAAGGCTCGCCAAAACGCCGATTTGTCCGGCTTCGGTTCCACCCCCGTGACTCCCCATCGCCGGAAGAATAAACGGCCGTCCTCCGCGGGACTTTACCCATTCCACCGTCGCCTGGGCCACCGTGTCAATATCCGCAATCCCGCGTGATCCCACCGCAATGCCGACTCGCTTGCCCGTTAACTTAGGGAGCCTGCCAGCCGACAAAGCTGTGGCGACATTTCCTTCAATGTCGTCAATCGCGGTGACATCAAACCGCTGCCGCACCGCATAGAGTTCCGGCAATTCGATGCCCTCGGTAAACTTGTCGAACATTCCACTCATTGAGCTCAACTCCCTATTTCCGTGCAGTGTCCTCAACCATCGCCACAGCCCGAACCGGCGAACCCGAGCCGCCCACAATATGTAAGGGCCATCCCATGAAGGTGAACGGCTGGCCTAATACCCGATCCAAATTGTCAACATTTTCAAAGATAGGAATTGTTCCATGAAGTAGGGTTCGGTGCCCCTCAAACGTTGTGGTGTTAGCGGGATCAATAGACAGTGCATCGGTGCCGACTGCTGCGACCTCCCGCTCAATAAGCCGTGAGCAGGCTGACTCGTTGACCCCGGGCCAATCCTCATTAAAGGATGGTCCAGATTGATCTTGATTCCACTTAAGACTCCAGCCGAAGAAGAACAGCACAACATCACCAGCGTCCAATCGGCCATTCTGCTCCTCCCATTGCACGAGGAAGTCAGCATCCACGACTCCGTTCGGTCCAACGCAGCGGGCATCAATGGCCCGGCCACAGCCGGCAAACCGCGTTAAAGGCACCTGGTCAACAGACGGAGCCCCATTAATAAAGTGGGAAGGGGCGTCCACATGAGTCCCGGTGTGTTCGTCCACACATACCCGTGCATGCTCAGCCAAGGCGACTTGAAGGGTCTCTACCGGTATTCTTTCGTACTTGGCGTGCGTTGGCCAAAAGGGCATGCCCGCCTCAAGCCGGTGTGTTAAATCAATGATTTCCATAATATCCCTCCAAAACGTCCTTACCGAGAAAAGAGGGGGACCAACAACGACGTGGCCCCCGTCGATTTACTTAAGAACGTTAGCTGTGACCCATGCGTTTGAGTAGGACTTCTGTGCCATTCCGTTCAACGGCACGTTTTTGTACTGCCCAAGCTGCCCTTGCGTTATTTCCAGCAACGGCATCGTCATGTTCTTGGGTACATGCTTGTGGTTTACAATGTCCATGGCAATGTACGCGGCAGCCCCGCCAATCCATGGATTGGCGGAAATCGATATCGTCTTATAACCTTTCCTAACTTGCTGTGCCCACCAACGGAGGAAGACTCCGCGATTGCCGCCGACTACCAGTGGGGCCGGCCTTCCGGCTGCTTTAAAGGCTTGAATTGCTCCGTAACCCTCTCCGCCCTCCGTCACGATAGCGTTCACCGTCGGCAGGCTGGGCAAAACGGATGCCACTTGAGACTCTGCAACGCTTTCCGTCCAGTTTCCGTAAACAGTTCCCACTGCCTTCAACCCCGGGTACTTCTTCAGAACGTCTTCCATCCCCTTATAAAACCCATTGTCCGTACCCGTTCCCGCAATGCCTCGAATCAGTACAACGTTTCCTTTACCGTGAAGACGGTTCGCCACATACTGCATGGCGACCTCATCCATCTTGGGGTTGTTAAAATTGAACTGATAGGCCTTGTTGCTGGTGATCGGACCGTCGTTGAAGGCCAAAACGGGAATGCCTGCTGCTACCGCCTTGGCAATTGCACCGTTAAGTGCGGTGGGAGAAGCCGGATCCACCAACAGAATGCTGACATGCTTCAAAATCAGATCGTCAATCTGCGAGATCTGGGTACTCACGCTGTTGTTCGCGTTCAGAAAGTCGACTCCGGAAATCTTGCCCTGTTTTTCAAGCTGGTGGGCGACGGCCATGAAGTCGCTATCCTCGGCCTTCCGATACTGGTTGCCAGTGTACGATTGACTGAAGCCGATTACAATTTTACTTTTGGCCTTGGCGGCACTTGGGGAAGATGCTCCCGAAGCTGATCTTCCGCATCCAGCTAACATCACCACGGCCAACGCGCCGGATGCGACCATCGCAAATGTCTTGCCCTTCATGAATCCTCTCCTCCTTGTCGAATAGACCTGCCTTCGAGTTAACTGCGCAACTCCTCGCTAATTTGTTGGATGGGTGCGTCTGCCCCGACTAGCAAGACGCTCCTCGGTCACCAATCGTGTGTTTTGCGGTCCGACCACTCGGCCATCTGAACCGAATGCGAGAATCTTGCGCAACATCAGCACACGATCAGAACCTGCCGTGTTTACTACGGGGCCCCTGGCTTTAGTTATGGGGGCCAGTAGAACTTTCGATGCGGACACTCCATACGTGACGGTCGCATACTTGGCCCCATGGTGGATGCCCCGCCATTTATGGCTGGGGAGGATGTTGACATCACCTCCTCGCTGCATATAATCACCTAGACCTAGTACTGTGCCCGCATCCCCTGGGACAGCAGGATGAATCCGACCAACAACAGTCCCTCAATCACATCCCGAAAACCAATAGCAATGTTGGATAGTTCCAAGACCGTCACGATTAAGGTCAAGAGAAGTGCCCCGCCCAGGGTGCCAATCACACTGGACTTCCCGCCCGAAATCAACGTTCCACCGACGACGACAGCCCCAATAGAAGTCAGAAGATAGGCGTTCCCCATATTGATGAACGCACCCCCGTCAAACGCCCCCAACAACAGTCCGCTAATAGCGCCAAACAGCGCACTGATAAGAAAGTTCAGCAGCACCATCCGATTAATCGGGATGCCTACGAGTTTCGCAGCCGGTCGGCTCTGGCCCATTGCCAATAGACGCCTGCCGTATACACTGGATCGGATGACCCAAGTGACGACACCTCCCGCAGCTATAACGAGAACCACGACAATCGAAAGTCCATCAACTTGGGTGTGAACGAACCCTTGAATTCCCGGACTTGTAGCGTACGCCCCATATCTTGACGACGAAATTTGAAGCAACGCAGTATACACGATGTATCCGGTTGCTAACGTGGTTATGATGGCCGGAATCCTCAGCAGTGAAATCATTACACCGTTCAAAAGACCGACTGCCAATGATACCACCACAGCCAATACAATGCCTTCGACAAGGTGTGCATTGCGGCCGTTCATGACAGCAGCCGACACGTATGCGGAGAGTGTCAATACGTAAGGCATTGAGAGGTCAATAGACCCGTCGCCACTGGTAATAACTACCATCTGACCAAGACCCAATAAGGCCAAAAAGCTCGCTAGCGTGGCGTTCAAAAACAGCAACTTAAACGAAACCCCATGAGAAATCACGCTCGCAACAAGCCATAACACTAACGAACCGACAAGTGACCATATCCAAGCGGAGTTTTTGAGATTAAGATTCCTCATCGTTAGCTCCTCACCTTTCTGCCCAGTTGTCTTGTGGCCAACGCCGCCAACAAAATGGCCCCGGTAACAGCGGTTTCATAGTTGGTACTCACCGACAAGAAGGCTAGTAAGGACGAGAGAAGCGCAAGCACCAATGCCCCAGCCACGGCACCGGTCGGGTAGACCGTTCCACCCGTAAACTCTGCACCACCGAGGATGACGGCAGCGATCGCCGACAAAGTATACGTCGCAGACGCATTCGCGTCGGACGCACTGCTCACGGCGGTTATCGCCAAGCCCGAGAGAACGATGCACACAGCTGCCAGAACATACAAGATGATGCGTGCGCGCATTGGCGAACGGCCGGCCCGATAAATGGCCGCAGGATTGTTCCCAAACCCGCGCAACACCGTGCCCAACCGACTGCGAAAGAGCAGGGCATACCCGACTAATACGAACAGGACCACTAAGTATATAGGCTCCGGGATTACCGGTAATGAGAGGTTATAGAGGTTCGTGAGCCACCCCGGTGAGGTCCCGCCCGGGATCGGCTGCATTACAAGTGCAACGCCCAGCCACACGAACGATGCGCCCAACGTTACCACAATGGCGGGCAACCGCCGCACATGAATCAGGGCCGCCATAAGGGCATACGCAACTACCACGAGCACCATGAATAGCAGCCCCAACAGAGGACTGTGGACTAGATAAGTAGCCCCAATCACGTTGACCAGACCTAGTGCCGCGCCGATGCTTAAATCGATATCGCCTGCCATAATCACAAACATTTCTGCAAGAGCGGCCAGCACCAGTGGTACTGCCCCCCCTACGAGAAGATCCAGTCCGCCTGTTCCCACACTTGAGGGCTCGAGAACACCACTAATGACTACCACCGTGATTAATAGTCCAATTGAAAGGCCAGCTGGGCTCGAAATGCTACCTAACTTACCGAAAGGGAGCCAACGCCGAGATTCAGCTTGCGAAGTATCTGCTGCAGTCTTAGCCTGCTGGTAAGAAGCATGCACGATGTCGGGTACCGACATGTCAGGGGCTCGAAGCTCTGCCACGATGCTACCTTTGTTCATCACGTAAACGCGGTCACATTGCAAAAACTCGTTGTCCTCGGTGCTAAAAAAGATGGCCGAGCATCCTGATTTCTTGAGTTCACGGAGCACGTCGTAGATTTCTTGTTTGGTATCGACGTCAACTCCTCGGGTCGGATCATCCAACAACAATAGCTGCGCTTCACTTGCGAGTCCTCGCCCGATCAACGTCTTTTGCTGATTCCCACCGCTTAGCTCGGTAATGCTCTGCCTCGGACTCGTCGCCCGAAAACTCAGCCGCCTATACCAGTACTCAACACGCTCATCTGCCTGCTTCTTATTGAATATCCCCCACGACGCAAACTGGCTGAGCGAAGAAATCACCATGTTGTTGTAAATGTTCCACAGCGAAAAGATACCTTCCGCTTGCCTGTCGCCAGTCACATAGGCCATAGACAAGGCCTTATCCCGGCCTGACCCATGGCGCAGCTCAAAGATCGTCCTGAGCAGCGCACGCTGTCCAGCACCGTCCAATCCCGCGATCCCGACAATTTCTCCCGGATTGATGTGCAGGGTAATGTCGTGCAAGCCTTGCATATTTAAGCCCTCTAGTGAAAACAACGTTTCCCCGACGAGATTGGCGGCAGTAACCGACACCTCATTCCTAGGCACTGTGTCCCTTGTTCGGCCAGACAGTAGCTGAAGAATCTCCTCGTGCCCCATGCCGCCAATCGGGCCATCAAAATGCACGTTGCCGTTGCGCAAGACCACAATCCGACTGGCAATCGAGCGCAACTCCTCCAGCTTGTGGGTTACATAGATGAGTCCAATTCCTCTTGATTTCAACTGCTCAATGTAATCGTGGAGTTGGACCACTCGTTCACGGGACAATGCTGAGGTAGGCTCGTCCAGAATTAAGATTTGGCTAGCCGACTGGGTTAATGTCCGTGCAATTTCCACCATCTGACGTTGGGCCAAATTCAGGTGGGCTACCTGCCTGGTAGCTGAGATCCCGGAATGAGGAAATACTGTATCTAATGCCGCCTGAGCACGCTCTGCATTATCCTTGCGCCACCCATGTGCCGAAGGATTTGTACTGGTCAAATAGAAGTTTTCAAAGACTTTGAGGTTGGTACACAGCGACAGCTCTTGATACACACAAAAAATCCCAGCTTTGCTGGCGTCTAGTGTGTTGTAGGTTTGAAGGGTTACCTCAGTGCCACTCAAAGCCATCGTGCCCGACGTCGCCGTTTCAGTGCCGACAATAATCTTCGTTAAAGTCGACTTCCCCGCCCCGTTCGCCCCTAAAAGTCCGACCACTTCACCGGCGCCTAGTTGAAAGGCCACATCTGTGAGGACTTGGTTTTGGCCAAACCGCTTGTAAATGTGACCCATATCCAGTAGCATGCCAGACATCACATCCGCCGTCGCATTATGTTGTGCTGAATCACCAACGTTGGAGCTCGACATATATCCCCCTCCAATACGGTTTTATCTCATTGGCTGCCGATAAGGGATGTCAGGTACGCGAACTTGTCGCGAATACCCATGATGCATGATCCTCCAGATACGGCTTCAGGTCGCGTGAGATCGCGCGACTCGTTTGCATCAGCAGTGAAACATTTACATCTTCGACGTGCTCGTCGAATCGAACGGTGGGAGACGAAATGCTCAAAGCCGCCACGATCACGTCATCAACTTTAAGCGGGACGGCCACGCATCGAACACCTGTACTCAGTTCTTCCATATCCCGCGCAAATCCGTCGCGGTAAACGGCCTGAATGGCCTGCTCCAATTCATCCGCACTGTCGATGGTGCGATGGGTGAACTTCGTAAAGGTGCATCGTTTGTAATAAGCCGCGCGTTGTTCTGCACTCATTCCAGCCAGGAGAACCTTGCCCATAGCGGAAGCATACAGCGAGGCCTTTTCACCGGTTCTGATATAGAGGCCGGGCTGCGGATTCACTACTTCCCAGCGTGAGAGGTAAAAAACCTCATCCCGTCGCCTGATACCTAAGTTGGTAATCTCCTGGGTTCTGTCGCACAGCTCCTGCATGTGTGGTTCTGATTTTCTTAGCAACAAGGCGCCAACGGTTGTCGAACGACTGAGTACCAGCGGTTTGGGGCCCAACACGTAGCCCCTATCGCCGACCTCAAGATAATCCAGTGTAACCAAGGCTCTAGTCAGTTGGTACACGGTGTTCCTGTCAAGGTCTAGATCGCGGCTGAGTTGGGCCAACTTGACGGGGTTCGAGCGTGCCGCCACAAACTCTAACATCGCGATCGCCTGCTCGACCATTTGGATCCCGGAAGGAATGAAGTCGTCGATTATCATCACCTACAATTAGGAAGATTTTTACGAACATTGGATTGGCATAAAGCCCACAAAAATTCCGGTTAAGGGACCCGTTCTCGCAGCATCACGAGAACCGGCGGGGAGCAACCGCCCTATTAAGACCTACTTCACCGCAACCGGATTAATCGGGGAGCCAGCGGCTCCGTGAATCTTTAATGGAGCGATGACGGTCATGAAATCGTACTGCCCATCCTTCGCGCAATCCTCCGCCAGTGGTTCAAGCCACAACATTTCCAGCAGCGATACACCGAGACCGGTGATGAGTGCGGGATGCAACGGAGCAAAAGTACCTGTGTTATCAGAGATAGGCTGCTCGTTGGTAATGGTGTCGGTTCCGAACACAGGGATATCCCAGTGCCGAAACCACTGCACCACCTCGTCGCTGTAGGTCATCCCCGGCTCATGCAAACCGTCGTCATAGTAGCCTTCTTGACCTTCATCAAGAAACTTCCTGTAGAACCCTGTTCGCAACAGCAGGATATCGTGCTCTTTTAACTCGGTGTTCTGGGAAGCCAACGTCTTTTCGACGTCCTCCAACGTAACGAGAGCGTCGGGCGCCAAGTATTCCACCCCGTGGAATCTCGCCACGTCAACCAGTACACCCCGCCCCACGATGCCATGCTCGGCGACCGCGTAAATGCTGTTCTTACGCAGACCGCCAACCGTGGTCGAAGCGTCATACCCGTTGTACAGCTTGTCGTTATACCATACGTGACCTAACGCATCGATTTGAGTGCTGCCCTGGAGGTACATGATGGCCATATCGTCGGCAAATTCCCACCCGCCTTCGGGCACCCTTCTGTTCGAGGTGTAATACGACTTGTCGCTCACCATAAATTTCTGAATGGGTTTACGCGCTGGCAAAGATAAATCCCCCGATTCGCTGTTCATTGGCAGTCCAAGCGTGAACACTTTGCCCGACCGAACTAACGAAGCTGCGTTCTTCACCTGCTGGTTGCTGAGCACATTGACTGCTCCCACCTCATCGCTTTCCCCCCAGCGGTTCCAGTTGTTCGGCGCGTTTTGCAACAACTTGCTCAGGTCTTCCACGATTACCCCCCCTATGTTCTGATGGCTGGTGTTGGCGGCATCTTAAATCTTTAGGTCCACAGCATGCGCTTACTGGGAGGCGCGACATCCCCCATCGGAAAATCTTCTAGCGTGTTCCAGTCAAAAGCAATGCCGTGGCCGGGTACATTAGGCGGCGTAAACTGTCCTTTGATCACGCCGACATCTGACCCAAGGACGCCTAAATCCCTCAAGGAACCTCCGTTAACGTCCTCCAATATGTGAGCGTTGGGTATTGAGCAAAGAAGCTGCCCGCTCAGTTCCAGCATAAAGTGTGGAGCCATAGGGATGTTCCAGGCATCACAAAGATTGGCCATTTCGAGATACGGTGTGATTCCTCCAGCGCGCACCACATCGATTTGGGCATAGTTCACCGCGCCAAGCCGCAGATACTGCTGCAGTTGATACTTGTTGTAGATATTCTCGCCGACGGCAATCGGAACGGATGTCCGTAGAGCAAGGTCGTGATGACCCATCACGTCATCGGAAATTAATGGCTCTTCGAGCCAATGTAAATCGAACCGGTGAAACGCCGCACAACGCGCAACCGCCTCAGTGAGATTCCATCCCTGGTTGGCATCCACCATCATCCAGACGTTGGGTCCCACTACATCCCTCACCGCCGCAATGCGTTCGACGTCTTCCTCAACGGTGGGTTTACCGACTTTAATCTTCACGCCACGGTAACCCTGACTAACCCATGTTTTAACCTCATCAACCAGTTGTGGTAGTGACAAATGAAGATCGATGCCGCTGCCATAGGCCGGTATAGATGGGCGCCGACTGCCCAAAACATCGACGAGCGACTGCCCCCGTGCCTTGGCTACCAGATCCCACATAGCAATGTCGACGGCTGCAAGGGCCGCGGTTGATACTCCACCGCCCCCGACGTCATGAAGCTCTCCCCACAGGCGAGACCAGTGCAATAAGGGAGTTACCGCCTGTCCACGCAATATTGGCGCCAGGTCCCATTCAATCATCGACTTAATGGCCGTCGCTCCAGCGCCCACCGTATAGCTAAACCCCACGCCGGTCAGGCCATTATCGGTCGCCATTTGCACGGTCACCAGTTCGATGCTGCTATGCTGGTGCGTCTGGTCGCTCCATTGGATTCCCAGTGGAATGCTGAAAGCCCGGACGAAGATGTCATCGATCCTCACGTGTTATCGCACCCCCACGAGTTAATAACTGACGGCCACAGTCTTCTTGATAATGTTGGCGGTTACCCAGGCATTGTTATATGCCTTTTGTGCCACGCTGTTCGACGGCACACGACAATAATTGCCATGAGTCTTATCGGTGATTTCCAACATCGGCATAGTCATGTTCTTCTTCACATGCATCCCATGCAAGATATCCATCGCCACGTAGAGACCCGCCGCGCCAACCCACGGACTCGTGCTTAAGGAAATGGTCTGATAGGTGGAATGATGGCACCACCACTGCAGTGAAGGACCACGATTACCGAAAATCATAACGGAAGGAAAGGAGCGCCCAGCAGCTTTGAATGCCTGCATGGCACCGTACGTCTCTCCGCCTTCCGTCTCGATGGCATTAATCTTCGGCAGGCCTGGCAGGACCGAGGCGACGGCCGATTCTGCCGTGCTCTCATTCCAGTCACCGTATACATTGCCCAGATCCTTGAGTCCGGGGTGCTTCTTAAAGACAGCCTGCATTCCCTGATAGAACTGCTCTTCCGCAGCATTACCCGCAATACCGCGTACCACCAGTACGTTGCCCTTGCCATGAAGATGCTGGGCCACGTAGTTCATCTCAATCTTGGTCATGTCGACATTGTTAGCATTGAGCTCATATGGAATCGGGCTACTGATAGGTCCAGAGTCCTCCACCAATACGGGAATGCCAGCTGCATGTGCCTTGGCAATAACACCGTTTAAACCAGAAGAGGACGCGGGGTCAACAATCAAAAAACTGACGTGCTTCAAAATGAGATCGTCAATCTGAGAAACCTGGGTGCTGACCGAATTATTGGAGTTCAAGACATCGTACCCCGCAATTTCACCTTTTGCCTTCATTTGATTGGCCAAGGTCGTAAAATCGCTCATCATCAGCTTCCGCCAGGTGTTTCCCTCGTACGCCTGGCTGAAGCCGATTACAATCTTACTCTTGGCCTTGGCGGCACTTGGGGAAGATGCTCCCGACCCTGATCGTCCACATCCCGCCAACGTCACCACGGCCAACGCGCTGGATGCGACCATCGCAAATGTTTTGCCCCTCATAATTACTCCTCCTCTCATACACTTGCTTACGCCAATGAACCGCGATAGCCTGTACTACTTTGCAAGAAATAATAGGAGCACTCATAACACCGTTGTTTCTGTTGTCTCTTACTGTTTTGCCCCTCTCACCTATCTCCTAAGTAGGCAAGCTGACAACTCGTGTCCTAGGTTGATAGCGGGGCTCTCAACGGGTTACGGGGCAAGATCCATCATCGCGCCCTCGACGCCGCCGGGCAAATTGCCTATCCGGACTCCGCACCACGATCACCTCCACCTCCCTCTTGAACCGAGCACCAATCTGACTGGAACACGGGCAAAAAGCGAAGTCGTGACGCTTCGAGATGATGGACCATGGACTCCCGAGCAGCCGCAGGATCGCCACCAGCCAAAGCCCGAACGATCTCCTCGTGTTCCTCACACCCGGCTATTACGTCCACGCGCTTGAGCACTTCGTAGAATCTGGCCATATGCAGGTGGACGTACAGGGATCCGTACAAACGCTCCATCGTCTGATTTCCTGCATAGTGGAAAAGCAGACGATGAAACCGGCTGTCAGCCTCTTGAAATGCGATATAGTCCTCGTACACCGGCTGCTCCGAGCACGCGTACATCTCTTCGATCGTTTGTCGCAAGCCAGTGAGCCTATCGGCAGCCATCTGACCAGCTGCCCACATTACCGCCGACGGTTCCAACACAGAACGCACCTCGTAAAGTTCCGTCATGGCATTCTTATCGAGAAGGGGTGACACTCGAAAACCCTTGTTGGGGCGATAGTCTAAAAGCCCTTCGGTCATTAATCGGAAGAGTGACTCACGCACAACACCAATACCCGTGCCAACCTCCTGGGCGATGGAATCAATCACCACCCGTTCTCCCGCCCGAAGCGTTTGGTTGAAGATACTCCTACGAACATGGTCATAGGCTTGCTGACTCAATGATCGAGCATGGAGCACCATTATCACTCGTCTCCCTTTTCGTTATAGACCAATTAGTTTAATGATTCGTCCAATACAATATCATCATTATCTATGTCAGTCAAGGATCATAGATTATCTATGATCCTTGACCTGGAGAACCGACGATCACAAGATCATCTCAGTACGACCTTAGGCGATGCAGCACATTTTCATCTGATCAGGCCGACACGCTGAAAGAACGGGATAGCGTCCCATCGGGGGCATGACAGCCCGGTATCTACTATCGGGCCCCATCGGATGCGGTCAACCAACGCTCCGACGAGGCGAGAATTCCCCTGGCTCATACTCATCCGAAAATAAGGGACCATGTGAGGGTGCTTCTTAATCGAAGCAAAGCTATATAGTCAGCTCGTACACACGTCCAGGCACCCGCAAGCCCGCCCGTGGAGGATCGTGCGTCTACGCCAATAACTGCAACGTCACCTGGTAGCTCAATCGGCGAGTCGCGTCTCAGCCTACGCAGGTCAACTTGCTTAAAAATGTAGAATTTTTGGCCCCTATTCCGAGGGATCCCAAACGTACCGATGGTTGACCGGGATCTGAAGCGCGTCGAGAATTCGACGCGTATATGCGGGCACATGTCCC
>JAJZXX010000202.1 GCA_021806205.1 Bacillota bacterium | reverse complement strand
TACGTGGTCGTCGCGCCAAACCAGATTCGCCTCGGTGGTTTTGCCTTCGAGACTGTGAAGACCACGGTTTTTACTCGTGAACCGGACTTTTTTCGCTTTGCCGTAAGCAACTTTAGCTGCCGCTTCATAGGCGCGTTTCGTGAGTTTTTGTGCCAGGTGTGCCCCGATATGATCCCTGATCCAGGACGCACGTAATTGGGTTGCATATTGGGACAAATCGTATTCGGTGAATCCATACTCGATTTTTACCGCTTGAAACGCCTCTGAACGCTCCTTGCTTCCTTTTGGCAACTTTTGAGCCGCTTGATAGGCGTGTGATTCTCTCATGAGTTTCATCCGCTTCAACGCTTCACCGAGTAAGGCGTTATACATCTGCCTGCCCGCCTCCATTCGGACATCCACCGTTTTACTCTGTTTATGAGTGACACGAAGGGGAATTTCCCAGACGAAGGAAGGGGTTCTGCTCTTGCCGTGCTTAGACGTGTTTTTGGTTTGCGATGTCTTGTTTGATGACGGCAAGCGGTGCACCTCCCACAGGGGAAACACAGTACGAATTTGTCCAAAGCGTTGGCAAGCGGCTTTTTAACCCAGGAAATTCTTGCCTCAGCAATCGGGAGGAACGTCCTTTGATCAATTTCACCATCCGATGAATTCCGAATTGAAGATCTACCTCAATCAATAGATGAACATGATCACGCATGACTTCCAACTCGATCACTTCTGCCAGGTACTGATCTACAACCTGCTGGATGATTTCTTTTAGCCGTTCATCCACACCATCGCTTAACACACTGCGCCGATACTTTGGACATCAGACCACCTGATATTTGCAGGAAAACACGACGTTGTTGTTGGATTTGTACTTCACGCCTCAATTAGACTACAAAGACTAATCTAATACATGCCCGCCTCACCCCATAAATAAATTCAGGGGCTGGCGGCGGGCTTTTGGTCATCAAGAAGTGTGCGGGCCTACTTTTCTGCGTGGCCAAGCAAAATGGATCCCAACAGTCTGTATTCCGTGCCTAAATTTTGGCCTGCCTGGCCAATCCACCCGAAATATCGTGCAACGGCGAATCCAGGGGTCCCACCGAATCCCCCTACGGAATCACGCCCGGGTGGGCTCCAATCGATTACGAATCGGCCGAAATTTGGCTAAGATTTTCGTGTGGATCTCAGCATGATACGTTGACCGGCTAAATTTTATCTGGGTGGGTCGATCCGGTGCTCTCTGGGCAACACGGTCACGAGCCCTGCGAAATCGGAATCCAGAAGGCGACTTGCAGTGGCATCGCGCGAACCGAATTGTTGGCGGATTCGTTCTGGGCGTTGGTGACGGGGTGACCGAAGAACAGAAAGATCTCGTCATGCCAGTTCTGTGTGACCATCATCAGCGGGCCGAAAAACGGGCGGACTCTCGCCACGGGTGCTACCGTTTTTTCGCGTCCCTTCGGACGTTGGTCTCATACATCTCACAAAAGACCTCATCATTGGCCTGATATGCTTTTGCTAGTAATGGCAGGCCTTTGGTCCACGTTTCGATTAGAACATACTCCATGGGGGTGAACTCGTGTGGTCTTCGGAGAAGGGAAACCGATACATCAGCGTCCGCTTCTCCTTAGCCGAGAGGCTCGTCCACACCTGCTTGCGAACGGCGTCAATCCGCATTGGCCATCCGAAGCAAGTGAAATTTGTCCACCACAATTTTCGCGTGGGAGAGCACATGATGCACCGCCTCTCGATAGGGACGCTACATGTCCATGGTGACCCAGTGAACGCACTCCAGTGTGGAAGACCGCGCAAATATTCGACTACGACAGTGTATGTGCGTCTGGGAAGGATATCCAGGAGCGTGAGGAACTCGACATCGGTGAGCACACAACCGGTTGTTGGCAAACCACGTCGTCAATCCCCAGCATCGTGGACGCCGTGCCCGTAAGTCGATAGTCGACGGTGCTTTCTTCCCATCGCAGTACGATATAAGGCTCTCCCCCTGTCCCGCGTACCCGCCTGGAATAACCCACCATCCAAGTCTGGCGCGTTTTACTAAGAGAATGCGGTCTTCATGGTCATGCACCATGGTTGGAACTTAAAGGGCAATGTCTAGATATGCGGGGCTAGCGACCCCTCAGGCCTATCCCCTTAGATGCCGAACTTTCACCGGGCCAAAGGTTCCACAGTACCGGTTCAGGTAACCTCTCTGCTCATATCAGGTACAATGGTCTCACGACAAAGCGTTCAGGGTGAGCCATGTCCAAATATCGCAGGGACAAAATTAAGCGACAACATCATGTCGTACCCGGATTGGAAGAGGGTTTAGCCGTTCTATCCGGCCTTGCGGCCGTCGATGGGGTTATTCCAGGCATTATTCGACCAAAATCCGGGGGCACGCGCGGATACACCTTCCAGTACCTTACCCAGAGCGGATTTAAACTGATCGGCCGCTCGAGTGGTGCTGCGCAAGAAATCTTTGTCATTACCCAAAGGCCCGGTCTAGTTCTTACGGCTCTCTTAGAGGCGCACATCATTCCATCCAGTCCGAATCTGCCCGACTCACCTCAAGACCAAATTTAGCCGCGATTCCCCGAAGAGACTCCGTATAGTCATCCTTCACCGAAAACGCCTGGCCCGCATTCCACGTCACCCATCCGTTTCGTCTGGCCGCATTTTTCAGATATTGTACACACCGCTCTTGGGGCCGGTGGCGCCCCAGTGAGCACTCCCTTCCGAATCCCTTAACCGATAGGGTGCAACGATGCTGAAGACGTCATACGCGGTGTTTTCCAGCGCCCCACCGGCCCCTAAGCATCGGGCGCAAGACGGCCGTGGCCAGGGCCAGTCCAATGCTGAGCGCGCCCGCCGCCATCAGCGCAGTGAGGCCCGACTGCATGCCTGAAAGAAAATGATCTTTGAGAAAGGCGACCATGCTTTGGTAGACTAAATCCCCCGGGACGAACACGATGATAGACGGGACCACGAACACCAGAGCCGGCTCATGCTTCAGTCGCGCCGCCACTTCAGCCATCCCGCCGACAATGATCGCCCCCACGAAATCCCCCAAAAGGCCAGCATTGGGAAAGTGCATGATGAGTCCCGCCAGGGCCCATGATATGGTACCGATGACACCCGATATAATTAAAGTGCTTCCCGAAACCTGATATAAGAGTCCAAATGCAACTGCCGTCACGCCCGAGAGAAGTGCCCTGACAATCACGTCCAGCGTCCCCCCAGCGCTAAGTACATGTACAGGGTCAGGCTAGCGCCGGCCGCGATGGCGCCAGCCGATAATAGCGCCTCGAGAATGCGGGCGGCAGCCGACAACACATCGCCTTGAATGCCATCCCGCACGGCCGTGGTCATGAGCAGGCCCGGGGTCAACACCATAATGCCGGCTACCAGTATCGATCCGGGATACGAGATGCCCCAGTACGCGCTAGCCACCGCCGGTACAACTGCAACCGCCGCGGCTAGCATGTCGGCCACCCCGTTAGCCACTCCCATATGACGAAGCCATTGGCGTACCAATTGGGTTAAAGCACCGCCAATCAACGCCGGCAGCAAGTCCACGGGACGCCCGCCCATCAGTTGGCTGATGGCTAAGGCACCAATGCCTGCAAATAACAAGTTGGCCTCCGGCCGGTAGCGGGCGGTGCGACGCGCTTCAGCTAGGCGATTTTCCAGTTCTTCCACCGCGATGGGATTCTGGCTGACATCGCGAGACAATTGGTTGATAGCACGGACCACCGCTAAGTTTACTCCGCGGTTTTTAATGCGGCGAATCACGGTGTTCATCCCCGAGGCATTAATGAAAAGCGCCGTGGGAAACACAATCACTTCCACCGATTTTAAGTGATAAGCGAAGGCCAGACGCTGCATGGTATCTTCAACTCGGGCTACTTCCGCACCACTTGCCAGCAAAGCCGAGCCGGCATCAGCGATGACCGTCAGTACCTTGGGGACGGGGTTCTCCGACTGACCGCTGGATATCGGCTTCATGTGTGTCCTTTCGCTTTTTAAACACCCATATCATCGACAACAAAAATCCGAAGGCCGTACCAAAAGGTATCGCGATCACTTGGGCTACCCGATAGTGGATGGTAAACGCATTAATGTGATAACCGATCAAAGAACGGGCAATAACAACTTGGATTATTTCAGCGAACGCCATGACGAGATTATATTGCCCAAACCCTTTCCAGGTGATCCGGTCCTGAAACGTAAAATGCGCGTTTAACAGATAATTAGGCACAATCGACACTTCAACCGCAACGAGGGCATCAAACGCCTTAAACTGCGGCAGGACCAGGTGTATCGCCGTCAACACACTCAAGTTGACCACGACACCGCTGGCCCCAACCAGTAAATACCATATGAGTCGTCGCCACATCATCTATGGGCGCAGGCGCTCTGGCTCACCACTCGCCTCTTTCGCCACCCGTTCGGCCCGCATTTTGGCGACCATCCAGAATGCCTCGAGAAAGATGCCTGGTGACATCTTGCTTTGGCCATGCCGTCTTTCTTCGAATATAATGGGAATCTCGGCGATTTTAAATCCACCCTCAATAGCACGATAGGTCATTTCAATTTGAAAGCCGTAGCCCGTGGATACAATGGACTTCAGATCAATGGCTTCCAAAACCGAACGGGAGAAACATTTGAATCCTCCCGTCAGATCGCGCACCTCTACCCCAAGCATTTTGGCCGCGTATAACGATCCACCCCGAGAAATCATCTTACGATACCACGGCCATCGAACGGCGCCCCCACCGGATACGTACCGAGATCCTAGTACTACGTCTGCCCCTTGATATTGAATGGTGTGGATAAACTCTGTGAGGTATTCCGGATTGTGCGAGAAGTCTGCGTCCATTTCGAAAAAATACTCGTAGCCTCGCGTGAGTCCATACCGGAACCCCGCCAAATACGCGGTAGCCAGCCCTAACTTGCCTTGCCGGTGGATGACTTCCACTCGCCCGGGATATGTTTCTTTAAGATGGCCTGCCAAAATCCCGGTACCGTCCGGTGACCCATCATCAATAATTAATATGTCAAACATCGATCCCTGAGTCACAATCGCATCAACCATAGGGCCTAAATTGCCAATCTCATTGTAGGTCGGCAAAATCACTAAAGCCTGCACGTCCCGTGAGCCCTCCCATCCAGCTAGGCGATCCAATGCCACGTGGCGAATATAACAAAGAATACTGCCTGCAACAACGGCAATACCCATTGCAACAGCATACGCCATCCCGACTTCTTCGCTAGTATGCCCAACGCGACGAAATTGGGAAACACGACAAGCACCAACCGCGACATGCTCAGTAAGGGACTTTGGCCTGTAGGATCGGGGGCCGATACATCAACTAACCACAACAATCCCCAGTAAACTAGCCATTCCAGCGGCATCTTCCGCCGGTATCCATAAACCCAGAGCACACCAGATGTTAACGCGGCTAATAGGTCTATCATACTCAGAATCGTGTTGGGTTGCAATGGACCACCATGCCAGATTGTCCCGATCGCCAACAGCATGCCTACCCACGGCCAGGTGATATGGCGTCCCCAATAAGCCTGAGCCGCTACAAATGCTAGCGGATTACCGAAATCAAACCATTGATACACCATAAACATCACCATCGCTAACGGGATCAAAAATAAAGGCAGGACATCCCGGGTAATCCGCCAGCCATGACGCTGATAGTACAAAAAGGCTATGGGCACAATCACAAAGAGACCCTCGTTGCGAGTCAACACGGCAAAAAAGCCAAAAACGCCCGCCAACCACAATTGTTGCCGACGGGCTGCTAAAAACGCGGCGCAAGAAAGCCAGAGAAATAATGCCTCGGTATAGCCAGCAGACAAAAAAAACGCGGCGGGAAACATGAAGGCCATCCAGATGGCCCGGCGAGCAACGAGCCGAGGATAATATTCGCGCACCAGGCGAAAAAACGTGACGCCAAACAACACCAAGCAAACATTGGAAATGAGCACCGCCGATACATCGTACGAGAGATCGAGCCCAAAGTGCACCCCAGCAATCAACAACGGATAGAGTGGGAAAAACGCGAGGGCCGCATGCCAGTACCCATGGGCGGCAATACCGGTATACCAGAGCGCATCCCAGCGAATCCACATCACCACCAATGGATCCCCCGTCGGATTATAGCTCGGCGAATAAAATTGCCAGGGCAATAAGGCTAGCGCCACCCAGCCCACCATGACCAAAGCAAGTCGGCTAAACGCCATCATCTGCCAAAGCTCGCGGCCAGCCCGGCCTTCAGGCCACCACTGGCGTAAGCGCACGAATACACGGCCCGTCATCTCAAACCACTGAGCTCGACGTTAGACCAACATGCTTTTCCAACACCACACCATGCCACTCGCGCGCCAGCGGCAAGTCCGCCGCCTCAATAAACTTGTCGGCCGCATGCCGGGGTAGTCCAAAGTGAAGGGTTTTCACACCCCAGGCCCTCGATTCAACCCTCAGATACTGCAACAACGTCTTTAAATGCTGTCCCATAGAGCGAAGGTAATTTAAATGCATGTCGCCATCGGTAATACGAAACAATGCCAGAGTATCGACCGGATCCCCAATGTTCTGGGGAGCTACCGCAGCCGCACCTACCTCCACACCCTGCCACACATCCTCAAACGTGAGACGTCTGGGCAGCCAATGATCCTTTCCCGACCACAAGTCATCCTCATGCTGTTTCACGAACGCACGCAACCGTTCCTGGTCAACCGCCCAGGCCGGTCCAGCGTCGCCTTCAGCAAAAGCGGGCGCTTCAAACCCTTCGAAGCTGCCCACAACCCATTCGTCGACCACGTGAAACCCCAGGGTTTCTTGTAAAATCCGTTGGGAGAACTCATTGCCCCTGCCCACCAGGGATCGAATGACGCTGGCACCAAGTCTTTTCCCCTCTTGGACCTGAAATTCAGCAAACTCCTGTCCAAGTCGACCTCCTTGGAGGTCGGGGCGAATCCGCATGCCACTTACATATACCTCTTGGGGCCGGGCCAATTCCACGATGCCAGTGGCCAAAAGTTGGTTCTCTTCGTCGAGCGCCATATAGACGCCGCCACTATCGGAGGAAAAATAGGCCGCAATATGTTCAGCTAGGTAATCATCGACAAACTGTGACAAAAAATCCTGTATCCGCGCCTGATCCTCCGCGGTGGCTCGGACATACCTCACCAACCAAGGCCCTCCCTTGCACAACATGGACACATTGTAACGTCCCCCGCGTTCAACTTCAACACAAGCCTATTCATAGCTCCGCCCTCCTTTTCAGCCCGATCGAGGCCCGACCGGCATCATTGAGATTGCGTCAATGCCACTTAAGTTATAATAAGTCGGAACGGGGGAGTAAATGTGTCGAAGCGCCTTCACCGCCTGGTATTATGGGGCGTAGCGATGCTCGTTGCTGTCCTTATGGCCGAAAGCCCTGTGCTTGCGGCTTCACTACCGGGCACCCTGCATCCTTTACCCAATCCTCCAGGCGCTCCCCGAACCGATACCTTCTTAGTGACCATCCCCCATCGCCAGGTGATCCCCACCCGGGCCGTCTTTCGTTTTCGTGGCAAGCCCGGCGAACAGTCCACGACCCAAAGCGGGCTTAAAAAGCTTAACCGCTATCAATACGTAGCAACCTGGAATGCCCGAAGTACAGGTCACCTTTCAGTCCGGATTCTTTCGAACCAAAACCAATTGGTGGCCCAGGGGCAATATCGTGTAGCCAAAAGCAAAGCCAGCCCCGTAGGCCGCATCCTCATCGGCGTCGTATTCATTGGGGTGTCGCTTTGGTTTTGGTGGCGCCAACAACGGACCTTGAAAAGGCGCTAACTGGTGGTGCGGTTCCAACCGCTCGCCGGGTTCTGCAGGGCCGACAAGGCAGCCTCCTTTAGCCATACCCAGGCGAGGTAGGCAGCAATGACCGATTTACCAGTTGTCTTACCCAATAGCCGCTTTGTCCACACGAGCCGCCTCTTCAGTCGCGTGGGCAGCAACGGGTAACGCGCTACCGACCGAGAAGCTAGAGCCGCCCCCAGCCAGATGGCGTGGACAATGGCCACTTCCATCCCGGGTGGACTATCCGGCGCGCTGGCGCGCCATCGTTCGCCGAGCCCCGAACAAATCGCTTCCCGGAGCTGACGTCGGGTCGCCTTATTATGTGACCAACTCAAACGGACACTCCACCACATCACGTGAACCAAACGCGGGCTCTTGCGATTGCGAACCTTCATCAGATCGTGCGGCACCCCAAAAGAGCCGCTGCCCCCCTTTCCGGTCTTTGGCGAAAAGTTTTTGACAGGCATACCAAGTTCCGCTCAGGGTCGGAAACTATGACGCCAAGACCACAATCGGTCTCTTACGCTTACGGATTGTGTGTGAACAGTTCTTAATCCTGCGATTTGGTTGCCATCCTGCGCTAGTACCTAAGATAACGGCGAGAACAACCGAAAAGATGGCCGGAAAGAATTGACTCCGTTAGTCTTCCCGGAGGACGACTAAATTAATAGCCTAAAGACACCCTATTAACGAATTTCTTCAAAGCGTATAATACTGAGTAGTATACTCAGATTTCGTCACAGGGGGTGAACCGTCTTGCCAACTCAAGATGACGTGTTAACCATTTTGAAAGAGGTCGAGGACCCAGAGATCGGAGTAAACGTGGTCGACCTCGGACTGGTATACACCGTCGATGTCAAGGAAGGCGACGTCAACGTAGAGATGACTCTAACCGCCCCAGGGTGTCCGATGCACGACACCATTGCCCGTGCCGCTGAAATGGCCATCGAATCCTTGCCGGATGTGAAGGACGCCCGCGTGACGATTGTCTGGAATCCGCCTTGGACCCCAGATCGGCTCACGGACGAGGGGCGACGGCTGCTAGGATTCTAATTGCGGATAAAGGGTGACGCGAGTGGTTAATCATGGAATGGTTTTAAACGCACTAGGAACCGTCAGCGATCCGGAATTGCACTACGATATTGTCACGCTCAATATGGTGCGCAATATCGCCATTCAAGGCGATGATGTCAAGGTCGACGTGGCCCTGACTGTCCAAGGCTGTCCGCTTCATCAAAAGATCGAGCAAGACGTGCGCAACGCGGTCCAAAAGCTGCCTGGGGTAGGTGAGGTGACCGTCAATCTGGACGTCATGAACGACGAAGAGCGGCGGACGGCGTTTTCCCGCGCCTTCCAACAAAGCCAGCAAAAGAAAACCGCGCACGAGGGTCCCGCTCCCGCTAAACCCGCGGCGCCTTCCCAGGCCGCAGCCTGGTCTCCTTTGTTGGCTGAAGACAGCCGAACCCGGTTGATCGGCATCGCCAGCGGCAAAGGTGGCGTCGGCAAATCTACGATAACGGCTAACCTTGCCGTGGCGCTACAGCGTCTGGGATTTCGAGTGGGCGTTATGGACATGGACATCTACGGCTATTCCCAGGGGCGTATGCTGGGGGCCAGCGGACAGGCACTCGCTGATGATCAACAAAAGATCATCCCCCTGGACGCGCATGGTGTAAAGGTGGTCTCCATGGGTATGTTTGTTAAAGACAATCAGGCGGTCGTGTGGCGTGGGCCCATGCTCGGAAAGATGATGCAGCAATTTTTCTCAGACGTTGCCTGGCCCTTCTTAGACTATTTACTAATCGATTTGCCGCCCGGTACGGGAGACGTGGCGCTCGACGTGGCGACCCGGTTGCCTCAGGCCTCGCTAGTCATCGTCACCACCCCCCAGACCGTGGCCAAAGAGGTGGCCATGCGCACAGCGGATGTGGCGCATCGAGCCCACCAACGAATACTGGGCATCATCGAAAACATGAGCTATATTCCCATGGCCGGTGGGCAGCGACTCGAGATGTTCGGGTCGGGCGGCGGAGAAGATTTGTCGCGTGCGCTGGATGTCCCATTGTTGGGTCAGGTCCCCATGGAAACTGCCGTCCGCGAAGGCGCCGACCAAGGTGTTCCCGTCGCATTAGCCGCTCCAGAGTCTGAAGCGGCCGGTGTCTTTTTGCAAGTCGCACAAAAACTGGAAGCGGCGGCCCGCGCCTAGCGGGTCACCGCTCCCATCTTAGGGATTAGACGTGCCTTCGCGCCCATAGTGATCCTCAAGCCGCACGACATCCTCCAACTCCGGGGTTGACACCTCGATCACATCGATATCTGTCAGTGCTGTCAAGCGATGTCTGGTGGGAGGAGGAATAATAATCGACTCACCTGGATGAAATGCGCGGGTATCTTGGTCGAGTAAAATTTCCGCCTCACCATGAACCAGGTACATGCTTTCATGTTTCTTCTCATGGTACTGAAGGCTGAGTGAGTGTCCTTGATTGACATGGATGAGCTTGCCGACATAGCGGTCAGTCACTGCCCACCAAATTTCATAGCCCCAGGGTTTTTCTATCCGTTTCACGACGCCGCTCCCTCCCAAAGCACCTGTTGGCATGATACCATGTTTAAGTGCGGACTCAACACGATCCGGCATGGGGAATACTAGATTCGTCCCCCTAAAGGGGACAGGAATGGAGGTTTCGCATGGCAGCGATTACCGTGGGACAACCAGCCCCATCGTTTACTCTGTCCGCCAGTGACGGTACGACCGTTTCACTGGATCAGTTTCGGGGAAAGAAAAATGTGGTTCTGTTGTTCTATCCCTTGGCCTGGACACCCGTCTGAACTAACGAAATGCCGGCCTTCAACGAGGCACTGTCCGAGTTTGACCGGCGAGATGCCCAAGTCTTGGGCATTAGCGTTGATTCGGTCCCGTGCAATACCGCTTGGGAGGATTCGCTGGGAGGACTCAATTACCCCCTCCTCTCAGACTTTTGGCCTCACGGAGCCGTGGCCACCAGCTACGGCGTACTGCGTCAAGAGGGTATCGCAGAACGGGCTGTGTTTATCATCGACAAATCTGGCGTAGTTCAGTATGTCGACATACACAACATCGCCGAGGTTCCTGATCCCGAAGAAGTCCTTAAGGCGTTCGATTCCACGGGCCAGCGATAAAAAGAATCGAGTAGGGGCGGGTGACTAACCCGCGCCCTCTCACACCACTGTACGTACCGTTCGGTATACAGCGGTTCATTGCCAGCGTAGACGTGTCGACTCATACA
>JAJZXX010000250.1 GCA_021806205.1 Bacillota bacterium | reverse complement strand
CATACACTTTCGAAAGAAAATCGACCGCCGACTGCGGTTCCGGTCGAACAGCGAGTCGTCGACAATAAACACGGCATCGCGGTGCATACTGAACCGCTGAACCCATCGGGTGGTGGCCACACTTAATGTCAACAGGAGTTGCCGCCAGTTGACCCGGGGATTCTTGAGCAGCGCATAGACCGTACTTTTATGAAAGGGCAACGACTCTCGGGTTTGGCCCGACTGCTCTTCAAACCAACGCCAAAGATTGCGTTCGGTACAAATGAGGCCGATCAAAAACTGAATAATGACCGACGGGGCGATCCCGATCGTACGTGAGCGGAAGCCTGCCTGCGCTAGCAGGCGTCCTATCTTAAAATAGCGAAAAAAGACAAATTGGCTTTCGCGCTGTTCTGTGGTATCATCCATAATGTCTCGTTTTATGTTTTTTCATTATACCAAAAACGAAGCATTATGGACGTCAAGCCCGTTAAAAAAGTTCCGGAATCGTAGTCACCGTAAGGCTTTGGGCATCATTCTAACCTTGGAAAGTTGAGTCACTTAATCGTTATGGCGTCAATTGTTAATAACAGAAAGTGCGTAAGAGCCTCTTTTGTTCGCAATCGTCCAGTGTCCTGCGGACGCTCTCGCTGGCCCCCTCCCTGATGTTAATGCCCAGCTAGGGTAGGATGGGGAATGCGTCCGAATATCGTTCAATCCGTGGCATTTTCTTGGACAACTGCCGCTTCCTGGACGACCCATTCCACCACCGTTTTTACGCCCCGTTCGACCTCAGTGCAGAGCCCCATCCCTTCGGCATAGGTTGCTCCCTCGACCGCATAGAGGATCAAACGGCGCGGCAATTGGTCGAGGGCAGCCCCCAGTGCGATGGCCTCCGCCGGGCCGAAACCGTGGGTAGACGCCAGCCGGCACTCTACCGGAATCGTATCCGGGGGCACTACAAAGCGACGGACGGTCCCCGGCTCGGCGCCCGAGCGCATGGCGTCGATCAGAATCACGGTGTCGGCCAATGTCCACCGGACGAGCAGGTCAACACCTTGGCCGTCACACACCTCGACCGCGACCGTCGGCAGGCGCTCGTGCAACGCATCTGCCGCCGCCGGCCCGATCCCGTCGTCCGAGCGAAATTGGTTGCCAACGCCTAAAATCAACAAGGGACGGGTTAGCGCCCCTTGTTTGCCGACCGCGTTCATGTGCGCTCCACGGTCAACTTCAGAAAGTGGGTCGAACAGGAAATACAGGGATCGTAGTTGCGCACTGTCTGCTCACATCGCAGTGTCAGTTCTTCATCGGAGCTATTGGCCGATTGTGCGGCCACCCGCCGTAAGTCGTCTTCGATAATCTTTTGATTCTGCGAGGTGGGCGGAACAATTTTGGCGTCGACAATGGTACCGGCCTCGTCGAGGCGATAGCGGTGGTACAGCATGCCGCGCGGCGCCTCAGTACAGGCGCAGCCGACTCCCGCACGCGGCTCGGCGGCGACGTGGGGCTGCTCCGGTTCCACATAATCGGCGATAATGCGAAGGGCTTCGTCAAACGCATAGAGCATCTCGACGCTGCGCACGACGATGCTCTGAAACGGATTGCGTGAGACGGGACCGAGTCCGGCGTCCCTCGCTGCTTCCTTGGCCAACGGCGACAATTGGGCGTGGTTAAGGGCGTAGCGGGCCAGTGGCCCCACCAAATAGGCTCCGTGACCACGGTGGGTCGAGTGCAACGCGGTGGAATAGGGCACGTGTTCCTCCGCAAAGTGATCCTCGTATTCCGTAGGCAAGATGTTCAGTCCCCAGTTGGAGACCACGTGACCTTCATTCATCGCATACTCATCGTCATGGTGCAGAGCGACAAATTCATAGTCCTGTTCAAACTGGGGAATTGGCAGGTTGGCCGTCCAGCGCACGGCGTCGAGCGCCAGCTCGCGGCCGCGGAGGAGATCTTCTTGCAATGTCGCTAAATCACGCCTGGTCGGTACCTTATAGAATCCTCCCACCCGCACGTTAATCGGATGGATCTCCCGTCCCCCCAATCGGGCGACGATCGCATTGCCGGCTTTTTTTGCTTTAAGCGCCCGCTCTACGATCTCGGGATGGTCTTTGGCCATCGCAATCGCATCCGGGTAGCCCACAAAATCCGGCGCGTGTAACATAAACACGTGTAGGGCATGGCTCTCAATCCATTCTCCGCAGTAAAGCAACCGGCGCAGCGCCCGTAGTGGCCCGGTAACCGAGATCCCCAGCGCCTGTTCCATGGCATGCACGGAACTCATCTGGTAGGCGACGGGACAGATACCGCAGATGCGTGCCGTAATGTCGGGCGCCTCGGAAAACGCGCGGCCCCGCAGGAAGGCCTCGAAAAACCGCGGCGGCTCGAAAATGCTAAGTTGTACGTCTGTTACCTGGTCGCCGGTGAAGGTCACATGAATGCCCCCTTCGCCTTCGACACGGGCTAGATAATCGACATGGATGGATCTAGAGCTCATGGCGTTCACTCTCCCGGTAAAACGGCTCTGCGCCGACATTAAACGTGCGCAAGGCGAGGCGGACGTCACGGCCGCTGACCCCCTGACGCCGCCACTCGGCCGTCAAGGCCGCCGTGTTGGGCATATTTTTGGGGCCAAAACACCCGTAACAGCCGCGGGCGTAGGCGGGGCAGAGGGCCCCGCAGCCGGCATGGGTCACCGGTCCCAGGCACGGCGTGCCCTGGGCCACCATCACGCACACAGTGCCGCGCCGTTTGCATTCCATGCATACGCTGTCGGCCGGCGTATGGGGTTGACGTCCGGCCAGGAACGCAGTCAACACCTCGAGCAACTGGGCCTTGTTGACCGGACATCCGCGCAGCTCAAAATCCACCGCCACATGGGCGGACACGGGTGTCGAATCGCTCAGGGTCTCGATATATTGGGGCGACGCGTAGACCAGGGAGACAAATTCCCCGATATTGGCGAAGTTGCGCAGTGCCTGGATGCCGCCGACGGTGGCACAGGCTCCGATCGTCACCAGGTATTTGGCGGCTCGGCGCACCGCCTGAATGCGCTCCGCGTCATGCTGGGTGGTGATCGACCCCTCGACCAGCGCCAAATCGTAGGGCCCCTCGACCGTCGCCCGCGACACCTCGACAAAATACGCAATCTCCAGCGTTTCCGCAATCGCCAAGAGTTCCTCCTCACTATCGAGCAAGCTGAGTTGGCAACCATCACAGGAAGCGAATTTCCAGACCGACAGTTTCGGTTTGGTCGATTTGCTCACACTAAATCTCCCCCTTGGCCAACAACGATTTCACCCGGTGGTATGCAAAGACGGGTCCGTCTTTGCAGACGAAGAACTGTTGAAACTGGCAGTGTCCACACAACCCTACGGCGCACTTCATGTTGCGTTCCATCGAAAGATAAATCGCGTCGTCGACCACGCCGCATTTTTCCAGTTCCCGGGCGGTGTAACGCATCATAACTTCGGGCCCGCATACCATGGCGACGACCTGTTCGGGATTAAAGGCCGCGCGGGCGACAAACCGGGTGACTACCCCGACGCTCCCCCGCCAAGCGGCGTCCGCGTGGTCCACCGTCACGTAGACGTCTAAATCGAAGCGGGCGCGCCAGCCCTCGAGTTCCCGTCGGAAGAGGATATCCTCCACCGTCCTCGCCCCGTAGAGCACGCTGACCTTACCGAAACGCTCGCGCGCCGCCACAATCTCCCGCACCGCGGACCGTAGCGGAGCGAGCCCGAGGCCGCCGGCCGCAATGACCACATCTTTGCCCATCGCCTCGGCGACCGGCCAATGACTCCCGTAGGGGCCGCGCACGCCGACCACCGCGCCCTCTTTGAGGTCGCATAACGCGCGCGACACGGCTCCTACCGCTCGCGTGGTATGGGTCAATATCCCGCGCTGGCTGGGATCGCCGCTGATCGATACGGGGATTTCGCCAACCCCAAAGACATACAACATATTAAATTGACCACTGGCAAACCGTGGAATCTCCCGCCCGTCCGTCGGTTTGAGTTCCATGGTGAAGGTGTCGGGAATTTCCCGCCATGTTTTGACAATGTGATACGACTCGGGAATCCACGGGTCTGTACGTTCGATCATCGGCTCACTTCCTCGGCGGATGGGTGTTATACAAATCCAGGGCGTGCAGACGGGTTGCCTGTAGCCGCTCGATGACCACCCGGGCGATCCGCCGGGTCAACTCGTAGCCCAGTTGCGGATCGTTTTGACAAGCGGCACGGACCAGCGCCCCGTTCAGCGCGAGGGTCCGCGTCGCTGCCACCGCGCGGGCGTCGAAATACCAGCGATACGGGGGAAACATCCAGGACCAGCCCAGCACTTCCCCACCTTCAAGGGTCACCATGACCAAGGAACGACGGTCGGCAGCCGTCGTTTCCAATGCCACCAGGCCGTGCTCAATGAGGTGAAACTCGTCGGCATTGGCACCCTCCCGACAGATGAATTCTCCCTCCGCATAGCTTCGGTACCCTGCGCCGCAGGTTGCCAGCGCTGCAAGCTGTTCGCCTGCCATACCCTTCAAAAACCCGTGGCCGACCAAGTCGGTCGGTGAGACGTCCATCGCGTGTTCTCCTCCTCGCCTCGTAGGGGGGGCGCTCAACGGAATCGCTGTCGTCTGCTGCTCCCGCTGGCGTATGAACCGACGGTCGATATCCCGTCTAACCCACATTGGTTCGGCAGGTAGACCGCGCCATTTACGGTTGTCCCGACAGTGCACCATCGGTCAGCCGGATCCCACGCACCTCTTCGGTGATATCGATGCCTACCGGGCACCAGGTGACGCAGCGTCCGCACCCCACACATCCAGCAGTTCCGAACTGATCAATCCAACTGGCGAGCTTGTGCGTCATCCACTGGCGATAGCGCGACCGCACCGACGCACGCACGCTCCCCCCGTGAATATAGGAAAAATCCGCCGTAAAACACGAATCCCAGGTGCGAACGCGCTCGGCGTGCTGGCCGCTTAAGTCGGTCACGTCATTCACGGTCGTACAGAAGCAGGTGGGGCACACCAGCGTGCAATTGCCGCAACTTAAACACCGACGCTCTATCTCCTCCCACCGGGGATGTTCCAAATTGCGATACAGCATATCCCTGAGATCGTCGGTATCCAGGGTCCGTCCCATCTGCCCGGCGACCTCGGCGACGACGCGCTCTGCCGCGGCCGATTCATCTGCGTTCGCCGCCCGATGGGGTACTTGGCGGAAAATCTCTCCGCCTCGCTCGCTTCCAACCTCCACCACAAAATAATGCGCTCCCTCGCCCTGTACTTCGGTCAGCGACAGGTCAAAGCCTGAAGTCGCATGAGGCCCGGTTCCCATCGATACACAAAAACAGGTGCCGCCCGCATGCGCGCAGTTGACGGCGACGATAAAGAGGGATTCGCGCACCGCGGCGTAGACCGGATCGGGATACGCCCCCTGGTAGAGGACCCGGTCTTGGACGGCGAGGGCATGGAGTTCGCACGACCGTGCCCCGAGGAACGCATACTTCGCCCCGGGTGCCGGTGTCGTTCGGATCGTCATCTCGCCGTCCGTCCGGGTCGCCTCCCACAGCGAAACGACGGCAGGATGCAAAAATTGTTTGTAGGAGTGTGGTCCGACCGTGTAGCCGAACACGGCGTCGTCGGTACGGCGCGCCACCCGATATGTCCCCGCGTCCTGAACGTCCGTATAGCCGACCGGGAAGTCGGCCAGGGTTTCGACCTCATCGTAGACGATCGCCCCGTCACGGAGTGTCGGGCCGATCACGGTATACCCGTATCCGTGCAAGACCGAGAGTAGCTGCGACAAATCCGTATACTCCAAAATTGCCTCACCATCCACCCGGCTGGGTCACCTCCGTAAATTTCCTGAGCACATCTTTCTTTCCGTTCTGCTGTTCCATAGCGCCAAGCCGTCGACCATTGCCACCGTCTTGGCAGCCGCCCTATTCCGCGAGCGCCTGCTCGGTACGTTCCCCAAGATCTGCATGCACATGCCGCGATTTCAATGTCCCCCAGGGCCATGCTAGCCCACCGTATGGGTCCAAGCTAACGCCTCGCCACTCTCCCCAAAGCGCCCGGACTCCATCAGCATTGTTTTGACCACAGCCCGTCCATACACCAATCCATAAATGACATCTGCTATAACTTCTGTGATCTTTAGTGATCACTGAATTCTTCCTGCCCCGAAGCCGAGAGCAAGCTCTCGGGTCTCGCTTCGTGTCTGACAGGCGTGACTTTCCCGTCGATTCCGTCCTCTGACGGATCCGCGTCTTCGTTGCCGAAGCCGTCGCCACAGGTAGAGCAGTTGGGGTTGCTAGCCCTTGCAAGTTGATCGCCGCGTTGACATCACGGTCATGCGTGATTCCACAAGCCACATGTCCACGCGCGATCTTTTAAGGTGAGGTCCTTCTTTACATAGCCGCAGCCTGGCGTTGAGCAGAGTTTACTGCTGGGAAACCAGCGGTCGGCTTCGATCAATTGCGTTCCGTAACGATCTGCTTTGTATTGCAGCATTGCGAAGAACCGTCCAAATCCTTGATCCGCGATGCTCCGCGCCAACCGATGATTCGCCATCATCCTTTGTACCGACAACGTCTCGATCCCCACCGCTTGGGTTTCGCAGCAGAGTCGGGTAGACGTTTTGTGCAAAACGTCTTGGCGAAGATGAGTTCGGGCCACATGATTTTTGGCTTTCTCCCAATTCTGGCTACGGGGCAACCGAGTGTCTTTCGGGAGCGGATCCTGCGGAGCCAAGCCAATCTGAACTTTGGCGGCTGGCATTTTCCGGGTGATGGCCCGCTGCCGTATTTTTAGGCGACGCAGAGCGCGGCGGTGGGCTTTCAGCCCTGCGATGTTTCCCCCGTGGCTAGGGTGGCAAACGTCTTCACGCCAACATCCACGCCTTCAACCCCCGGACCCGTGCGGGTCCGGTAATAGACGGAATCGAGCACGTTGACTTGCACCGCCACAAACCCATGGTCGGCTTCACCGACTACCCGGGCACCCAAGATTTTGCCGGGGAATCGGAGCGCTTCCCGCAAGCGCACCCGGCCGATTTTCGGCAGTTTCACGCGGTGTCCGGCGATCTGAAACTTATCGTTCGCCCCATAGAAACTGTCGGGGGTTTTCCCTTTTTTCTTAAACCCTGGACGATCATTTTGCCCCGTGAACAATCGCTGCCACGCATCGGCTAAGTCAGCAAACGGTTGGGCATGGGCGTCCCGATGGATGTCGTGTAGCCAGGGACATTGCTGATACTTCGGACCATTAAACTGCTTCTTCAGGGCACGACGACCCTGGGGCTTCTGCTCGGCAGCGTATTGGCGATTCCACTCATCCAGCGCCCAATTCCAGACCAATCGGGCAGTTCCCGACGCTTGCTTAAAGTACTGAATTTGATCCGACGTCGGTTCGAGCCGAATCTGGTGCGCTAACATCGGCATGGATGGCCTCCTGAAGTTTTTTTCGGTAATTGCGCAATCCGTATAGACGTGCGGAAAACACATGGGTAATGGTCAGCAAATCTTGAACCAGTTCTTCTTCAGGGGATAATTCTTCTTGATTTAACACGAGAATTTCGCACGCAGGTTGCTGACCGAATCGCTCAAACCACTCATAGTCAAATCGGGTCAAGCGATCTTTATGGGCCACAACCAAAGTTTCGACGGCACCGGATTCCACCGCATCCATGAGGGCAAGAAATTTCTTGCGACCAAAATTCATCCCCCACCAATCTCTTCAAGGAACTCCACATGGGTCAGCCCCCAGGCGACACAAAAATCTTCCGGAACTTTCCGTTGGTTTTTGAGATCGGGGCGTTGGCACTCCTTACCCGACAATAGGCCACATGCCGACGGGGAACCGGATGCACCGTTTCTTGCCGAAAGCGGGCAATTTGTTCTCCCGTGTAATATGGACAGTTGGTGGCAGTGCATCCGGATGGTACGAGACGCCCCTCGCGATCCCACCGTTGCACGGTCTTCACCGTCACTCCTAAGATTTTAGCCACTTGACCGCTGTTAATGTGGTCTTCATATCTACTATTATACACTATAGACCACTAAGTGCAAGTCTGTATTGCGACTCCGACTGACCCGCCCGCACCCCAGACGCGTCGCCACCAACTCTAGCCTTCACTCCGGGAACAAAGCCCGATCCCGGGGGAATCCCAGGGCACGATCATCCCTGCTGGACCTTGGCCGCTTGCCGCTCTAATAGCCAGTCGACCCACACCGAAATGCCGTCCCCCGTCCGCGAGGAGACCAAAAAGATGGGAAGACCGGCATGAATGGCGGCGATATTACGCCGCAATTCCTCCAGATCGAAGTCGAGGTAGGGTAACAGATCGATCTTGGTCACCACCGCCGCCTGGGCTCGACGAAAAATCCCCGGGTATTTGAGCGGCTTGTCCTCTCCTTCGGTGACACTCACCAGGACCACCTTGGCGTCTTCCCCCAGGTCATAGGCAGACGGGCAGACCAGATTGCCCACGTTTTCAATCAGGAGCAATTGCAAATCCTGGGTATCGACCCTAGGAAAGTGCTTGGCGATCATGGACGCTTCTAAATGGCAGGCACCGGAGGTAAGGATTTGTTGGACCCTAAACCCGTAGCCCGACAACCGGCGCGCATCGTTCTCGGTTTGGATGTCGCCCACCAACACCGCCACCGCACACTGCCCTTGCAACTGCTCCAGGGTGCGCTCCAACAGCGCGGTCTTGCCCGACCCGGGCGAGCTTACCAGATTCACCACCGCGACGGTGCGCTCGCCCCACTGACGTCTCAGCGTGGCTGCAATTTCATCGTTCGCTGCCATTACCCGCTGTTCCAGCGATACTTTCAATGCCATTGACCTCCATCTCGGACACTATGAGGTCGTCACCCCGAGTCACCGCCACCTCGCCGGAGCCACACGCCCCACAGACAAACCTCCAGGCATCGACTACTGTGGTCGCCTCGCACCGAGAGCAATGGACCTGTACCGGCTCCTCCACTAACACGAAGCGTGTCTTTTCGGTACAGGGGTGCTCTCCCTTCAGAACATCCAAGCCAAACTGCAGGCTATCCCGTTCGATCTGCAGGAGTCGTCCCACCGTCACCGTTACCGCCACCACCTCGGACGCCTTCCGGCGTTCGGCTTCTCGCACGACCATACCCACAATCTGACTCGCCAGACCCACCTCGTGCATGTCCGTCCCTGCCTCAGCCAATCCCATAGCGCCCCATGGCTGGCCCACCCGACAAATCTCCACCGGAAAAGCTGAAGTCATCGCTATCTGGCGTCGGCGTTTTTATGCTCGTCGACTCTCCCGCCCTATCGGTCCTTGCTACCGCGTAATCCAAGAGCGGCGCCAACCTCAATCGGCCAACGCAGCCTGACACCGCGCCCCCAGCTAACGGGATGAAGATAGGATGCATCGCCCCATGAGCGTCCGCCTCGTGGCTCATTGACCGCCGCCAATCTCTGGCACCGAGGCGCGAACCTCTTGGCGCCCCATCATCCCGCCTTAGGCCTCCCCCGTGCCGCCCGCTGGCTATATATAGCTCGCTATGAATTCTACGGATTCTCAGAAACCAAGGAGGCTCCTACATCGTCTTCGGACCCTCTGCCGAAACACGCACGGATCGCATTCAGCGTCTCTAGCGCCTCCAACGCCGTCATCTTTTGTACCGCGAAACCTGAATGCACCAGTACATAGTCGCCCGCCACAACATCGTCCACAAAATCCATTTGAACCTGGCGGCGGACGCCCTCAATGTCGACGATAGCCACCGGACCCCGGGAACTCAACACCTTGCCCGGTATGGCAAGACACACGTCAAATCCCCCCTCACTCTGTGCCCAGGTTGAGCCATCTTGGGGGATGATCAGCCTGGGTCCGTACTCTAAAGCGTCCGCTCCCCAACCCATCCTGGCGGTTGTTCGCGGAAAAGCCGGGGAAATGGTCGACTGAACACATGCCAGGCACTATTCTTGGGACCCGACATCGTCCTGTTGCTAACGATCCCCAGGTGACACGCCGACTACTCACTTTCTATCAGTATTTTCCTGTTTTGGCAATAGTGGACTTTGCGGTTTTTGGAGAAAGGCCACGTCAGATCATCCGGCATCCGATAAGATCCGGATAATTTCGGGCGACATTTTTGAGGAATTGGCTCCAGATGGCGTTTCCTCCAAAATTCGGTCGGCCCACAACGCGGCCCGTAGGGACGCGAGGGCATCGATGAACGAGGGCAGATGTTTCCCCTGATACCAAGGCTGGTTGACCACCGTCGGATGGTCCCCCTGCGTCAGCAAATACCACAGCCACACGAGTCCATATGTCAAAAAGGCCAGCAGCACCGTACGTTCGGGCCCAAACTGGGCCCAACTCTGGGGGGTTTCGCCGCGCAATTATTGCTTCACCGTTCGAAAGGTTTCCTCGATGGTCCAGCGGCCGCCGTAGCGTTCCAACACGGCCACCGCTGTGGCCGTCAAATCTGTGGTAAAGAAGAAATCGTCCGGCTGACGCCCTGCGGGATAGCGGACCATGATCAGCAACCCGAGTTGTTCGGGACAGGTCTCATACCACAAGATCCGTTGTACCGAGACCCGTCGCTTCTGCTGCTTGCCCCGAATGGTGACGTGCGCGGTCTTCCACTCCGCCTCCGATAAGGTGGCGGCGCAGTGCTGGGGCGTGGGTAGACGGTCGCCCTTTTTCCGAGGCCGGCCGCGTTGGCCGGGCTTCCGAGCCGGGGTCGCCTCATATAGCGCCGCGTTGCGGCGCATGCGCGAGACCAGGGTGGTGCACGGAAGGCGCCGCTTGGCCAGAGCGGCATAGGCTCCATCCGCCATCAGGCTCAGTCGATACGCGGGGAACCACGCGGCCACTTCGTCGCGGACCATGTCCGCCGCCAGATCGAGCAGCGTGACCTTCGGATCCGTCTCCTGCGCGGGCTTGCGGTGAATCCGGAGATTAATCGGAATCGCCCATGGTTCTCCACCCCAATGCCGTCAGGTTAAGGATATTAGCGTACATATGTATCTAATAATTGCTACCGCTTAGATACGTTCCCAGTACCTGACCGCCCGAGTGTGTCTGCTCAATGCGCGGCCCTCACTCCTCAGTATCGGTCACCGCCGGCACGGCAGGAGGTGATGGACAAAATTGGCAAATTTCGGTATCCTTGCCGGGGGGTGACCGAAATTGTTCCAAAAAGCGGCTCTTACGCACTTTCTGTTATACGGCCAGGGTCCGCCATTCTAGTTTGGGCCATCTTGTCCCAACGACGTTGCAAGGTGGGGTTGATCGGAACGTAAGATCTCT
>JAJZXX010000249.1 GCA_021806205.1 Bacillota bacterium | reverse complement strand
TATATAGGGCCGTGGTATGCGGAGTCGGTACAGTCGCATCGCGCTCGATGGGATGCGGCTGGAGCTCTATTCCGGGCCCCTCGACAGTCCAGTGAGTAGGCAAGGTTTCCGCATCTGCGCCTTCAATGCGGGCTAGAACGTAGAACGAGGCGACGGGGAATGAAGGACTGAACAAGAGTTTATCAAAGATACCGACTACGATGCCCTTCCCCTGTCGATCCACGCCAGCATGATCTGCGGCAATCATATACGTAGCTCGTATCGCCATGCTCCTTGTCTCCTTTTGCGAATCACTGCCGTCGGCGCCAGCCGTACGCTCGCAATGGATGCTCAGGCACTCTCAACAGCACCTGCGGACCCACCAATGGTCGCGTTGACCATTAGGTTTCCCCGCAGTCGCGTCAACTGGGACGCCCAAATGCGAACGACTCGATGGGCCATGGAGGCCATTATCAGGAAAACTATAACACAGACCCGAAGTAAGCGTATGGTTTTTGTTGGGCGCTGGACAAAAGTGTCCAGTGGGCGCAATTGCTCCGAGCGCTGGGGCCTGGCATCATGGTATCGAACGCTTTCAATGCTGCTGGCAGTCAGGGACGTGATCGACTCAGAAGCCCTCGGTTTTCCAGACTGAACCCCAACTCCCCGTCTTTAATTAGGAGAAATGCTGCGGATTCGGGGGCGAGTCTGCATTAGGCGTGATCTGGCCATGGGTATGATCGAAGAGGAGAAAGGTCCGTGCTCAAGAATACTTGATAATCATGAAAGTCCAAGACGTCGTGTGATGAGCGAAGTTAGAGTTCGCTTTAGGAGGACGAGGCATTGGCTCACCAGGAACCTGCTACCGAATATGTTTGGCGTGGTGGTTTCGAAAATACGGAAGTCGAGAGGTTGCACGCGGAGGCGTTCGACCACTCAATCATCGATTACGGCTGGAATGGGCAGCTAGAGCGGAGTCTCGGCTGGGTCACGGCCCGCTCCGATAACCTGTTGGTAGGGTTCGTCAATGTAGCTTGGGACGGTGGGGTTCACGCCTTCATACTGGAAACCATGGTGGCGATTAATCAGCGGCGCCGTGGCATTGCCACGCAATTGATTGATCGGGCGCGTGCCAAAGCCCGCGAAGCGGGTTGCGAGTGGTTACATGTGGACTTTGAAGACCATCTGGAAGACTTCTACGTGGAAGCGTGCGGGTTTCGCGCGACCAAGGCAGGATTAATCGACCTGACCCGATAACCCGCGGTATTGCGTCACGGAGGTAACCGCCGGCATGCGGGAGCTTATACGCCGTAAACAGTAGCGGCTCCTCCATGACTCGGAATATGCTGTAGGAGGGAAACCAAGAACGATGGCGAGAGGTGAAAATGTGTCGGCAAACCAGAATGTCCACCTCATTAGCCGATTCTACAATGAGATGTGGAGTCACTTCGACAAAGGTCTCTTCCCCGAATTGTTGGCCGAAGATATCCGGTTCCGGGGCTCTTTGGGACAATCTGCCGTGGGCTATGGCGAGTTCGGTCAATATGTAGACTACATCCACAAGGCGTTCCCGGACTTCAAGAATTACGTGGAGGACGTTGTGACGGAAGGCGACAAATCCTTTGCCCGGTTGACCTATCGAGGAACGCACCAAGGAGAAATTTTCGGGATACCGCCCACGCATCAAGCGATTGCATATGTCGGCGTGGCCTTATTCCACTTCCACGACAAGAAAATCTCGGAGGTGTGGGTCTTAAGCGATGCTACGGCCTCTTACGACAATTACACGGCGATTAATCTCTTACCCAAAGCGGACGGGGTGGAACGAGTAAAGCACTGCGGGAGAGAGGTGGTGATGCGATTATGCTCGATAAAACCTTGCCGTATTTTAATGTCATCATGAGACGTCGTGCGGGGTTGCCCATCGCTATACATCGGCTACCGTCCGGGTTCTCTATGGCGGAGTTTGTTCCCGGGGACGAAGTCCCGTGGGCCCGCATCGAGACCTCGGTGGGAGAATTCATGACGGACGGCGCGGCTCTCACCTACTTTCAAGCGACATATCTGCCTTATCGCGATGAACTGACCCGTCGCTGTGTGTTCGTGCGCGGCCCCGACGGTGGCGCGGTGGGCACCATTACGAGTTGGTGGAACACGACCGACAAGCGGCGAGATCCCTCCCTCCATTGGTTGGCGGTCCGCCCTGACTCCCAGGGACTGGGTCTGGCCAAGGCATTGGTCTCCGAATGCCTCCAACGGTTGGTGTGGTTGGAGGGCGACCGCGATATCTTTTTGCATACCCAAACCTGGAGTCATCGGGCGATTGCGATTCTACCTCAAGGCCGGGTTTGAATTTGTGAGGCAGGGCTCGTTTGGCGGCTATCCCAATGATTACCTGCAAGCCATGCCGGTATTGAAAACCGTGTTGCCTTCCTTAGTGCACTAAAGGGATGTCCAGCAAGGATTTTCTTCCGAGGTAGCGAATCCATGTCAAGGGTATCGAGCAAATTCACATCCGTGTCCGAGGTCACTCCCTTACCGACGGGCTCTTTTAAATATGAGCGTTGGCGTCTTCGAATGCTCAGACTGATAAAATACGGCGACAACCGGATGTCGAGGGCCCCGCGCTACGCTTACTAATAACGTGGCGTATTTCGGTAAGTGCAGGCCATGGGCGTTCACGCGCACGTGCACCCGTCGGACCGTATCAAAGGTCATGGTTTCCCATCCTCCAACGGGGTGTCCCGCTGCGCCATCAAAGACAACCCCCGGCCTGGGGCTGACGTGCGCGTTAATCCATTGCTGAGCCGAGGGCCATGGCTGGTCAACCCCGGTGGTCCCATGGCCCTGCCCACAGCCTGCTAATCCGATAGCTGGTAGAAGCAAGACTAATCCCCACGCTAAGCGCACCATCTGGCCTCCTAAGGGTTCGGCGCATCAATATCACCGTAAGCCGTCCAGCTAAACGAAACGCCGTTCTTGAAGACGCCGCGCCTCACCGCGAAGCCCGAGCCGAGTCAGGCGTCGTTGGCGTTCACCGTGGTCAAACCGATCAACCAGTCCAGTCCCGATCCGCATAATCCCTATGCGACCACGCTAAAAATCGCCATCGACCACTGGCCGCATCACTACAACCCAGCCGATTACGATGTGTACCTCATCATTACCACACCGATGACCACCGTGCGGGAGGCCGCCACGCCGAATGCTCAGACGTTGGCCGGGGGCGAACCGTTTGACGAGCGCGTCATGAATCGAAGGCTCCGTGCCTTAGATTTGGCCCCCCTGTCCTCCTTTGTTCCGGAGAATTTCTACAACGTCATTGAAAATCTTGACGGCGGCAATCAGGAAGCTTTGGGGGCGATAGCGCAGTAGCGTCTGCGCTTGACCATGGTTCGTAGAGCTCGTCGTAGGCGGATTCCAACCAGAGGCGGGGTAGCATGCCGTCAATACGAACCGCATATTCCAACCTTGGCCGGTCGTGCCGAGAACGGAAGATTAGGCCAAGAAACGAGGAAATCCAACCACATTTTGCACATAGCCGATGATACAGAGGAATGCGTTGTTCTAGTGTACCTCGTTCGACAGATTTATGCAGTTTGGACAGGGCAGACTTATCGCACATTCCGGCCAGAATGTGCATTAAGGGACCCTCAAACCCAAGGGGTAGTCCACCCGTATTTTGCACAATACAGAGGATTATTCCGAAGACCCAGTCCACCATGTTTTGCACAAAACAGGCCAAATTCGTCGAGATGAAGTCGAAGGCCATCCAACCGTAGATTGCAAATAGCCCAAAAAAGTAGTCTCCTGGCCAAGTTCCGATATGACCACGGGTCAGCTCCACCCAGTGTCGGAACACCGGCAAATCCGGCTCTTTCGGAGATGATCCGCTCTGACTCGGGCACGCGTCTGGGCGGGCATCATAGCACTCCGGCTGATTCGCCCGGCGTTGCCGGTCATGATGCCGCTAAAGGCGGCGAATGGCTGCGTAGTCGCGGACGGCCCCTGCGGCGAATGCCTGCCGTGCCGCCAGCATCTCCCCGACGACACAATCGTCGAGAGAGCAATATCCAACCCCGAACTCTCGCTTGAAAGGGTGTGTTTGAAAGAACCGGTCTTCAGATCAGTTTTTGCATCGCCGCCCTATCACCCACGGGTTGGGCGAACCATCTAAGACCGCCTTTGATGGTGCGCCGCACGAGTCACACGGATTTGATGCGTTGGGCCAATCGCCGGACCGCGATCGGCGTGCTGAGCGATGGGACGAACCTGGTGGCACCGGTTCAGCACCCATTACGCCGCTGGAGGCCGACAGCATTAGATCCCTTCGAGACTATCGATCCGATCGACTTCCCGCTTCCCCTTAAACCGGACTTTTTCGCACTCCCCAACGCCAGGCGGTTGACGGCTTGAAAGGACCGCTGAGTAAGTGTCTGTCCAATAACAGCATCCACATGATCGCCAATCCAAGCGTGACGGACCACGGTGACATATTGCGACTAGGCATTTCCGGATTCATCCCCCGGCATGGCGCGCTCAAGCCAAGGACGCCGCCCGAACTCTTAGTCAGCCTTTCGCGTCAGGCGAAAGTTTCCGTGCAAGCCAGCTTGATAAGCGCGCGACTGTTGGAAACGCCTGAGGGCCGCTCGAGTCCGGCCTGGTAGAGCTGCCGCACGGTCTCAAAGCGATTCTCATAGGTGTCTTATTGCGTTGAAATGACCCGCAAGGACCCTTCAAAGACAAAGGGCGGGGGGCGGCCCGCCCACATTCACACCGACTTTTAGATTTCCTGTGCGACAAAGGGTCTCGAGCCTTCCCGCCGGTTCACGTGACACCGCTTGTCTCGGGTTGGCGGGTGTCCCAGCCCGTCTCACAGGCACGTTCTTCATGGACATTCAAAGCTTGGCCTCGGGGCTACGAGCGATCAAACGCCGCCCTTCCGACCCATTCCCCGAGGTTAGACCCATTTAGCTATAATAGGAGACAACAACGCAGGGAGGCATTTATGACCAACTACGCCGCTTTATTGCCCGAAGAACTTATCGTCATCGTAAAACCGGCCGGATTCGAGCTTCAATGGTCGCCGGTTTCCGATCCACCCGATCAAGACCAGTGGGACGCCCAACACGCGTTTTATGAAAGTGTCCTGGCGGATCCATGGCACGCCCTCCTTCAGGTGGGTTTGGAACGGCCTCACCTTCTAACCTCCGACTCCCTGGGGTTCTTGCTATCATGGGCCCGACACTTTGTGGTAACACTCACTACAGTGGATAATCTGGATGCCATCGCCGAACACGTCGAGGTGGCACCCACCGACGAAGCTATCCAAGAAGCCCTGGCCGCCGCCCCCTATCTCCTCGGTCAAGAACATCTGGATTCCAAGTGGCTGACCATGATCTGGGATCGCCTCGGCGAAGCATTCCGAAAGGATATCCAGGATTTTTCGGGTACGGTCACTGAATACTTCCAATCGCACCACGCCGACCGCAGGCCCTTAGGTCGGGTTTGCTTTCATTTGGTAGAAAGTAAAGACGCGACAACACCCTTCGCCTTTTTGGCTACCTACGCCCCCGACAGCACGGGTGGGGGATCCCAGGTCCCCTTAAAAAACGCCTTGACGGAATACCAAACCGACCAGCCCCGCCTCCTGTCGCTCTTGTCCACGGTCAGTCGGGCCGGTGAGGCCAGTCCATTCATTTCGGGGCTGATGGAATCCGGGGAGATCTTCCACCCCTTAAAACTCACCAGTCAAGAAGCCTACACCTTTCTCAAAGAGGTGCCGCTGTATGAGCGCAGCGGCATTTTATGCCGGATTCCCCGATGGTGGCAAAGTCCCGGATCGCGCATACGCGCCCGGGTGGCCATCGGCCAACAGGATGTCCCCAGCCGCATTGGCGTCAATGCCCTCTTAGACTTTCACGCGAATCTGGCCCTGGGGGACCAAGCCATCACGCCTGAGGAAATCCAAGAGCTTCTCGCCCAGACCGAAGGTCTGGCGTTTCTTAAGGGAAAATGGGTCGAGGTGGACCATGAGGCCCTGTCCCAATTGCTTCAGTCCTACGAACGACTAGCCCGGCAATCCGGGTCCATCAGTTTTTTGGACGCCATGCGCTTAGATCTGTATCGCGGTGAGGACGGATCGCTGGATGCGACCTGGAAATCTATTGAGGTCAGCCATGGAACGGGGTTTAACGAGCTCATGGATCGCCTCAAGCACGGCCAAGCGCATCACCGCACCACGTTAGACGTAAGCCCCGTGAAGGCTCATCTGCGCGACTACCAGCATCAAGGGGCGGCTTGGCTGGCCGACATGGCCCGATTGGGACTGGGGGCCCTGTTGGCCGATGACATGGGATTAGGCAAGACTCTTCAAGTCTTGACCCTTTTGACCACCTTAAGGCAGGCGGGACCGCTCGCCGCGTTGGTGGTAGCGCCCGCCTCCCTGTTAGGGAACTGGCTTCATGAGATATCCCAGTTCACGCCCCAGCTCACCGTGCGGGTGGCCCACCCTTCGGCACCCGATGGACTGGCGCAAAAATCAGTCGAGCCCGTCACCAGCGATATCGTACTGACTACCTATGGCATGATTCAGCGCGAGGACGGGTTGCCGGCCCGTTCCTGGGATGTGGTGGTCTTGGATGAAGCCCAAGCCGTCAAAAATCCCACCACGAAAACCGCGCGGGCGGTGCGGTCCCTCAAAAGCCGCTTTCGCATCGCCTTGACCGGCACCCCCATCGAGAATCGTCTGTTCGACTTGTGGTCGCTGTTTAATTTTCTCAATCCGGGGCTTTTAGGATCCGCCTCAGAATTTACGCGATTAACCAAAGCCTTAAAGGATCACCCCGAAGGCTACGCGCCACTGAAGGAGGTTGTGAGCCCCTTTATTCTTCGCCGCTTAAAAACCGACCAACGGGTCATTCAGGACCTTCCCGAAAAAATCGAAATCACCGCCCGGGCAAGGCTCACCCGCCGTCAAACCGCCTTATATCTTGAAGTCGTCCATGATCTGGATCAAAAACTCCGCTCGTTACCCGGAGACGAACGGCGGGGACTGGTATTAGCCTCGCTCATGAAGTTAAAGCAGATTTGCAATCATCCCGACCAATATTTGGGACAGACAGGCTTTGAACCGCGCGACAGCGGCAAGTTTCAACGTCTTCAGGAAATCGCTGAGGTCATCTATGATAAACGGGAACGCGTGCTGATCTTTACCCAGTTTCGCGAGATGACCGAACCCCTTTCCCGCTTCTTGGAGACCCTGTTCCACCAGCCGGGCCTGGTTTTGCACGGCAACACGCCGGTTCGGACGCGCCACGACCTGGTAAAACGCTTTCAAGATGATTCGTATATACCCTTTATGGTGCTGTCGTTGAAAGCGGGAGGCGTAGGCCTGAATCTCACCCGCGCCAGCCACGTCGTGCATTTTGACCGCTGGTGGAATCCGGCCGTGGAAAATCAAGCCACCGACCGTGCCTTTCGCATCGGACAAACTCGTAATGTCATGGTGCATAAATTTGTCACTGAGGCTACAATTGAAGAGAAAATTGACGCGATGATGGCTGATAAGCGGGGGCTGGCCGAGGACGTTGTGCCCGCGCTGGGCGAACGCTGGATTGGCGATCTCGACGATGAAGCGTTACACAATCTGTTCCGATTGGAGGTCGCGGGCGCCGATGTCGCGATACGATCAAGATGACTTTTACCCGCCTTACATATCGGTGGCAGAGCGGCGCGCCAGGGCCGCCCAGGCCGTTAAAGCACTCCGCAAGAAGAATCCCGCCATCAATCCGGTCGTGGTATCGGGGCGCAAGCTGGCCGAGACCTGGTGGGGTGAGGCCTGGAATCGCAATTTGGGGCGATACGCGGACTTCGCCAACCGGATCGGCCGGGGGCGCTCTTATGTTCGTCATGGCGCGGTTTTAGATCTTTCCATCCAAGCCGGATCCGTCAACGCCTTAGTACAGGGAAGCCGTGCCAAGCCCTATCAGGTCGTCGTGGATATTGACCCGATGGATGACCAAAGCTGGGAATCGCTCACCCAGGCGTGTCAAGGTCTGATTCCCTCCCTGCCCGACCTCATTGACGGTCGCTTTCCCAAGGCGTTGGCTACACTATTTCAAGAACAGGGCGGGCTTTTTCCTACCCCCGCCGAGATTCACCTCGAATGTTCGTGCCCGGACTGGGCCAGCCTGTGTAAACATGTATCGGCCGTCCTCTATGGCGTTGGGACGCGTCTAGACGAAAACCCCCTGCTCTTTTTTCAATTGCGCCAAGTGGCCGTGGACGATCTGATTAGCCAAGCCGTTCAGGAAAAGACGGAAACCCTCTTGCAAAAGGCTCGGCAGAAGAGTGAGCGAGTTTTAGACACCAACACCGAGAATTTAAACACCCTATTTGGGATCGACCTCAAGGATGAACCGGACTAATGGCAAGCACAAAGCAACGCCCTAACGCCATCGTTCAGCGGGTTTGCATGAGACTGAGACCCGCGAGATTGTTTATGCATACTTCCCCGGACCGAATGACCAGCGTATCGCTCGGTTTGAAGCCATAGCTTGGCGGATGCCCCGAGAAAACCCTCCCAAGTCCTGTCGCGAATTCAGCACGTCCGATGAGCCATTCGGCTTGGTTCCCCAAAACACATCTAAGGTATCTGTCCTTATGCCGTTCATGTTCTTTACATCGACCGTGACCTTGCGGGGATAATCGGCGTTGCTCCATTAAAGGGGTGGATGGTGGTGAGCATCCGCATTCAAAAGGTCGTCTGGCTATTCGGTGCGATTTTAGCCTTGTTCACGGTATCCACCCCGACCCAAGCCGCCAAAACCCCGGTGTTGCGCAATACCATCCATCTCTGGCACATGGCCGTGCGCGTGCCCCAAGGCTTTAAGGAAAGTGGTGGGCCCTCCAATTCGTTGGGAACCACCACTTGGACCATTACGGGACCGTCTGCCACCATTACCTTGGCGCGCACGCTCTATAATCCCCGCAGTGCCTTTCAGATTTTGCCGCTGCAACCCCAGGATGGCGGCGTGATCCCCCGCGGCACCTCACCCTATGTATCGCGTTACGATTCCGGCAGTGAGGTGACCATCAATATTGTCACCCGAAAGGGAACCGAAGACTCGCTGACCGTGGATATGCAAACGGGTTCCGCATCATCGTCGCCTTTAGCGCACGCGATTATAGCCAACTGGCAGCATCCCCCGCTACTCACCACGACCCAAGCGGTCACTAAACTGGAACGGGTTCACAATTGGTATCACGGCATTAGCCTTGGCCTGAGTCGTGGCACACCAAATTCCCAATGGTTTTTGGTAGGAGGCCCTCCGGCCACCGCCCAACAATCCTGGTACCTTTTTCATACTATCAATGGCGGTGACACCTGGCAGTTACAGCGCTACACCGTCTGGCAAGGATGTCAAAAATGGAAGTCCTCTATCTCACTGGTCTTGGCCTACCGCGCCACGAAGTGGTGCGCATTGTAGGAATTACGGAAGGCACTGTGCGTAATTATGTGCATGCCTATGAGGCCGGCGGACTTGGGCCCTTGCGTCGGTTCAACCCCCATCCGACATCCGCGGCGCTCGATGCCCACCTCGACACCTTGCGGGAGGAGTTTCGCGCGAACCCGCCCCACACCGTGCAGGAGGCGATGGAGCGCATCGAAGCGCTTACGGGGATCCGCCGCAGTCCGACGGCAGTCCGCATGTGGCTAAAAAAAACGGGTTTTCCCATCGCAAAACCGGGCCCATCCCGGCCAAAGCCGACCCGGTCGCGCAAAAACTATTCTTGGATACTCACCTCACCCTGGCGTTAGAAGAAGCACAGGCGGGCACACGCCACATCTTGTTCGTCGACGCGGCCCACTTCGTCTTGGGTGCCTGGCTCGGCTACCTCTAGTGTTTGACGTGCGTCTTCCTGCCGACGCCCTCCGGCCGTCAGCGCTTTAATGTCTTGGGTGCGCTTCACGCCATCACGCGGGAAGTGATCACGGTTACCAACGACACCTACATTAATGGCGAGAGTGTCGTCACGCTGCTCAAACGCTTGGCGGAGCGTTTCACCGATCATCCCATCACCATCGTTCTGGATAACGCCCGCTACCAGCGCAACCGCTATGTCATGGCCGAGGCGGACCGCCTCGGGATTACGCTTCGCTGGCTTCCCAGTTATTCGCCGAATCTTAACCTCATTGAACGGCTGTGGAAGTTCGTAAAAGCCGAATGTCTCCATGGCCACTCCTATGCCACGTTCGCCCCGGTTAAGCAGGCCATCGAGGAGTGTTTGGATCAAACCCAGGACCGGCATCGCAAGAAACTCAAGACCCTACTAACCCTAAAATTCCAGCGGTATGACGCGGCCGCCTAAATCGTCGAATGTCATCGGCGGACAGTATAGTTGGCGTCAATCACCAATTTTACTCATGAACGAATGTTTCGTCAACGAAGGTTCCGTGTCGTACGGGGTGATTAGAGGGAATCACCTAAGACCCGATGACCTGGATAATTATCCAGAGTGTTATCGCCTGATCGCGTAAGGGCTAAACCCGCGACGCCTGCGGCCTTGCGGATTCCCCTCCCCTGCTCGGCGCCCAGTTCCATTGCCGGACGACTGAAGTTATCGGCAGAACCAGTCGGCCAGGACCAGCGGAATAGCGGGAAAGACAGCACACGTAATCACGGCGGATGACAACAAGGTGACAGCCACCCAGTGCAATGCAGGTTTTGATGCGAATGGGGCGTGTGCCGATCCCGCCCCATAGCACTCGCCTGTTTTGTTCGAGAACTGTCCTCAATCTAGGATAGACCTGGTGCGAGTCACCGGCAAGATCGCAAATCGAAAACTTGACGGTACTGGGTGGGCAGAATAGACTACTCTTAAGAGAGTTAGCGAGACAAGACGATCACCTATGAGAGAGAAGCTCACGAGAGGACGTCTTCATGATGGATGTTATTCGTCCCATCTTTTCCCAAGATGATTTAGCCCAGATGCCCGACGACGGCAAACGTTATGAAGTCGTGGAAGGGGATCTGGCCGTGAGTCCTGCGCCCAACCGTAAACACCAGTTAACGGTCCAGGCAGTCTTTTTGTTTTTTACGACCTTGAAAGAACACCATCTGGGTCAAGGATTTATTGCCCCGTTTGATGTTGTCTTTGACCGTTACAACGTGGTCGAACCTGATGTCCTCTTTGTTTGTCAGAACCGCTTGGACATTGTGACCGACGCTAATGTGCAAGGTGCCCCAGACATCGTGGTGGAAGTCCTGTCACCTAGTACCCGTGACCGCGATTTAGGCGTCAAAGGACACCTCTATGCCCGGTTTGGCGTGCGCGAATATTGGGTGATTGACCCGG
>JAJZXX010000222.1 GCA_021806205.1 Bacillota bacterium | reverse complement strand
CACATCGACGGGGATTCGGCTAAGATATTTCCTGTTCAGTTTATGGGGTTGTGTGTTGGTTTGTCAACCAAGAAAAGGAAAGATGTCGAAAGCAATTGTCTAAAAATGGACTATTCACGGGAGGTAATTGCGTATGTCGGTCGTTTATCGGGGAAATCACCAAAATTCCGTAGAAATGCCGACATCGGCGGGCTAACTGCGATCTAACGTAAGGTTCGGGTCATGCCGAAGATCTGGCGACGATGGGAACTCGCAAAAATAATTCAATATCCAGCGCACCCCCACCGGACATCGCCTGCAAGACAAGCCGATGACGGCAAGCTGGATCGACAGCGTGGTCGGGCAGAAACGGGTTCTTGCCCAGCGACTGATACCGTACAAAAAAACCGTGAGATGAGGGAAGGCCTCTCGGAGCCGCTGTACAGGCGGAGGCTCCAAACCACCGTAAGCTGCTGTGGTCAAAAGCCATGGTGGTGAGCGTTACGGGAAAAGGCGCGGCAAGTGCGTGCCGATGGAGACGAACAAACGTGAGCCGCTGCAGAAGTGTCGAAAGCGTAGGGACGTCATCAACACCGGAGGGGGGCGTCCTTACCCCGGGATAAGTCTGGAAGACACCTGTTTACTGTCCCGATGGTGGCCGACATAGAGGCGGCGTGAACGCGGCACAGGCTCCGGTCGGGAACGTGGGAACCTCTCGTGAATGGGAAGGGAAAAGGCATAAGCGGCAAAGGCTGAAAGTACCGGGGCCACGGAGAGGGGCAGAGCAGCCCGTAGTAGTGATGACGCTTCGTAATGGAAGTTGAGCAAAACGGGCTCGCCCGCGTCATCTTGTATTGAGACATGGGTCAACCGCAAGGGAGGAGCCGATGTGCCAAGCACAGCCGGTACGGCTGCTGGATGATGGGAGCGGGATGAGCTGAGAGATTTACGTCCGGTTCTGAAAGGGCCTGGGCGCGAAATTCACCCGGGCTACCTACTCTAACATCGCCGATAGTTGTGCCGTCTTAGTTTGAGGAAGTTCGGCCGTGCTTGTATTCTGGCTGTCGAATCACCTGTGCAAAGTCTTTTGTGCTGAGTATTTAGAATAGAAACGGCTATTGGCGGTTACCGACGCGCGGCATTAATGACAAGCGCGGTCTCGCGCGTGCTGGGCGACTGGCGGAGACTGATGTCTTGCTCATCGAATTCGGGGTCGGTTGGCCCGGGTCGATTTTCGCTACCTGACCGAATCTATTCGGGCCTTTGACGTGCGGGTGGAAAGTGCACGGGATATACCTCCCGCATTGTTCGAGGAGGTGGTTGGGGTTGCTTCCCGGTTGCGGATTTGTTGCGCCGAGCTTGCACGAAGTGAGCAGAATGATGCCCAGGGAAGCCACCTCGCGCCCGGAGATGGAGATATGCTCGAGTTCCATAAACGGATAGCGCTGTACTTGTGCCCGAACCCTTTTGATGGAACGGTGAAGGAAATCACCTGCTAAAGTATATAAACATCAATATATTGCCATCACTGCCCAGGGTGCTTAGGCTCCACCGTATGCCGATCCCCAACAGAGACATGCGCGGACATTCATGCTCATCGACGGTGCTTGGATCCTTGCAACAGTGAGCCCGTCCCTAACTGTGCACGCCTGCTGCGTGGCCAATTGAATTTTCGATACCACCAGATCCTAACACTTTCCTAAAATCTCCACGCTAAGATGGCCTTGTTTGTTGGTTCATCCACATAGGAGGTGCGCATTATGATTTTCCGCAAACTATGGATTCACTTGTCTACGGCGATGGCGTTAACGGGCGGGTTAGTGGCTCTTCCTGCGGCCACCTTTGCTCATGGCACTCCTCCCGCCGTGGCCCATCACCAAAAGCAGCGTGACACGGCCCCCGATTCCACGTTGACACTAACCACCCTAAGTGGCCAAATCTCGGTGATGAATCGTGAAATTGCCCTTGCGACGTCGAACGGACTGACCTACCAACTGCGCTTGGGGCCGCCCTGGTACGTGATGGAGAGCGCTTTGGCCTCAGCCAATGGCCAAACCGGGAGAATCACCGGCAACCTATCCGGTCATTTCCTGCACGTACGCACATTGGATGGGAAGACTCTTCGTGGGCACGGCAAGCCACCTTGGGCCGGTCTGCACGGTCACGGCGGTTAAGCGCCCGTAGTCAGGTATGATGGGTAGCAGGGGACAGATATAAACGAATCCCCTGCTACCCTGTTTTGAGGCAGGTGAATATGGATTGGAAGTGCTTGTGGTTGACGATGATGCCGCCATCTTGCGCGGTCTTGTCACCATGTTGGAAAATGCCGGTTATAGCGTGCAGCAAGCGCCCAATGCTGCGGCAGCACTCGACCTGATGCAACGCCAGCATATCGAGTTCGCGATTATTGATTTGATGTTGCCAGACCGCCAAGGCTGGGATTTAATGAAAGCGATACGACGGCACACATCGATCCCCATCATCGTAATCTCGGCAATAGCCGACCTTGATCGCCGGGTACAACTCTTGCAAAGCGGCGCGGACGACTATCTGGTAAAACCCTTTGAAGCCCGAGAGCTCTTGGCCCGGATCGAAGCGGTCCAACGCCGCCTGATGCCGTTGCCCACAGATGGGACCCCCGAATTCTCCTTCGGCCCCTATCGAGTGGATACGGTCCACAAAATATGTCTGCGCGGGGCAGATCGGGTTCCCCTGACCGCCTCCGAGTTTACCATTCTGCAGACGCTCTTGAGCGCTGCGGGCCGTATATACTCCCGAGATCAATTGCTTGATCGTCTACACGGATGGGATGACGATTCGGCCTCGACACCTCGCTCGATCGATGTGCACATCGCCACTCTGCGCGCCAAGATTGAGTCCAATCCCAAAACTCCCCGTTGGATCGAGACGGTCTGGGGCATAGGTTACCGATTCCGTAGGAATGGCCAATGAGCGTGCGCCGATATCTTAGGGTAAGCTTCTTGGCCATCATGGTGACCATGCTGGCCGTCTTCGGGCTGGGACTGTGGTTAAGCATCACCCTATACCTCGATGAATATCTCCGCCATTTGCGGCATCTAGCTAAGAATCATCACATACCTGGGATGGTCGGCGCATCACACATGGGGCTTGATGCCTTGCTGCACTTCTTACACGCGATGGAGCTTAATATCGCCGTTTCCGCCGTGGTTGCCCTCGTCTTGGGGTGGATTGTTGCCCAGTACGTGTCGCGCTCGCTTACCCGCCCACTCGAGGCGCTGACGCGAGGTGCGCATGCGATTGGCCGCGGAGCAACAAATGTTGAAATTGCTTCGCCTTCACTCACGGAGCTGTCGCAACTGGCATACGCCTTAAACGACGTGGTTCAAACGTTTAAACACGCCGAACAGCAGCGACAAGAACGGTTGGAAGACCTGGCGCATGAGATTCGCACGCCCCTTACAGCGATCTTGTCCTACAGCCATGCCTGGATAGAGGATACTCATCACGACGGCAAGTCGTTGGTCACAGAAATCGAACGCATTCGACAACTGACCAACCGCCTTCCTGACGCAGCGCCTCTGTCCTCCTATTTCTACCATTTTGAAGAGGTGGACTGCGAAGACCTCGTATCGTCCGTCTGGAATTTGTATCAGCCCGCCCTCGCTTCAGGTGCAATTGCCCCAGAATTGTATCTGGACCCCAGGTTGAAATTCGACGCGGATCCTGAAGGTATCCAAGAGGCTCTGCATAATTTGCTGGCTAATGCGCTTCGTCACACACCTCGCGGGGGAACTATCCGTCTTAGTGCTCAATATTCCGAAATTCGCGGCCACGGCGTCATCGTAGTGGAAGATTCGGGCAAGGGAATCCCCGAAGAAGAACGAGAACGCATCGTTGGGCGAACCATTCGACTCGACACGGAGTCTCGTGGTGAGGGCATTGGCTTGACCGTGGTCAAATCCATCGTCCGTGCTCATGGAGGAATTCTGACCATCCAACGGTCGGCCTTGGGGGGTACAGCTGTGGTGCTAACCATTCCCTTGGCCGAAGCCAAGAGCTCGCCCCTGCACCGTCAGGATGGCGAGAATCGGTAACGTGGTGCCTCCGACTTGTTCTCCCGATTAATCATGCAGACTTGTCATTCGAGGAGTTGCACAAACTCCTCACCGAAAATCTCGATTTAGCGCCCGACTCTGGAATGATCGCACCGGGGATTGACCCCTCCCACCATCGACGGCGAGCAGTGCTCCTGTTTTATCGCTTCGATCGGCCGAGTTGAGTATCGGACGCCATGGCCAAAGTCCTTTTGCGCCCTGTCATACGTCGCAACAAAGATGGGCGCGCGATTGTCCCAATCCGTCTATATCGATGGGGAATTTCTTTGGCGGTGCGCAGTAAGGCCCAACTATATCCGAACCCATTGATTTCCCGGCCATCGCCAAAATTGAACATAATGCCCGCGCCGTACCCCAACATAGTCATGGGGCGATTTTTCGCGTAGGGATTATACTTGGCCTTGGGCGCGGCGCCGCCGGCGGCGGAGACGGCAAGAGACGTCCCCAATTATTGGCTCACACAAAAAGAAAGGTCCCTCGCGCAGCCGCCGGCACAACACGCAAACGGGGGGGGTGCTATGAGCCTCCGGATGAGGGGGCTTCGAGGCACAAAACACCAGTATCCAGCCGATTGGTCGCGGCTTGGAAGCGATCGAGTCTATCGTTGACCGACACGACGCGGTCGGCCACGCTTTGGAGATTGTCCAGGAGGTCTGTCAAGGAGCTTGTCCATTTACTACAGCCGCAGAATCGGGGGGGGGGGGACATACCATATACATGCAATCGATCCAACTGTAGCCATATATACGGGCAACGAATGAATCGAGATTTATGGACAAGCTAGGGGCAACTGTTGACACGACATCCTAAAGAACCCCCGCCGAACTGGCCAGCGGGGGGAAAGGGAGTCCGGCGCACCCGCCCACTGTCGGGGTCGGCTGTGAAGATGTTATAATACACGAGAAAAACCACCCAAAGTTGGAGGTGCAAGATGCGGGCCACCGAGGTCGCCTATCAAATTCTCAAGGAGCGGGGCCATCCGCTGGAAGTTCACGACCTGCTGGACGAGGTGCTGGCAGCGATGGGCTTGGACCGTGAACCGCGCAAAGTGGCTCAGATCTACACCGAGCTCAATATGGATATTCGGTTCGTCTGCCGCGGAGCCACCGAATGGGGGCTCAAGGAATGGTCTTCGCACGGAGCGGCGAGAGGTGCGGTCCGCGACCGGGTGTCCCACGACGCCGACGAGGCTGAAGAAACGGATGACGAGGAGAACTGGCAGTAGTCGTGCCAACGACTTGGGCGGTTAGGAGCGGGAATGATGATAGCAAAATACGTATTCATCACGGGAGGGGTGGTCTCCTCCCTAGGCAAAGGCATTACCGCCGCGTCGCTGGGACGGCTGTTGAAAAGTCGGGGTCTGAAAGTGACCGCGCTGAAGCTGGATCCGTATATCAACGTCGACCCAGGGACCATGAGCCCATTGCAGCATGGAGAAGTGTTTGTGACCGAAGACGGAGCCGAAACCGATCTCGATCTTGGTCATTATGAACGATTTTTGGACGGCAATTTAAGTCAAGTCAACAACGTGACCACCGGCAGCATTTACTGGTCAACCATCCTCCAGGAGCGGCGGGGAGATTTTCTGGGGGGGACGGTCCAGGTCATCCCCCACATTACGAACGAGATTAAGCGGCGACTTCGCCGAGTCTCGGAAGCCTCGGGGGCGGACGTGATATTAGTGGAGATCGGAGGCACGGTCGGCGACATCGAGAGCCTGCCTTTTCTGGAGGCCATTCGACAAATGCGCAGCGACGTCGGACGCGACTCAGTTATGTTCATCCATGTTACCTTGGTGCCGTTCTTACGCTCGGCCATGGAAGCGAAGACCAAGCCTACCCAACACTCGGTGAAGGAACTGCGCTCGATCGGAATTCAGCCCGACGTCATCGTATGTCGCACCGAGCAACCCTTGTCTGCCGACATGCGTGACAAGATTGCTAATTTGTGTGATGTGGAACGGCGCGCGGTGATCCAAAATGTTGACGCCGACTCGATTTATGCCGTGCCGCTGATGCTGCACGCGGAGGGGCTGGATGACATTGTGGCCGAACGGCTCCGCCTGGACGGCAGTCCGCCCCAGTTGGGCGAGTGGCCAGCCATGGTGGAGCGGGTACGAAACTTGGAAAGCCGGGTGACCATTGCCATGGTGGGCAAATACGTTGCTCTGCCCGACGCGTACATGAGCGTGGTTGAGGCTTTGATGCACGGCGGCATTCCCAACCGGGTAGGGGTGGACATCCGTTGGATTGATTCCCAGGCCTTGGAGGTGAATCCGGACCAGGCCGAGGCGTTGCTGGAGGGCGTGGATGGCGTGTTGGTTCCAGGCGGGTTTGGCTACCGCGGGGTGGAGGGCATGATCCGGGCTATCCAGTGGGTGCGCGAGCAACGGGTTCCGTTTTTGGGCATTTGTATGGGATTGCAGGCCACCGTGATCGAGGTGGCCCGACACCTGGCTGGATTCAGGGAGGCCAATTCGACGGAATTTGTGCCGAAGGCGAAATACCCTGTCATCGACCTGATGCCTGATCAGCAGGAAGTGAAGGATTTGGGCGGGACTATGCGACTTGGCAGCTATCCTTGCCAGATCCAACCCAACACCTTGGCTTACGCCGTGTATGGCAAGCCCCTGGTGTTTGAGCGCCACCGGCACCGCTTTGAGGTTAATAACCGCTTTCGGGAAACCCTGGCCGCGCATGGACTGGTGGCTTCCGGCCTTTCGCCCGACCGGCGTCTGGTGGAGGTGATGGAACTCGGCGATCATCCGTGGTTTTTAGGCACTCAGTTTCATCCGGAGTTCGGCTCGCGGCCGAATCGTCCGCACCCGCTATTTTCCGGCTTCGTGGGCGCCGCCGTGGCCCACGCGCGCGTGGAGAGGCCCCGCGAGCTGGTCGGCGGCGCCGCCCATAGCGCCGCCAAGATGTAACCGGATTTCTGCCCGGACCTGGGTGGGCTTATCGGCATAGGTCGCAGTGCGCCGTCGGACCCACGTTGCGCGTTATGCGGAGAGTTCTTGAACGTGGCTGACCAGAGGATATTGCGCGGCGAACCCGGGCTCCCGCCAAGGTCAGGGTACAGCGCCGACGTTCCTGGTAGCGGCATCTGCTGACCTCACCAGTTTCACCTCTCTTCTTCATTGCGGATAGTGTGCCAGGGTGCCTTTAAAATGGGCGGGCGTTGGTTGTGTTTATCGCTCAGAGAGGCATATACTGAAGGCAAACGGGGAGGGACATCGATGGGATTGTTATCACGCTTTTCGACAATTTTTAAGTCGAAAGTGAATACGGCCCTGGACCGGGCCGAAGACCCCAGAGAGACGTTGGAGTATTCGTACCAGAAGCAAATCGAGCAGTTGCAGAACATCCGCCGGGGCGTGGCCGAGGTGGTCACCTCCAAAAAGCGTATTGAGCTGCAGCGCGACCGGTTGCAACAGCAGATCGAGCAATGGGATCAGGACGCCCGCGACGCGGTGGCAGCGGGCCGCGACGACCTGGCCACCGACGCCTTGAGCCGCAAACAGACCATTCAGGGTCAGCTCAGCGGGCTGGAAAAGCAAATTGAGGATCTGGCCCGGGAAGAAGCGCGGATGATGGACCTGCAGGAAAAGCTCAAGACCAAGGTGGAAATGTTTCGCACCCAAAAGGAGGTCATCAAGGCCCAATATTCCGCCGCCCAAGCGCAGGTTCGGATCGGCGAGGCAACCCACGGATTGGGGGAGGATATGGCGGATCTGCACATGGCGCTGGAGCGTGCCCAGGACAAGACCCAGGCCTTGCAAGCGCGTGCGGAGGCGATTGACGAAATCGCCGACAGTGGGAAACTGGAGTTGAACCCCGGCACCGGGGATTCGATTCGCGACGAATTGGACAAAATGCATGCGAACACGAGCGTGCAAGACGAGTTGGCGAAGATGAAGGCAGAATTGGGAAAGGGCGATGCCCCGTGATCGTGCGCATCATGGCCGACGCACAATACCGGCTGACGGATGACGCATTCGATATGCTGAGAGTGCTCGACGACGACTTGCTGAAGGCGCTGGAGTCGGACGACGCGGCGGCGTTTCAGCGGATTTTTCACGACGCGGTGGAGGTGGTGCGCACCGGCGACCGCTTGGACCCGCACGCGTTGGAGCCTTCGGATTTGGTGTTGCCGCCGGAAGGGACGGAGTTGCAGGAGGCTAAGCGCCTGTTGGGGTTGACCCAGTAATACCCTACACGGAAAGGGGAAAGGATTGCAGTCGGCGCCCGCTACGACGCCTATGGCTTCCTTTCCCTTGGCTCCCAGGTCTATGCCCGCGGGCGCGTTTCCCTACAGTGGAGGCTCCCAAAGCGCGTACCAACGTTCGGAGTCTTTCTCCACCGTGAGCGAGGGCTGCAGGGTTTGCGCGATCCGAAATTCGCGTGATGCGTCGCGGTTTTTTCCAGGCAAGGGAGCAAAAGGGTAAAAAGCGGCCCGGCGATAACTGTAAATCAAATACCACCGTGCGTCGGTGCGCCGCGCCGCATCTTGGTGGTCAAAGCCGAAAACGGCAGCCAGCAGGCTGTCGCTATAGCCCGCCTCCTGGATCAATTCGGCCGTCAAGTGCAGAGAGTTGATGACATCGTCGACGCCCTGGCCGGCGTAGACCATCCAATGAAACCCCATGGAATCGGTCCTGCTCTCGACGGTCACCGGCAAGTCTCGGCCACCGACGCTGAGCACGTCGTGCAGTTCCTTTTCCACGGCGTCGTAAGTGGCATTGTCGACCGCGCGCAGGACGAGTGCCGCTCGTCCGCAAAAATTGCTGGATAGCTGGGTTTGAATGTCAAGGTCCGCCGTGCTCAGCTGGAATAACTGGTCTACCTTGGCCGGAGCCACCTTGGTCCGTCCGAACAGTGCATCAAAGAACCCCATAAATCGAACCCCTTCCCGTTTGGCGTCGGACCCCGGACGGGTCGGGCGCGACCTTAATGAAACTTGTTCATGTCCTGTTGAATCCGCTCCAGGTACCGAATGCGATGGTCGATGGTGGGATGGGTAGAAAAGAGCTCCATTACGCTTTGTTTGGAAACGGCGGGGAAAATGAAGAACGCGTTAAATGACTCGGCCTGGCGCAAGTCGCGAGAGGGAGTCTGACGGACTCCTCGCTCGATCTGGCTCAGCGCGCTGACCAAGTATCCCGGATGACCGGTTAAGATGGCTGCACCGCGATCGGCGGCATATTCGCGATATCGGGAAAGCATCCGGATTAGGACGTAACTAATGGCCCACACCAGCAGGGAAACCAGCCAGATCAGCATCACCGCCTGTCCGCCCCGCCGGCCGCGACCGTTTTCGGCCATGACCCCGAAAAAGAGAAACTGTTGCAGAATCAATGAGGCCACCATGGCAAAGAAGCTGGCGATGGTGATCACCGCCACGTCCCGGTTCTTGATGTGGGTCATTTCATGGGCCAGCACCGCCTCCAGCTCTTCATCGTTCAACCGGTTCAGCAATCCTTCGGTCACCGTGATGACGGCGGTCTTGGGACTTCTGCCGGTGGTGAAGGCGTTAGGCAGGCGCGTGGGCATGACGGCCAACTTGGGCAAAGGCAGGTCAGCCATTTGGGCCAAGCGCTCGGCGGCTTGAAACAGTCTTGGCGCCTGGGTCTGGTTAACCACCCGGGCGTGAGCGGCAAGTAACACCAGTCGATCGGAAAACAGCAACTGAGCAATCAGCATGATGCCGACAATGACAATCAAGTACGGGGCGGCAACCCCGGCCCTGAACAGAACGAAGACAAAAACCGCGTACAATAAGGCCAAAAGAGTCATGGTCATCAACATCCGCAAACTCAGTCCGGTGTCGTGACCGTACCACGCCCTAGGCTTTGCCACTTTGCTCCCTCCTTGTTGGTTGGATCCCGAGTGAAGCACCGGTCAGCCGATTATTGCGACCAGTTCTTGTTTCTTTAGTCTAAGGCTTCGCAGTCCTCGGCTCAAGTCCGCAGTTTTGCTCCGCGGGGGCCATCTAGGGCCTAAGGTGGGCAGACTAGGCGCGATCACGAGTTGAGGGCCCCGCAGCAGTGCCAGAAACTCCCTCACTTCATTGCGGCAGGATTTGGTCGGCTAGCTCGTATCAACCGCAATATCGCAATATGGCATTTCGGTCCACCGGGCGGCTTTGGTGATTGGCCGCCGGGGCGGCCTCAAGGTTTTTGGGGAGAACGTTCTCAAAGCCTTGCGGCAGTGGATGCAAGCGCAAGGCCGGTGGGATGACTCAACTTATCGCTAAACTGACTCGAGCGCATGGAATCGACTTAAACGGGCCCTCAAGAAACGGCACTTGTATAACAATGCTGATAATGAGTTGAAATGCGCAGTTGGGTCTCCGGGGCCAGGGTCAGTGGTGACGGTGGCAGATGCGGTGGATTTTCGACTCTTATGCATCGATTGATATGGACCCAGCACGGGGGTCATTGGGTGGAGTATTGGCTTGCGCAGGTAGTTACTACCATAAATGGTAGCGTTCCCCTTTTTAATAATAATCGCCAAACATCATGACATCCCATAACTCCGTCTATTCCCAATTATTTCCCCTGATTACGGACTAACGTCGTCGTGTATTAGTCCAACACCATGTGTCCAGTACCACGGTGCTGGCGTGGCAGGCGATTGCTAGACAATTGCAACCATCCGACGAAGCATTAGCCCACGGCATGGCGACTGCATTGAAGACCTACGGATCGTGGCAGACGACACAAACTGCCCTGGAAGCGGAAGTTACCACCTTAAGGCAAAAACGAGACCGTCTGACGTCGCAAGTCCAAGCCTTACGCCAAGAACGGTCCACTATCGCCCAGAGCTTAGCCGCCGTGGAAGAGGAAGGCTGTCATCGCATTCAGGCCATGGCCGACCACGCCCAACAGGCGTTCCAAACGACGGTCGACCACTTAGCCCAACTCCAAGCGGAAGCGGCCGCCTTGGGGACCGCAGTCACCTGGGCGCAGGTCCTCCGATCGGACGATCCGGCCTTATGGCAGCAGGTCGATGTTACAGCCTGGCTAGGATTGTGGGCGAAGTTCCAACGATGGCTGGCTACGAAAGCCGACACGAGAGAATTTCCTGTTCCGAAAATTAATAGCTTGGAAAGAGGAGTGGAGGCAACACGAAGCCAAGGGCTCGTAACTGCCAGATCATGCCATTCGGTGCAACGTGATCTGACCAGCGATTACCAGCGATGGGGGTGTCGGGCCCGAACTATCCCCACCGTCTTGCAGATCCGAGTCCCGAGGACGTCTTAGCCGGTGTCG
>JAJZXX010000213.1 GCA_021806205.1 Bacillota bacterium | reverse complement strand
GATCGGTAAATTGTGTTTCCAGTTGTTGCAGGAGGGCCACGACACTCTCGCTATGGATATACGTGGTGTTGGTGATGGTCACCACTTCGTGGGTCATGGCATGAAGCGCCCCCAAAACGTTGAAGCGCTGGCGCCCGGAGGGCGTCGGCAAGAGAATGCGGTGCAGACACCCGAGGTACCCGAGCCAAGCGCCTAAGACAAAGTGGGCCGCGTCGACAAAAAAGACATGGCGGGGGCCCGACGGGGCTTCCTTTAATGCGGGGCTGAGCTGAGTATCCAGGAAGAGTTCTTGCGCGACGGGGTCCGCTTTTGCGGGGATGGGACCGGTTTTGCGATGGCCAAACCCGTTTTTTTTAACCACGGGCGCACCGGCGGCTCACTACGACGGATGCCCGTCAATTTTTCGATTCGGTGGACCGCCTCCGGCACGGTATGCAGCGGTTCGGCGATAAAAGCTTCCTGAATGGTCGTGGTGTGCGGCCCTAAGGCCGCGGACTGCGGATGCGGGTGCGTAAACCGTTCTTCGCGAAGTATCTGCATATCCTCATCCGACATCTGAGTACGAATCATAAGACCACCTCCGTGTACGTCGGAACGACATCTACGCCCCCATTCAACGTAACGCACCGGCGGCTCTGTGTCCCGCAAGTATCCCAGTTCATGCGTTAGGGATGCGGATCTAAACCGTCAATTGTCTTCTGCGGGCAGTATAGTCAGGTCCTCGTGAGGAAAATGTCAAATAATTAATATAATTATCGGCACAGGGTGTAAGGAAGGCCTATACTTAGAACATAGATTCTGGTCAGGGGCATCGCCAGCAAACGTGAAGAGGAGGCATTTCATGACGATTGTCGCGATTATGCTGGTTGCTATTTTGCCCACTTACTGCCTCGCGTCCGTGAAAGTTGAATCCCAGTGTGCCTCTCTGGTCGTTTGTCGACCTCCAGCGCCCGCAGTTCGGCGTATTAGCGGGCCGTGAGTTTATGCGGATTAAACGTCGTATCGCTGAAAGCAGCCAAGTCAGACAAAAAACACCGTGCGGTTTTAACCAAAAGAACTGATGGGTAAGATGCGGGCTGGCGACACATAGACCACAGAAGCCGTCGAAGTACTGTCTGGCGTTGTCAGTCAAACCGCTCGGTAGCGTCCACCCTTTACTCATTGAACTTCACGAATTCCGCTGGCGTCCTAGCCTGTTGTTAGCCCTGGTTCGCGCTATTGTCGGTTTGCCATCACGTGAAAATTCCCATTTTGTAATACTAGGAGGACAAGACTATGGTATCAAGCAAACAATTGGTTGCAGAACAGTACGACTATGGATTTAACGATGGGGAGGTCAGCGTGTTGAAATTCGGACACGGGCTGACCCCTCAGACCGTCAAGGATATTTCCCGAATCAAACAAGAGCCGCCTTGGATGCTCGATATCCGACAGCATGCCTTGAACATTTTTTTCCAGAAGCCGATGCCCACCTGGGGTGGTGACCTGGGCAGTCTCAATTTCGATGATATTGTCTACTACGTGAAGCCTTCGGAACGCCAGGGGAAGACCTGGGAGGACGTACCGGCCGCCATAAAGGACACCTTTGAGCGGCTTGGCATACCGGAAGCGGAGCGTAAATTTCTGGCCGGGGTGTCGGCGCAGTATGAATCCGAGGTGGTGTATCACAGCATCCACGAGGATCTCGTCAAACAGGGTGTGATCTTTACCGATACTGATTCGGCTCTGAGGGAGCATCCGGAATTGTTGCGCGAGTACTTTGGGGCCGTGATTCCCCCCGAGGACAATAAGTTTGCGGCGCTCAACACCGCGGTGTGGTCGGGTGGATCGTTTGTCTACATCCCCAAAGGCGTCTCCTGCACGATGCCCTTGCAAGCGTATTTCCGTATCAACTCTGAGAATATGGGGCAGTTTGAGCGCACGCTCATCATCGCGGAGGAAGGCTCATTTGGCCACTATGTGGAGGGCTGTACGGCACCGATATATTCCGGTGAGTCGCTCCATTCGGCGGTGGTAGAAATTGTGGTCAAAGATGACGCTCGTATGCGGTACACCACCGTGCAGAACTGGGCTCCCAATGTCTATAATCTGGTGACTAAGCGGGCCATCGCTTACCGTAACGCGACGATGGAATGGGTCGATGGCAACTTTGGGTCTAAACTGACAATGAAGTACCCCTCCGTTTATTTAATGGGGGAAGGTGCCAGGGGCTCGGTGCTGTCTATTGCCGTCGCTGGTAAAGAACAGCATCAAGATACCGGTGCCAAGATGATTCATGGCGCACCGAATACCACATCCACGGTTCTCTCCAAATCGATTAGCCAGCACGGGGGAAAGACTACTTACCGAGGGTTGGTGCATTTCGCGGCTGACGCCATGGGGGCCAAGTCCAACGTAAAGTGCGACACCTTACTGATGGATGACGAATCCACCTCGGATACCGTTCCCTCGAGTGAAATGGGCAATAGCAGCGGCGTGATGGAACATGAGGCGACCGTCACAAAAGTCAGCGAAGACGCCCTGTTCTATCTCACCAGCCGCGGGTTGTCCGAAGAGGATGCCACCCGCATGGTGGTGATGGGCTTTATTGAGCCTTTCACCCGCGAATTGCCGATGGAATTTGCCGTGGAGATGAATCGGCTCATCAAGTACGAGCTGGTAGGGGCGATTGGCTGAGGAGGAGGGTCGTGCCTCTCGACCCGGACCGTCGGGCCCACCGCAATCGCAAGGCGGTTCGTGACTAGAGCAACGGTCAATACCATGGCTTCGGGCGTGTTTTGGGTGTATCGACAGGAGGGGAGTGGATGATCATGTTGGAAGGGGCAATTGCGATTGTCAAGGAGTTTAGCACGGTGTTCAAAGGCCTTACGATGCCGCGGGATACTTATCCGTATCCCGAAAAACGCCGTGAATACGCCCCTCGCTTTCGCGGCAAACACATGTTGGCCAAAGATACTGACGGGCATGAGCTGTGCGTAGGGTGCGGACTGTGTGAGGCGGTGTGCCCGGCCCACGCCATTCGCGTGGTCGCGCAAGAGGCTCCATCTGATAAGCCGGTGTCGTGGACCAGTCGTTATGCCGTCGATTTCGAAGTGGATATGATACGCTGCATTTTTTGCGGCATGTGCGAAGAAGCCTGTCCCACCAACGCCATCCAATTGACACCGTTCAACGAGTTGGCTGCCTATAACCGTCTGAACATGATTGCGGACAAAGAGGAGCTGTTGCGCCCGGCGCGGCAGCGTTAAACGTGCGGGAATCATCGGACTTTCAGAAAACCGGGGTAGTAATTGGTCGCGATTGGCCCGAATTGGCAATGGATCGAGGATCGCAGCTGAATGCGGTGGGCGATCGGAAATTGCTTGTCCGAGCGGTTCGGATTGGACCCTAAAGAACCCTCGGACCGATAGGGTACTCAAAATCTGCCTTGTCACGTCGGTGACGCCGCAGTATTACCATGCTCCCGCGAAGAGTGCACCAGCGAGAGCGCAGGGATCCGTTTTTAGGCCACCCCGGTTAGCGCTCGCGCCATGAGTGGGTGGATGAATCACATGATTTTCGGGGAATGGAAGAGAGGTGATAAGATAGTGCGTCAACATCGTGTTGTGTTAAAGCGGCGGGTGGTCTATGCGGCGGCGGATCGATATTGGTTAACCCCTGAGGCCCGAAAGGGACGTGCGGTGCCCTCGCCCCATGTGGAGCAGTTGCAGTACGGAGATTTGCCGATAGAAAAGGGCGTCGTCTACAATTTGACCTGTAGATTGTGCGGCCAACTTTTCCCCTATCGCACATCCAATGGCATCGATGAATCCCGGATGCGACCTGCCGATCGGATTTGCCGGACATGCTTTCCGGAATGGTGGCGGAGCCGGACGATGGAACAGGAGTCATCGGAGCAGAATGCCGGCACCAGGCCGGTGATCCGGGTACGGTGAGTCAGTCGTTGGAATCCGGCGTAAAAACGCGTCTTTGGGAAGTGGCGCAGGGGTGGCGGTTGGCTTTCCGACCGACTGGTGGAACTGATTTATACCTCCACTTTGGATGAGAGAGCACAGGCACTCCAGGCAGAACGGGTAACACGCCCGCATCTTTTGAGGTGGCGCAGGTACTGGGGGTTAGCGGTTTTAAGGCCGTCGGACAGCACCCCGTCCAAGATTGCCCCGTGGTGCACAATGGTCCCTATCCGGTCGGCAGCGGGACGATCTTGCTGGACCTCGGAGGTTTCTGGAGTGTCGGCTAACTCATCGGCTGAGAAGCGGGCTCACGCAGACATATCGCGGTTGAGTTTCCCTCTGGACTTTGGAAGAATAGTCCCGCAAGTCGATTCACCCAGACAAATCGGGTTTTGTGAAAGCGAGGTGAGGTGGGTTCGCCCCAAACACAAGAGATGCCCTCAGACTGGGGCGGACCAGACAGATGGTCTCCACACTGACGTATCGCCAGCTTACGATCGAAGATGGTCCCCGGGTCTTTGACCTGGTGCGGACCTCAGGTTCATTGGATGTGAATTCTCGCTATACTTATCTTCTGCTGGGAAAGTACTTTGCCAGTACATCGCTGGTAGTGGAGTCCGCAGAAGGACCCGTCGGCTGTGTTCTTGGCTTTCGCCCACCTGAATATCCCGATACCTTATTTGTGTGGCAGGTTGCGGTGCATCCTAGGCATCGCGGACACGGCCTCGCGAGAAAACTCATCCACCTCTTGCTCGATAGTCCCGGGTGTTCCGGGGCAACCCATCTTGAGGCAACCGTGACACCAGACAACGACGCATCGGATGCTCTGTTTCGCGGCATTGCCCGTGCCTATGGGGCCGATTGCCAGGTGGAGCCGTGCTTCGCTCGGCGCCTCTTTTCGGACGGCGGCCACGCACCGGAACATCTCTATCGCATTGGACCCCTGAGCGAGCGTAGGCGACGCTCTTCCTGACCCGACTACCTTGTTGCTTAACATAAAGGAGGAGAACTTGTGCCTAATGATCACGCCATCACTACGTATGCACCGCTGGACATTTTCGAGAAACGGGAGTCGGAGGTTCGAAGCTACATTCGAAGCTTTCCGACCGTGTTTTCACGCGCTCAGGGTTCCCGGATGTGGGACATGCGGGGGCGGGAATATGTTGACTTCTTTTCCGGTGCCGGAGCACTCAACTATGGCCACAATAATCCCAAGCTAAAAGAGCTCTTGATTGCGTACCTTCAGGAGGATGGCATCACGCATAGTCTCGATATGGCTACCAAAGCTAAGGCCAAATTCCTCGAGACTTTTCAGTCAGTGATTCTCGAGCCTCGCGATCTTCCTTATAAAGTGATGTTTCCGGGACCAACCGGGACCAATGCCGTGGAAAGCGCCCTAAAGCTGGCGCGGAAAGTCACCGGGCGCCAGACGGTTATCGCTTTTACCAACGCGTTTCACGGTATGACGCTGGGATCTCTGGCGGTGACCGCTAATCGCTTTAAGCGTCGGGGAGCGGGCGTTCCGCTGGGCCATGCGGTCATCATGCCCTATGACCAGTTTTTGGGAGAAGCGGTTGATGCCGCAGCATATCTGGAACAATTTTTGGAAGAGGGGGGTAGTGGCGTGTCCCGGCCGGCTGCCATCATCCTCGAGACGGTGCAGGGCGAAGGTGGAGTTCATGTGGCCCGCACCGCCTGGTTAAAGAAAATTGGGGACCTGTGCAAACGAATGGGAATCCTTCTGATTGTCGATGATGTTCAGGTTGGTTGCGGTCGCACGGGGCCGTTCTTTAGCTTCGAGGAAGCCGGGATTACCCCTGATATTGTCTCGCTCTCCAAGTCCATCAGCGGGTATGGGTTAGCGATGGCGTTGACCCTCATGAAGCCGGAACTAGACGTCTTTGAACCGGGCGAGCATAACGGAACCTTCCGGGGACAAAACCCCGCATTCGTTACGGCCACGGGGGCATTGGACTATTGGCGAACAGCGGATTTTACAGCGGCCATCGGCGAGAAGGCGGCTCTCATGCGGACGCGCCTCGAGAAAATTGCCTGTGCATACCCGCTCTTAAATTTGGAGGTGAGGGGGCGAGGACTGATCCAGGGGATCGTCTCAGACTCTTCCCCGGAGCTTGCCTCGCAAATCTCCCAAGAAGCCTTTTCCCGGGGACTCATTGTGGAGACCTCCGGACCAGAAGACGAGGTGGTGAAATTACTGCCGGCCCTCACTATCGACGACGAGACGTTGGTGCAGGGACTGAACATTTTAGAGGACAGCATCCGGCACATAATCGATAACCGAGGGGGGAATACACTGTGATTGTGCGACAGTTAGCCGACATTCAGGGAACCCACCGTGACGTGCAGACCGATACGTGGGCGAGTCGTCGCCTTATCCTGCAAGATGATGGGGTGGGATTTTCTGTTCACGATACGATCATGAAGGCGGGGACCGAGACCGCCATGTGGTACAAAAACCACTTCGAGGCGGTCTACTGCATTGAAGGTCAGGGTACGGTGGAAGATCTGGCCAGTGGGCAGATTCACGCCTTACGCCCGGGCACACTTTACCTCCTGAATGAGCATGATCGCCATGTGGTTCGGCCCACTACGGATGTACGCCTGGTGTGCGTTTTTAACCCGGGTTGTACGGGACGGGAGGTTCATGATGCAGAGGGTGCGTATCCACTCTTAACGGATTGATTAACGATGAAGGGAGCGATCTGGATGGCGCATATGACCACGAATGACGAGTATCCGTCCCGCAGCAGCGATCAGCCAGTGATAATCCCTAGGAAAGATCCGGTCTGGTATCGGACCGATCCGCCGGTCGAGGGGCCGTTGTCGGTTGAGCAACTGACCCGCTATGACCAAGACGGATATCTGCTGTTGGAACATCTTCTGTCACGGGAGGAAGTAGAAGAACTTCTCGCCGAATTGGAGCGCGTCTGGGCAAGTCATCAGAGTTCCCGGGCCCCGGAGGTCGTTCGCGAGCCGGAGGGGGACGCGATTCGCTCCATTTTCCGGGTGCATCAGACCAACCCCATTTTCAACCGCCTGTCGCTGGATTCGCGGATTTTGGGGGCCGCCCGACAGTTATTGGGCGGCGACGTCTATGTCCACCAATCGCGCATCAACTTAAAACCGGGATTTACCGGCAAGGAATTCTATTGGCACTCCGATTTTGAGACTTGGCACGTGGAGGACGGGATGCCGCACATGCGCGCCCTAAGCTTTTCTGTGCTGCTTGATGATAACTTGCCGTTTAACGGATCGCTTATGGTCATGCCGGGATCGCACCAGGAGTATGTGGCCGCGGTTGGCCGCACACCCAAGGACCATTACAAAGAGTCACTGCGTCGTCAAGCGTATGGGGTGCCGGATCAGAATAGCTTGACCCACCTCTACCGGCGCTATGGTCTAGCCATGACCACTGGCGCAGCCGGATCGGTGTTGATGTTTGACTGCAATCTCATGCATGGCTCCGCGAGCAACATTACTCCGCTTTCGCGCAGAAATGTGTTTTTGGTCTACAACAGTGTCCAAAACCCCCCGGTTGCACCGTTTTCCGGAGAAGCGCCACGCCCCTCGTTTGCCGCTGCCCGCGAAGCCCAGTTGATCGTGATGTAGGGGGCGGGGATGAATGTTCGAATTTTGAAATTTGGCGGCACATCGCTTTCCACGTCCGAATCGCGACGACAGGCAGCATCCCATGTACAGGAGGCGTTAAGAGAGTCCGCGCAACTGGTGGTCGTGGTTTCCGCCATGGGGCGCATCGGCGACCCGTACGCGACTGATACGCTCTTGCAGCACCTGCCTATGGAACAGGGTGCGTCAGACCGGGATCGAGATTTGCTGATGGCGTGCGGCGGCCGCACCGGCCAAAAGGCGTAAAGTGTGTTGCTGCGGCCATACGGTTGAAATGGGAGCATGCTTCCCGGCTGCGGTGAAGCGATGCCACTATTTTGGCGATCAGAGCCTCAATAGATCCGTCCCGATCGGATCGATGCGGTGCATCATGGGGGAAATGTTATGGGACTATTATCGACTCAAGTCACAATTCTCGTGAATGCGGCATGGGGGCTTTGGATGGCAACAGCTCTTGCCTTAGCGATTGCACCTCGGTGGGTAATGAGACGCTTTGAGTGGCACCCTAAAGAAAACCCCCATCTTTCTGCGGCGATACGGGTATTCGCTGGCGGCGGGACTGGTTTGGATTATTCTGGGGGTCTTGGGGGGATGATTGGTCGTCGATGCCCTCCGCCAAGTGTTTTTTGCCAAGTGATCCGCCAGGGGGCTTTGGCATATGGTGTCAGGACTAGAAGCGCGCCATCGCATAGAGCGATTCAATCTGCATATACTACCGTGGATAGAATTGGTAGGAAGGGCAGGCGAGGGTGTGGCACAATGGGTTGTCAGTAGTGACGACGATGCGCTCGCAGATGGATTAAGCGAATTCTTAGCTCGCAATGTGCCAGGCGAATGGATAGAACGCCGCCAAGGGCACCATCTAGAGTGCTCGCTAATCGGCAATGCTGTCGATGACGACACCCAGACGGGGCCTATGGCCTACACCCTCACGCGCTATCTTTTGATATATCAAGAACGGTATTGGCTGGAGTGCCTGTTGCAATCCCGGTATCGCACGTTCGACGCCTCAGAGTGCCAGGAGATCGTGGATGGCGCGTTGCGTATTTTGCATGCTGACCCAGATCAGGATGCGGACCGCCTTCACGTAGCGACCACGACGGTGTTCCACTATCTGTTATCCCAATCCGCGGTTGTCCTCGAAGGGGTTCGCACGTTTTTGCTGAAAGATATTCGCCTAGAGTTAGTCGAAGCGATAGACCGGGCGGTTGACGGGCATCTATTGAACCAGGAATACCAGGAGTTTATTCATCTGTTACGGCGACTGGTCGCGGTGAGTCGAACCTGCCAGGAATGGGTGCATGTCAGATTCGAGTCGGGCACCTTCTTCTTTGAAGATGGTTTTGGGAAGCGTTTGGGGGAGGACTTGATCGCGGATATGTTGGTGGGACGTGATGCCGACGAGACGGGAGTTGACGAAGTACTGATTAGCGCGTTGGTCACGTTGGCGCCCCATCGAATTACGGTTCATCAGGGCCAAATCACGTCTGAGGCCCGCAAAACCTTGCTGGAAGTGTTTGAAGGTGGGGTGTTATTTTGCTGGGGCTGCGGGCGTTGCCGGGCGCAAGTTGACAGAGATCGGCGGAGCTTCTAAAATCATAGGATAGCGTAAAACGCACGGTGAAGAGGACCATATTAAACAAACCCCTTAGAGAGAATCGGTCGTTGGCTGAAAGCTGATTTGGGCTCTGGTTTGATAGACCACCTTGGAGTGCCCGACGAACCTTTAGGCTAAGTTGGCGGTGTGCCCGATACCGCACATAAGAGCGAAACCTCTGGTTTAAGGGTGGTGGAACCGCGGCTTTAGCCGTCCCCCCGATAACAGGGGATTTTTTTATGGATGAAGGGATGCGTGCATTAACATGTCAGATTTAATGTTTGAGGTGAAAGGGCAGCGATTGCCAAAGCCGCCTGGGGTAACGGCACGGGGGTTGGCAGACGTTAAGGATGACACCTTGGCGGCTTGGGTCAATGGACAGGCGGTTGACTTGGACCGCCCGCTCCTCGAGGGTGGGCAGGTGCAATTCCTCACGTTTGAGGACAGCCAAGGCCGTCAGGTTTTCCGGCACTCGAGCGCTCATCTATTGGCACAGGCCGTCAAACGATTGTGGCCCGACGCCAAGTTGGGAACCGGACCCGCATTGGAAGACGGATTTTATTATGATATATGGCTTGCCGACCCTTTGACGGAGAGCGATTTGAAACGTATTGAGGAGATGATGCAAGCCATTGTTCAGGAAAATCACGCCATCAAACGCGTTGAGGTATCTCGTGACGAGGCCCTTCAGCTATTTCAAGAACGCCATGAATCGTTCAAGCAGGAAATTATTGAAGGAATTCCCGAGGGCTCTGCTATCTCTTTGTATCAACAAGGAGAGTTTGTTGATTTGTGTTCGGGTCCGCACTTGCCCAGAACAGGGTTGATCGGGGCACTGAAACTCACCCAGGTATCGGGCGCATATTGGCGGGGCAGCGAAACCAACCCCATGATGACCCGCATCTATGGCACTTCATTTCCTGATCAGGCTCGTCTTGAGCGCCACCTGGCCCAAATAGAAGAAGCGAAACTGCGCGACCATCGCAAATTGGGTGCGCAACTCGATCTCTTTACGTTTCACGAAGAATCGTCCGGGTTCGCGTTTTGGCACCCCAAGGGGCATGTTATCTATCGGATCCTTGAAGATTTCTCCCGGAGATTGCAGGCGGCGCGTGGCTATCAGGAAGTATCCACCCCCTGGATTTATCGCGTGGGATTATGGAAAAAATCAGGGCACTGGGACCATTACCGGGACGACCTTTTCCTGATAGAGCGTGAGGACGAACTCATGGGCGTCAAGCCAATGAATTGCCCAGGGCACTGTTTATTATTTAAAGAAACTACGCGTTCGTATCGGGATTTGCCCTGGCGCTTGGCGGAATATAGTCCGCTGTCGCGCTATGAACGTTCGGGGGCGCTACACGGTTTGATGCGGGTGCGAGGATTTCATCAGGACGATGCGCATTTGTTTGTCCGGCCCGACGAGATCCGTCAAGAGATGTTCGGTGTGCTCGACTTGGTGGATATCGTGTATCGCACGTTTGCGATGCCGTACGAGGTTGTCCTATCCACTCGTCCAGATGATTACATGGGAGAACTGTCTTTATGGGATCGGGCGGAGACCGAACTCGAAAGTGTGTTGCGGGCCCGTAGCTTGAAATATCAAATCAACCCCAAAGACGGGGCGTTTTATGGGCCGAAATTAGACGTATATGCCGTCGACAGCTTAGGGCGGCGCTGGCAATGCGCCACCGTTCAGCTAGACTTTCAAATGCCCGAAAAGTTCGAGTTGGAGTATATCGATCAGGATGGAACGGCTAAACGTCCGGTCATGATTCATCGGGCCATTCTCGGGTCTATCGAGCGATTCCTCGGAATCTTGGTGGAGCACTACGCTGGGAGCTTTCCAATATGGCTGGCGCCTGTGCAAGTCAAAGTGCTGCCGATTACGGAAAAACAGCACGCGTACGCCTATGAAATCGCCAAAGCACTCAGTCAAAGCCAGATCCGGGTGGAGGTCGATGATCGCAACCAGAAGATCCAGTTTAAGATTCGCGAGGCCCAGGTGGCTAAAGTGCCGGAGATGTTGGTGGTTGGGGGCCTGGAGCAGGAAAACCGCTCTGTCTCGCTGCGCACGCGAGAGGGTGGCAACGTCGGTGTCTTACCGTGGGCGCAATACAAAGAAGACCTGTTAATGCGTGCGATGCCGGCATCTGATTAGAAACGGTGCTGACGGGCCGGTTAGCGGGGATCGGTGGTTGTTGGTGCGCTCGCGTTGACGTGACGAGTTGCAATCGGTACAATAATGAAGCAAAAACTCCGAACTAAGCAGAAGTGTATCACTTCTCACCCCCAGGCTTGGCCAAAGGGGTTTATGATTTGAAAGGTGTTGCCACAGAGGTTGAATTAGCGCGACACCGCAATCATGAAGCTTCTGTGAGGACGGTTGCATGTACCCGTCTATTATTTCGGTTTTGGTTGGGTTCTAAAGTGAGGCGACAGAAAATCAAGCAAACATTAGTGGGGGGGACGCGATTATCAGAGACCTTCGGATAAACGAAGAAATCCGGGTGCGAGAGGTACGGGTGGTCGGAGACGAAGGCGAGCAATTCGGCGTCATGTCGTTGCGTGATGCACTGCAACTGGCCCAGGACCGCCATGTTGACTTGGTGGAAGTATCCCCGACGGCTCGGCCTCCGGTATGTCGGTTGATGGATTATGGCAAGTTCAAGTACGAGCAGGCCAAGCGGGATAGGGAATCCCGCAAGAAGCAAAAGATTGTCAACGTTAAAGAATTGAAGATGCGCCCCAATATTGAGGACCATGACTTTGACGTGAAAGTAAAGAATGCGCGCCGGTTCCTAGCGGAGGGCGACAAAGTGAAGTGTACGATGGTATTCCGGGGGCGCGAGATTGTACACGCGCGGTTGGCCCAGGACACCCTGGCTAAACTGGCCGAATTGGTAGCCGATGTCGGGGCGATTGAAAGAGTGCCTCGGGTTGAAGGCCGCGCTATGATTATGATTCTAGCCCCGAAAAAAGGAGCGTAACAACATGCCGAAGATGAAGACTCACAGGGGTGCCGCTAAAAGAATTAAACTCACGGGGTCGGGAAAGGCCAAGCGCAAGCGGGCCGGCACCAATCACAATTTGGAAACCAAATCGGCAACGCGCCGTCGGCGTCTTGGCCAGTCCGCGGTGTTATCCGATCATGACCAACATCGCAAAAAGAGGCTATTGCCATACGGATAGTGGCCCCAATCCATCACTTGAACGAGACCTAAACGGAGGGAATCACGAATGGCACGGGTGAAAAACGGTCGCAACAAGCACCGTCGTCACAAGAAAATTTTACGGTTGGCGCGGGGATACCGCGGCGCCCGATCGCGTCACTTTCGACCGGCTAATGAGGCGGTTATGCATAGTTTGTGGTATGCCTATCAGCATCGCAGGAAGCGCAAGGGTGACTTCCGCCGTCTGTGGATTACCCGTATAAATGCGGCCGCCCGGATGAATGGGATGTCGTACAGTCGTTTGATGAATGGGTTGAAACGAGCCGGCATCGGCTTGGATCGCAAGGTGTTGGCCGATTTGGCGGTGCGTGATATGGACAGCTTTCGTGTATTGGTCCAAAAGGCCAAAGAGTCCCTGTAATGGTGATTCAGCCTCTAGATTCGGCTGACAATAAAACCATGCGCCAGGTGAAACGCTTGGCGCACAGCCAATCGGCGCGTTCCAAGCGTGCAGAAACCGTCATCGAAGGGCCACACCTGATTGAGGAGGCGTTGTCCTGCGGTCTTTTGCCGCGTCTAGTGGTCTATAGCCCCAAGTGGGTGCAGCACCAAGCCGGGCGATCGCTGATGGTGCGCCTTCAGGCGCTGTCTATTCACGTTTTTTATGTCACAGACCGGCTTTTTGACGAGCTGTCTCAGGTCGAGACGCCCCAAGGTATTCTCGCGGTAATTCCTACGCCAAAGGGTGCGACTCTGGATCAGGTGGTGGACCCCGGTGAGGTTCCCCTTCTCCTCCCGGTAGCGGCGGGTATTCAGGATCCCGGCAATCTGGGCACGTTGATCCGGGCCGCCTTGGCGGCGGGATCGCCTGCCCTGGGAGTCGCGCCAGGTACGGTCGATCCCTTTAATCCCAAATGTATTCGGGCCTCGGCGGGCGCGCTGTTTCGCTTGCCAGTCGTGGAACTCAGCGGAGACTGGCAAAAGATATTGCATGATGCGGGCATTGCGGTGCGTATGACGGCTGTCGACCGGGGCACACCCTATTTCAAAGTTGATTGGAACAAGCCGGTGGCCATCGTCTTGGGTAATGAGGGCGGTGGGCTGTCGGAAGACTGGTTTGATCGGGCCGAGGTCGTTACCATTCCCATGTCCCCGGCCTCGGAATCATTGAATGTGTCCGTGGCGGGGGCCGTTTTGCTGTTTCACGCGGCGTATCAAAGGCAGGCCCAGGGCGTTGGATTTGCGCCGCCCGCTGTGGTATAGTCTTGGCAATGCGATGATCCAGAGAAGTAAATAGCTAGAGTGCCGATACAGGGAGCGCGCCCGTCGACTGGAAGGAACGCTGGTGGCGGCTATTGAAGTTCGCTGGGGAGTGCCTGCTTGAACTGAACAGTAGGGCGGGCCGGTGGAATCCGTTATATTCGTGAGTGGGCCCTGATCGGGGCCAATAAAGGTGGTACCGCGGGGAACCTCGCCCTTTTTTGGTGGGCGGGGATTTGTGTTTTTGGGATGGTGTTTGAGGGGGGATTTCATGGTCGAGCCGATCTCTTGGCCTGATGTTGAGCGACTCATTGCAGAGGCTTCTTCCACCGAACAACTGAAACAATTCCGGGTGGCGTGGCTGGGAAAAAAAGGGTGGATTACCGCCCAAATGAAGGAACTGGGGGGACTCTCCCCGGAGCTTAGACGGGTTCGCGGTGCCGAATTGAATACCCTGCGCAATCACGTGGCGACAGCGCTGGATGCCAAGCAAGCGCTCCTCGAGGATGCGGCGGAACACGAAAAGCTATTGCGCGAAACCCTGGACTTGACACTGCCGGGCCGCACTCCGGTGGCGGGGCTCTTGCATCCGATGACACGGGTGCGTCGGCGCATCGAGGACATTGCATTGCGTCTGGGGTTTTCGTTAGCGTATGGCCCGCAGGTGGAGTCAGAATGGTATAACTTTGAGGCCCTCAATATACCCAAGGGCCATCCGGCCCGGGATATGCAAGACACATTTTTTGTTGACGTGCCGGGCCTGGTTTTACGAACGCATACCTCACCGGTGCAGATCCGCTCGATGCAAGATCGGCAGGGTGCCTTGCCGGTCAAGGTGTTTGCCCCGGGGCTCGTATATCGCCGCGATGATGACGCGACTCACGTACCCATGTTCCAACAGGTGGAGGGCCTCTGGTTGGATCGGCATATCAGTCTCGGCGATTTGCTCGGCACACTGACTGAGTGGGTGGGAGAGCTAATCGGTCCGGAGGTGGCTACGCGCTTTCGGTCGAGCTATTTTCCCTTTACCGAGCCGTCGGTGGAAATGGATGTCGGTTGCGCGATTTGCCGTGGCAGCGGCTGTCGCATTTGCAAGGATACGGGGTGGGTGGAAATTTTAGGTTCGGGGATGGTGCATCCGGCAGTGTTGAAAAATGGGGGGTACGATCCAGATCAGGTATCCGGATTTGCGTTTGGGATGGGCATGGAACGTGTTGCTATGCGACTATTTGGCCTGGACGATCTGCGCCTTTTGTATCAAAACGATCTGAGATATCTGGAGCGGTTTCAAAGTGGGGGGGATGCGGTGTGATCTTAAGCCATCGATGGCTAGGACGACATCTTAGTACCCTGCCAGATTCAGACACCGTCCAACGCGGGCTGGAACAATTGGGCATTGAGGTCGCCCAGCGTACGCTTTACGGCCAAAATTTTGGCATGGTGGAACTCGTGGAGGTCGTGAGCCGCTCTCCCCACCCCCAAAGCGATCATTTGGCTTTAGTCGAGGTGAGCCGGGGCAGCGGGGAAATCACCCAAATTGTGACGGGCGCTGCCAACGGATTTCCGAAAGATCGCCTATGGTATGCACCGCCGGGAACGACCCTGCCCGACGGCCGTACTTTAGGGGTCCGCGATCTGCGCGGCATCGCGTCACCAGGCATGTTGCTGTCTTCCGACGAATTGGGCTATCAATGGTTAGGTGGGGACTTGTGGGTGTGGGACGGGCCAGAACCCCTCGGCACCACCTTTCTTCAGGGCATCGGGGGAACCGATACGCTGTACGACCTGGAGCTGACGCCCAACATTGCCCAATACCTGCAAAGTGTGCGCCACATTGCCATGGAACTGGGAGCCATCTTAGGGATTGAACCCATAGATCCCCCGAGCCCTTTTCCGTATCGGTCCGATCCAATAGCGGAGATCGAGGATTTTAGCCGCTGCCCTTTGTATGGACTGGTGGCCATGACGCTAAAGCCTGGCCAAGTCTCGCCTTTATGGATGCAAAGCTTACTGCGAGCCGTGGGGCATCGCATTATTCATCCGGCTGTGGATGTGACCAATTTTGTGTTGTGGGATCTGGGTGAACCGTTGCACGCCTTTGATGCGCGTCGGGTGCGGGGCCGGATCCGCGTCAGGCAGGCCTATCCCGGCGAAACGCTGTCATTGTTGGATGGCCAACTTTTGACCTTATCGGTTGACGACTTGGTGATTGCCGATGCGGATAAGGTGTTAGCGCTGGCGGGAGTCATGGGTGGAGTAGATTCCGGCATCGCACCCGACACCAAAGAGGTTCTGCTAGAATGTGCCCATTTTTCGGCTCCCGGAATTTTTGCCTCCAGCAAACGGCATGGGTTGGCTACCGATGCCGCTCTTCACTTTGGTCGGGGGACCGACCCTGAGGCGGTCTATCAATCCCCGAGTTTAGTGATAGGGGTGTTGGGAGCCGCGGGAATTTTGGATAAGGTGGGACCGAGTGCGCTTTTGGGCGGGATGCCCGAAGTGCGGCGAATAGCTTTCGAACCGGAAAGGATCCGTCAGATACTTGGCGTCCTATGGTCCGACGAAAAGATTCAAGACGCGTTGCAGCATCTCGGGTATGTTGTGGACCACCAAACGGTGCGAGTCCCTCTTTATCGCCACGATGTGGCATTGATTCAGGATTTAGCTGAAGATGTGCTGCGTTTTTACGGGTTAGAAAATGTTCCGCTCACTACACCGAAGGGGGAGACCCATCTCGCCCAACGCGATTCAAAAATGGCCGTGGGAGAACACGTGCGTGATGTGGTGGCGGCCTTTGGCTATGAGGAGGTCTTTACCTCGACGTTTAGCCGGGCGGCATCCCAAGCGGATTATCTAACGGGGGCACAGGCGTCAGCCGTGGGGGTGACCAACCCCCTTCGCGACGATGCGAGCAGCTTGCGCCAAACGATTTTGCCGAGCTTACTGGACGTGGTTCGGTATAATCGCGCCCGTCACGACCGGCCGATAAAGATTTTTGAAGTGGGTAGTGTGTTCGAAAAAGAGGGAGATGCCGTCCAGGAGTATCGCGAATTAGGAGTGGTGCTGAGCTTAGATGCGGCCGTGGGATGGCCTTCTCGCGTGGATCCCTGCATCTATGATTTAACGGGCTTGGTCGATGGGTTGAGTCGTCGTTTGGGCTGGCCCCTAGTGCGCAGCCCGTTTGCCGATATGCCGGCATTCCTGCATCCAGGCCGCGCCCAACAGATCCGGGCGGATGGGCGCAGTTTGGGATATGTAGGGGAATTGCGCCCCTCTCTAGCCAGTAAGCATCGGGTGCGGCAATTGGGGGTGCTGGTCCTGCGTGTACCCGAAGTCCTGGCCCGCCTGGCGTCTTGGCCGGGACGACCGTCCCGATTTCCGGAAGTGCAGCGCGATCTGTCATTGGTTGTCCCCGAGAATATTTCGTATGCGAAAATTGTCGACACGATCAATCAGTTGCAGGTGAGTGATCTGCAATCCCTCAGCGCTTTGGATCGTTTTCGGGGCGATTTCGGGGTGTCTTTGACGGTGCGGCTGACGTTTCAATCTCCTGACGAGACGCTGAAAGATGCTGATGTCGACCAGTTCATCTCGAACATTATCAAAGCGCTAGGAGCAATCGGAGTCGAACCACGCCAATAATTTTCGTCCCGTCCCGAATGTTGGCAGGATTTTGGCTTTGGTGTCGAGAAGTGTTAGAAAACTTGATGCAAGGGGGCGTGCATCGTGAGTGGGCCTATTCGTACGACGGTCAGCATCTATGGGGAGGAGTATTCGCTTATCGGTGATTTGCCCGAGGATGTGGTTCAAGCTCTTGCCTACCATGTCGACAATCGAATACGGGTTCTAGCATCCAAGAACCCCAGGGCTAGTTTGAACCGTCTAGCGGTTTTGACCGCTCTCAATGTGGCTGAAGAACTATTTCGTCTACAAGAAGATCACCAACAATTGGTACAGACGATGCAGCAGCAATGGCGCTCTAAGCGCGAGGCGAAAGACGCAACCTGATTCGGTCCGATCGCGAGGACGCGGACGCGGATTTCGTCGGGATGATGAACCTCTACAAAAAATGGACGAAACCCTTTACGTATCCCCGCAAGAATGCGGGAGATGACCCAAAGCCTCTGACGGCACGCGCCGTATAACCACAGAGGTCTCGGGTTGAGCGAACCCCTTGAGGAGATGCTTGACTGGAGTGCCCGCGTGGTACGGGATGTTCTGAGCGTTGCCTCCTGAGATGCGGGTGACCGCAGTGGGAGCGATGCACACGCCGACAAGAGTCCCCATTCTCAAGGACTCTCCCCTCTCCAGAGGGAGACAAAGGTCAGACGCATGGCGGATGTCCCTATTTGATTAGGAAATATGGCCACTGCTGATACCACTGATATAATGAGATGAACCGGGGCACGGGCCGGATCTGTCCGGCCTGTGGTTTTGCGAAAGGACGTATGGATTTCGTGTGGGATGCACTGCCCATTCTCGGCTGGGAGAAAATCGCACAGTCCCTGGCGGGCTACGCCGAAACCGAAATGGGGCGGGAAGATTGTCTGATCATCCAGCCCGATTCCGATGCGCAAGCGCTCGAGCAAGCGCATGCTACTTTAAAAGAATGTCTGGCTTGGTTAGAGTCGGGGTTGGGCACGGCATCGGGTGCCGTTCCGTTGCTCGGATTAATCGAGCGGGCCGGGCGCGACGGAATATTGGCCGCCTCGGAATTCTTGGCGCTGGGTCGGACGCTTGAAGTGCATCGGGTCCTCGGAAACCAGGCCGACCCCGAACGGTACCCCTTAATTAGTGCGCGATTTCGTTCAGGAGTGTGGCCCCGAACCTTGGCGGACGCTATTGCCCACACGTTCGATCCGGATGGGTTGGTGCGCGATCAAGCCTCGCCGGTATTATCCGATCTCCGTCGCCAGATTCGTCATGGGGAGCGCGAGATTGACCAAATATTTGACCGGATTGTGAAAAGCGGTGAATGGTCAAAGTACCTGCAAGAGGGCTTGGTGACTGTTCGCTACGGGCGGCGTGTGGTTCCGGTGAAGCACGAATTTCGCAATAGCGTCGCGGGAATTATTCACGATCAGTCGGGCAGCGGGCAGACCGTTTTTGTCGAGCCGTTATCCGTCGTGGAGCGGCAAAACCATCTCACCACCTTGCGGCAGGACGAGGCGCGGGAAATCGAACGGATTCTAACCGAATTAACCCGCCTGGTGAAGAATGTGGAAGACACGCTGAAAGCCATTCACCACCACCTCAAATGGTTCGATGGCTATTTAGCACGGTCGCGGTACGGGCTCTCCCTGAAGGGCTGCCTGCCCTTATTAGGCGGAACCCGCTTAGATCTAAAAGTGGCCCGCCACCCCTTGCTCTTGCACCCCGTCCCGCTCTCGTTGACTTTGTCCGCGACGTCGTTGGCGCTGATTATCACGGGGCCGAATACGGGCGGCAAAACCGTGGCCCTGAAAACCGCCGGAGTGGTTGTGTGCATGGCATTATCGGGCTTGATGGTGCCGGCCGGCGAAGGCAGTGCGATCCCCTTGTACCATCGGATTATGGCCGATATTGGAGACGAGCAAAGCTTGGAGCAGAACCTGTCAACGTTCTCCAGCCATGTCGCCCGTTTGGTGCCCATGATGGCATCCGCGGGGCCGAAGACGCTTTGCCTTATTGACGAAATTGGGGCTGGGACCGATCCAGACGAAGGCGCGGCCTTGGCCGAGGTCATGGTCGATTATCTCGTGGACCAAGGAGCCCACCTGATTGCGAGTACCCACTACAGCCGGTTAAAACTCATGGCGTTGAGCAACCCCAGGATTCAAAATGCCCTAATGGAATTTAACCGCGAGACCTTGTCACCCACGTATCGCTTGGTGATGGGATCGCCCGGTAGCTCCTACGCGTTTAATATTGCGCGTCAGCTGGGGTTGCCGGCTGACATGGTCGACCGGGCGCAATCCATCATGGATCCCGCGGTCCTGACCCTAACCGATGCCATTGAGACGATTAACCACTTTAAGCAGGAACTTGACCGGAGAGAAGAGCAGATCAATGCTCAGGCCACCGACCTCAAAAAACGGCTTCAAGACTTGGAAGATAAAGAAGCCAAGTGGGCGGCCCGCGAGGAGAGGGAACGGGCCCGGGGTGTGAAGGCCTGGCAAGGCGAGTTGGAGCGTATGCGGGAAAAGTTTGAGGCGGCGCTGGCCTTGGTTCGAACCGAGGAGGGGCGCGAGCGGGCCCGGGCGGTGGAGCAATTGCGAGCGCAATATCGCGGACTGGCCAACCTGCCGGAGAATTTGGCGCCCCGTTCCGCCAAAGGCACGGCGGCTCCGTCGGTCGGTGACCACGTGCGGGTGTTTGGGTTTGACGATGTGGGGACGGTGACGGAAATCATCGGGCGTACGGCCACGGTCGACATGGGGGCCATCCGGATGAAGCTGGCTTTAGATGAGTTAGAGCGTGTCGATGAGATTCAAGAGAAGGCTAGCCTGTCTCCAAAACGCCGCCGGACGGGTGGGGACCTAGGCCAGGAAAAGAGTCGGACCATTGGTGTCGAGCTGGACTTGCGCGGCATGACGCAAGATGAGGCGTTGGAGGTTCTAGATAAATACTTGGATGATGCGGTGTTGGCGAGTGCGCCTTTTGTCCGGATTATCCATGGGAAGGGGACCGGCGTGTTGCGGCGGGCGGTCTCGCAGGCTTTACGGGGTGATCCGCGCGTTTTCCGGTACCGCTTGGGCGATGCCGGCGAGGGAGGCGACGGCGTGACCGTGGCACACCTGGAGGAGAGTGATTAAGAGGTTTAAAGAGGTCTAGTGCCTATGCTATACTCACCCCAGTAAAGTCAGGAGGCAAAAAGTGCAAGATATTGCATCCCAGGTGGACTGGCTAATCAATGGTGCGGACGATGTGGTGAATAAAGACTGGTTAGCTAGTAAATTGGAGCGGTCTTACCGTACCGACACACCGCTTATTGTCAAACTGGGCGTCGATCCTACAGCTCCGGACATTCATCTCGGCCACACCGTCGTACTCGAAAAGCTCCGCCAATTTCAAGAGCTAGGCCACACCGTCGTTTTCTTGATCGGCGACATGACGGGGCGTATTGGTGATCCCAGCGGTCGGTCCGATACGCGCCGACCGCTGTCCTCGTCTGACGTTAAAGCCTTTGCCACGACGTATGTTCAGCAAGCCGGGCGGGTGCTGAATCCCGACCGGTTAGTTCTCCGATACAATAGTGAGTGGCTCCAAGGGCTGGATCTGGGCATGATGCTCGAACTGATGAGCCGCATGACCGTTGCCAGAATTTTAGAGCGGGATGATTTTCACATGCGCTTGTCCGAACACCTGCCGCTTCATCTCCATGAACTCATGTACCCTTTGATGCAGGCCTATGATTCGGTTGCTTTGAAGGCCGATGTGGAACTCGGCGGTACGGACCAACGGTTTAATATTCTGACCGCCCGGCAAATTCAAGAAGCTTACGGGCAAGAACCGGAAGTGGCTTTATTGATGCCGCTCTTGGAAGGGACCGACGGCCACCGCAAAATGTCCAAGTCACTAGGCAACTACGTGGGCGTCGATGAACCAGCCGAGGAGATTTATGGCAAGGTCATGTCTATTCCCGATGAGTTAATGGCGCGATGGTATAGCCTGTTATTGAGCGAACCGCCCTCCTATGTGGCGGATCAAATGGGGGCCGGGGAAAATCCCCGGAATATTAAAGCCCGGTTGGCGCACCGTCTGACTGCCCGGTTTTGCGGGGACGGCGCGGCTAGAGCTGCGGAGGCCCACTTCGAGAAAACCTTTCGTGAAAAAGAAATCCCTCAGGATGCGCCGGTCATTCTTTATGCCCCAGCCTTGGGGGACATTAGCGCCTTGGATTTGGTAGGGAGATTGCCCGGTATTCCGAGCCGGCAGGAGGCTCGGCGTCTTCTCACCCAGGGGGCCGTGACGGTAGATGGGGTGCGCCTGGAAATGGGTCAACGGGTCTCGTTGAGACCCGATTCATGGATTAAAGTGGGTAAACGGCGCTATTTTCGCGTCCGATAGGTAGGGGAGTCGTGGATGGAAATAGAGGATGATGTGTTGCAAGGCTGGAGTTATTTGGCCAGCCAACAATGGACGAAGGCAGAAATGGCCTTTAAGCATGCACTGGAGGTTGATCCGTTCCTGCCGGATGCCTTAACCGGGTTGGCGGCCCTCCATCTTAGGTCGGGCGATATGGAACAGGCGCGCGAACTGTCAGAAATGGCAACCGCCCAAGCGGAACGGAACCTGCCGCGCGCTAAACGACACACCGGGTGGGATGATGATGCGGTACGGCCCTACCTGCGCGCTTTGTATTATTCAGCCTTAAGCTATATCCGGCAAGATGCTTGGGCATTGGCTCAGCCCGCATTGGAAGAAATCCTGGCGTGGGATGTGACCGGCATCGAAGGGGAGGCGCTGGATTTGCTGGCGCAAGTGCTCCACCGCATTGAACACTATGAAGAGGCGGTTCACGCCTACTTGCAAGCGGCCGAGTATTTCCCGGAAGATTACTATACGGCGGGACTGCTGCTGCATCGCCTGGGCAAGCGCCGCGAAGCGGAGCGGTTTTGGCGTCGTGGTTTTGAACAAAGACCGGAATTGGCTTCGCTCATTGCCCACTATCCGCATGTGGTGCCCAATCCTCGCGGGGGTCTTTTAGATCAGAACTTTCGACGCACGATTGAATATCTCGAGTATCAGGGAGAGTTATGGGATGCTGAGGCTCAGTCGCATCTGGCCAAAATGTATGAGGCCTTGCCAGCGTCCCATGGGTAATAGGGGGAAGAGATGTTCCGGGGATTGGCCACAGGTTAAAAGGGGGATCGACCATGCGCATTCGACTGGCGCAAATCAATAGCGTAGTGGGCGACGTGGCCAACAACTTGTTCAGGATGCTCCAGGTGGTTGACCAAGCGCGTCATGAGGCCGTGGATGTCGTCGTCTTCCCGGAGATGAGTCTTTCGGGTTATCCCCCCGAAGACCTGTTGTTTCGGCAGACATTTTTGGGGGCTTTGGCCAATGCCCAGGAACGGCTGGCATCAAAGACCCGTGACCTGATGGTCATTGCCGGATACCCGTATGCCGAAGCCCGCGGGCTTTTCAATGGGGCCGCGATTATGGCGGACGGCCGCACTCTGGCTCGGGTAGCCAAACAGCATCTGCCTAATTACGGCGTATTCGACGAGGACCGCTATTTTACACCGGGAGACACCACCACTCTCCTGCACTGGGGACGCTGGACGTTGGGGGTGTCCGTGTGCGAGGATCTCTGGTACCCGGACGGCCCCTATCTGCGCCAAGCCCGGCAAGGTGCCAATGTTCTCATTAACATTAGTGCTTCACCCTTTTCCCGGGGCAAGACCCTGTTGCGAGAAGCCATGCTGGCAACCCGGGCCGACGACTCGGCCGCCTACGTGGTGTGGACTAATTTGGTGGGGGCCCAAGATGAACTCGTTTTTGATGGGCAGAGCACCGTGTTTGGACCCGATGGCAATGTGATCGCGCGCGCTAAGGCCTTTGAGGAAGATTTCCTGACGCTGGATTTAAACCGCACTCCGAGTCAGCATCGGCGTTGGATCGATCCCCGCTGGCGTCTATCCAATGCGGGGGACCACCAGATGACCGAGGTGGATGTACCCTTGGCACAGCCGGCTGACCGCCCCCCGGCGATGGTTCGGTTAGAACCGATTTTAGACACGGACGCACTCCTCTATCGGGCTCTGGTGTTGGGACTCAAAGACTACGTCGAAAAAAACCGGTTCCAGGATGTGGTGGTGGGTCTATCTGGCGGCATCGACTCCGCATTGACGGCGGTTATCGCCGTGGATGCGCTCGGGGCCCACCGGGTCCATGGCGTGTTTATGCCGTCGATCATCACATCGAATATGAGCCGCGATGACGCCAGCCGGTTGGCTCAAAATCTTGGCATCGACTGGCGCGAAATTCCGATCGCATCGGTGATGGACGCCTTTATGGCCGAGTTGGGGTCCCACTTTGAGGCGCGTCCCGTAGATATTGCCGAGGAAAACTTACAAGCCCGCATCCGTGGTACCCTCCTGATGGGGTTATCCAATAAGCTTGGCTGGCTGGTGTTGACCACGGGCAACAAGAGTGAAATGGCAACGGGCTATAGCACGTTGTATGGGGACATGGCGGGCGGCTTTTCCGTCCTGAAGGATGTCCTGAAGACCGAAGTGTTTCGCTTAGCTCGCTATGTGAATGGAGCCGGCCCCCGGATTCCTGACAATGTTCTTCAAAAGCCGCCGTCGGCGGAGCTTCGGGTCGATCAAAAGGATGAAGACAGCTTGCCGCCCTATGATATATTGGATCAGATCTTAAAGGGATACATTGAGGATGACGTGAGTGCCGACGACTTGGTGGCTATGGGGCTGGAACCCGCATTTGTGGAGTTGGCGGTGCGATTAGTCAATCAAAACGAGTACAAGCGTCGTCAGGCACCGATCGGGATCAAAGTCACGCCACGGGCTTTTGGGCGTGATCGACGCATGCCCATTACAGCCCGAACTTTTTAGGGAGGCAAGGCCATGTCAGGACACTCGAAATGGGCCAACATCAAACGGCGCAAGGCCAAGGTGGATGCGGTCAAGGGGACCGTATTCTCGCGGTTGACGAAAGAAATTATGGCTGTGGCCAAACGGGGCGGCGGGAATCCCGACACCAACTTCAAACTGCGATTGGCGATTGATAAGGCGAAAGCGAACAATCTGCCCGCGGCCAATATTGAACGAGCTATTCGCCGTGCCACCGGGCAAGAAGCGGGGGTTAATTACGAGGAAACGGTTTACGAAGGCTACGGGCCTTCCGGAACAGCTGTCTATCTGGATATCCTGACCGATAACCGGAATCGGACGGCCGGCGAAATCCGGCACATTTTTTCGCGCCATGGGGGAGCGTTGGGTGAAACCGGGTGCGTGGCGTGGATGTTTGAGGCCAAAGGCCGCCTAATCATTACCGAGACTGCCAAGACCGAAGAAGAGCTGCTGAACGCGTCGATTGAAGCGGGGGCGGACGATCTGTCGCGGGATGGTGAAGATTTTGTCGTGCTCACGAACCCAGACGTGCTGGATCAGGTGCGCCAAGCGTTCGTGGACCAAGGGGTGGCGATTGAGGAGGCCGAATTGGTGCGGATCCCCAAAACCACGGTGGCGGTTCAAGGACATGAAGCCCAACAGATTTTGCAACTATTGGATCGCTTGGAGGAGCATGACGATGTGCAGCATGTCTTTTCCAATGCCGATCTCCCCGATGAAATCTATGACGATTCCTAAAACGATCCTCTTGAATTCTCTTTAGCCGAGACTCTGGACCAAGGCCGCCAAATACCCGCCCGAGGACATCCGTTGCTTCTTCAACCGTGAGATCAGCCGACCCTGCAGACCAAAGCCCCGGTTCTGGACTGCTCCGATGATGAGTCCGTCCCGCGGTTATTCCTCGCGACTGAGTGCTCGCGTTAAGTCGGTCCGACGTTGATTCAGATACCAATTGGACACGGCGCTCGTGTCAATCTCGGTGCGTAGCAGGCCGGCGGTTTCCGAAACGGCTTCCCGCATCACCAGGCCAGTGGGGTCGATCACCAGGGACGGGCACGTTTGGGCTCGATGGGCGACGTTTACGGCGGCAACCCAACGCTGATGCTCCGCCGCACGGCTAATGAGGTGGCTTCGCCACACGGGTTGATGCGGTTCGTCATTAATCGCATGGGTCATGTAGATGAATAGTTTCACGCCGGTGTCCGACAGTGCCCGCCACTGCTCGGGAAAGCGGATCTCGCGGCATAATTGCACCCCCACCCGCAGCGTCCCCCCGGGCAGGGCCACATCAATGGCCGGCAGGCTCTCACCGGGCACCAGATGGCCTCGCTCGTGGGTCGCCAAGTTCGCCTGGTTGTACACGGCGCGCTGCCCCGTGGGTGAAAGATAATGGGCTTGATTCCGCCAGCCCTGGTCGTCCTGGCGGATGGCGCCGGCAAACACGTGCAGGTGTTTTTCCAGGGCCAGCCGATGCAAGCGGTCCAGGCCTGCATTTACCTGGGAGAGATTGACTTCCATGAGAAATGCCATGTCATCGGAATACCCCGAGAGCGATCCCTCCGGGAATATTACCACCTCGTGGGCGTCGCATTGGGCGAGCAGATCCAGCATCTGTCCAAGGTTTTCCGCCGTGTCCAAGGTCATGGGAAAGGAGGCTAAGACCATCGAAGCTTTCACCATTATCCCTTCTTCTCCTCAAATTCATCCCAAGAATACTATAAGGCACCGGGTCCTATGGGAAGAAATGGGGTGTGAAGTGGCTCCATGGTTCGTTAATTCATCAAACCCGCGGATAAAGAATGCAGATCGGGAGCGTGGAGCGGTCTTTCGAGTTCGACCCCATCGAGGAGCGGTAAGATGATCTAAACGGGAAATTCTTGATCTTTTCCGGATCCTAGACTAGGAGATCCTTTCGTCGGTGTCGTATTAGTCACGGGGGGGACTAGCTTGTGCGGGTATTAGGAATCGATCCGGGCACGGCCACGATGGGCTGGGGCATTATTGACCGGCAGGGCTCCACCACGCGATTGGTGGACTATGGGGTGTTAACCAGCCCGCCTGAGCTTGCCGATCATCTGCGTCTGAAAATGCTGTATGACGGTCTGATGAGCCTCTTTACCACCTTTCAACCCGAGGCGGCTTCCGTGGAGAAATTATATTTTGGGCAGAACAGCCGCACGGCCATGGTGGTAGGGCAGGCACGCGGTATTGTGCTCTTGGCCTTGGCGCTTCACAACGTGCCGTACATCGAAATGTCCCCGGCAGAGGTCAAGCAGGCCGTGACCGGGTACGGCCGTGCGGATAAGCGGCAGGTGCAACTCATGGTGCAGCGGTTGTTGGGTCTTCGGGAGTATCCGCGGCCGGACGACGCCGCCGACGCTTTAGCGGTGGCTATTTGTGGCGCGGAGACGATAAAGTTTGCCCGCTCGTCGGGGGCGATCGACACGGGGGTGAGTCCATGATCGTTGAAATCGAGGGAGTGGTGGGTGAAAAACAGCCCGGGATGGTTGTGGTTCGAACCTCCGGGGGGTTAAGCTATGGTGTCGAAGTGCCAGGCGAAACCGAGCGGCACATCGGCGGCTTAGGATCGCCCGTGCATTTATACACACACCTGATTGTCCGTGAGGATCAGTGGCGATTGATCGGTTTTCATGAAAGTACGGAGAAGCTTGTCTTTCAAGAGCTATTAGAGGTCAACGGTGTCGGCATCAAAGGCGCTCTGTCGTTAATGAGTCACCTTGGTGTGAAAGGACTGCACCAGGCGGTCTTGGCGGGCGACTGGCAGATCCTGAAAGGGGCACCGGGGATTGGGGCGAAAATTGCGCAGCGTATTCAGCTAGAATTAATGGGACGCTGGGCGAAGTCGTCCGAAGCCCTGAGTGTGACGAATGCGGCCGGGTCTCGGACAGCACTGTCGGCGGCAAGAGAGGACGAGGTGGTGGCGGCACTCACATCGCTCGGCTATCAACGGCTGGAGGCGGAATCAGTCGTGCGTGAGTTGTCGGCATCGGAACCTGAGGCACGGCTTCGGGAAGCGTTAAAGGCGTTAGATCGGGGGAGAGCGCATTAATGGACGATAGCCGCGTTGTCAGTCGCGAGGTATTACCGGACGATCGGGATCCGAATCTACGGCCGCAATGGCTGAGGGACTATATTGGTCAGACCGCCATTAAGGATCGTTTGTCCATTTTTATTCAAGCCGCCCAGCAACGCCGCGAGGCTTTGGACCACGTCTTGTTATACGGACCGCCCGGACTGGGAAAGACCACGCTGGCCCACATCATCGCGAACGAATTGGGTGTCAATATTCGGATGACGTCGGGCCCGGCGATCGAGCGGGCCGGCGATTTAGCGTCGATTCTGACCAATCTCGAGGCCGGCGATGTCCTGTTTGTCGATGAGATCCACAGACTGGCCCGCACGGTCGAAGAAGTTCTTTACCCGGCTATGGAGGACTTTGGCCTGGATATCATGCTGGGTAAGGGTCCCAGTGCCAGATCGGTGCGACTCGACCTGCCGCACTTTACCCTGATCGGCGCGACCACCCGAGCCGGGATGTTGACTGCACCCCTGCGCGACCGCTTCGGGGTGATTGTGCACCTGGACTTTTATGATCCCAAAGAGTTAACCCGCATTGTCATACGGTCGGCTAAGACGTTAGGGGTGCCCATTGCGGAAGCGGCGGCCCAGGAGATTGCGCGCCGTAGCCGGGGAACACCCAGAATTGCCAATCGATTGCTCCGGCGTCTGAGGGATTACGTGGATGTCAAAGGCGATGGGGAGATTACAGTGGCCATGGCTGAGGAAGGGCTTCACCTCTTAGAGGTGGATCCCCAGGGATTGGATCGCGTGGACCACCGACTCTTAGAGGCCTTATACTATCGCTACCAAGGGGGACCGGCGGGCTTGGAAACGTTGGCGGCTGCGATTGGGGAAGAAAGCGGTACGATTGAAGAGGTGCAAGAGCCGTATTTGCTGCAGCAGGGCTATATTCAACGGACGCCGCGTGGCCGCACCCTCACGGCGTTGGCGTGTGAACGGCTAGGATGGACTTTACCCCAAGAACTTCAACAGAGAAATTTTTTCGAGTGAGGCAATATACGACATAAAGAGCGTCATACCATGCGAATAGGGTAAAAGGCGGGTGACGTCACTGGATACAGGAATACGTCGGGACACGCCCCACACGCCGGAGGAGTTCTTGAGCCGTGCCAAAGGCGGCGATTCCGATGCGCGTAACCGACTGATCCAGGACTATACACCATTCGTATTGCGGGTGGCTAGCCAAAAAGTTGGCCGATTTTTACGGCCCGGTACGGATGAGGAAGTGAGTGTGGCCTTGTTGGCATTTAACGAGGCCATTGATGCGTATGATGAGGGTCGTGGTAGTTTCCTGTCGTTTAGCCAGACGGTTATTCAACGGCGCCTCGTAGACTTTTTTCGGCGCGACCGATCTAGGCAAAACGAGGTCATTTTAACGGATTTGGAACCGGTCGACGACCAAGCCGCGGACCGGTCACCATTAGACCAACAGGCCGAGGTGGCCTGGCAGGCGCATCAAGAACAGGAGTCGCGTCGGCAGGAAATCGAGGAATATCGCATGATTTTGGAACGATTGGGGATTCGATTGGCTGACTTGGTGCGGCATGCACCGAAGCACCGCGATTCGAGGGATCGGGCGATAAGGTTGGCGCGGGCGGTTGTCAACGATCCGAACGGTCGCGACGCGTTGGTTAATCGGGGGGAGCTGCCGGTTTTAGCGCTGACCCGAGAGTTTCACGTCAGCCGGCGACTCATCGAGCGACATCGAGTCTATATTGTGGCCGTTGCGATCATTTTGATACACGACTTTCCCTTCTTACAAGACTATCTTTGGAATCGGGGGTAAGGCCATGAGCGTCCGCGGATTAGTGTTGGAAGTCGACAATAAGCGGATTGTGGTGGCATTGCCGGGCGGACAGTTTCGCCGCATGACTTGGCCTGGGCCACCCGTCACAGTGGGTCAGGAACTTGACGTACCCTCCCGCCGACTCCATCCTTACACCTGGCTAGCGGCGGCTCCCGTGGCCGCTGGGTTGGCAGTCATGTATTTCGCACTAGTGGCGCCCGGGGTCAGTGCGGCGGCCTTTGTGAGTGTTGATATTAATCCGAGTGTGAATCTGGAAATTTCGGGTCGGGGGCGGGTGATGGCCGCGGTGGGGTTGGATGCTGCCGGGGAAAAATTGTTGAAGCAAGATCCCGTGACGGGACGAGGGGTTGTCACCGCGGTGTCTGATTTGGTGGGCCAAGCCGCCCACGATGGTTATGTGAAACGTTCGACGGCGGTAGTGATCGGAGCGGTCTTTAAATCGGCCCGCCAAAAGTGGTTTCACGCCCTTCCCACAGCGGCGGACGCGGTATTGAAGCGCGATCGATTGTCCGCCTCGGTGGTGACCGTCAGCGGGGTGAGCCCCGCTATCGTGGCTAGTATGAAAAATCCGACGGTTTCGGTGGGCCGCTACCTCCTTTGGCGACGCCATACCGTTCGGGTGCGGACCCAACTTAGTGTCCAGCAGGTGCGTACCATGCCGGTGACGCGGCTGGTGCATCGCATCCGGTTTTCGAAGAAAACGCCCGTGACCCAAAAAGTTCTTTCCCGGGCCATTCCTAGGCGACGGGTGCACCATCATCGATTGCCGAACCTGCCGATATCGACGCCATCAATAGCCATTCAAACCCCAACGGTATCCATCGGGCCGGTCCAGATCCACCATCATGAGCACGCCCCGGGCCATCACCACGGTAAGGGAGAGGCCCATGGCCACGGTTACGGCCATCAGCATATGCCGCTTGTGTCAATCAGCCCCTCATTATCTGTTACACCCAGTCCGTCGGGGTCGATGACGCCGTCGTCACCGAAAAGCTCGCCCTCCCATCCTGGCCAACAGTATGGTCATGGCCATCATGCGCATTCTTCTCACGCGACGCCATCCCAAGAAATTCCGATCTTGCATTCCGTGGCCAATCCTGTGAATACTGTCAGTAGCATCTTGGGTGGTCTGTAGCCGCAAAAAAGGGATTTCCCACGCGAGAGGCGAACCCATCATTGAGAGTAGCAGGAAAATCGGAAAGGTGGAGAGGCTTTGAAGGGTGCGTCGATTTATTGGATATTTTTTCTGTTGTTGATTGCCATGACGGTTTGGATGTTTTGGCAGCAATCGCGTCAACAGCGAAACCGCCGACAATTGCAACAGGCTATCCAAACCGGGGACCGCGTTTTGACGGCCGGGGGAGTGATTGGGACGATCGAGGATATTAAGGACAACGAGCTTACCTTAAGAGTGGCGGACGGGGTTAAGATCCGTGTGGTGCGCTCTGCCATTAACGGGAAATATCCCGAGGGCTCGTCGCGTTAAGGCGGTCGCCATTTGGGGAGCCTTGCCTATGCTATAATACCGACGGACCATAAGGTTAGATCTCCCGAAGGAGGCGTTACCGGTGGCGGATACGTCACTAAACCCCTTTGTACGGGCTCAGCAAAGTTTTAAAGAAGCTGTAGAAACATTGGGGCTCGAGTCGGCGGTTTATGAAATTTTAAAGCAACCCTTGAGAACGTTTGAAGTGGCGGTTCCGTTTATACGAGATGATGGCACCCTCCAGGTCTTTACCGGGTATCGTGTACAACACAATGATGCCTTGGGACCGACCAAAGGAGGGCTTCGTTTTCATCCAGGGGTTAATGCCGATGAAGTCAAAGCACTGGCTATGTGGATGTCAGTAAAGTGCGCGCTGCTGGGACTGCCCTATGGAGGTGGTAAGGGTGGTATTGCGTGTGATGTGGATCAATTATCTGAGGGAGAAATTGAGCGGCTCAGTCGCGAGTATATTAGGGCCGTGAGCTTGGTCATTGGACCCGACAAAGATATTCCGGCACCCGACGTGTCCACAAACCCCCAGATTATGGCATGGATGGTAGACGAATTTTCTCGCATTCGTGGCGAGAATACTTTTGGACTGATTACGGGAAAACCGTTAGTGATTGGTGGATCCAGAGGCCGGGTGGAGGCCACCGGACGGGGGTTGGTCTTTGCCACCCGACAGTTGGCCACCGAAATGGGCATCGATTTTGCTAAGGCGCGCGTGGCGGTGCAGGGGTTTGGCAATGTGGGTTCTATTGCGGCGACGATCGCTTATGCGATGGGGGCCAGCGTCCTGGCCGTGTCGGACAAGGACGGCGGTCTTTATAGTGCGTCTGGCATCGACATTCATGACTTGCTTGAATATAAACGGGTGAATCGGGGGTTTGCCGGGTATCCCCAGGCTGAACCGATCGAAAACCGGGAATTGCTCGAGCTCCCGGTTGATATTTTATTTCCAGCCGCCCTCGAGAATCAAATCACGGCGGATAATGCGCCAAATATTCAGGCCAAAATTGTCGGAGAGGGGGCTAATGGCCCAACCACGCCCGAAGCGGATGCCATACTGTTTGACAAAGGGGTGATGGTGGTCCCTGATGTGTTGGGGAACTCTGGTGGTGTGACGGTCTCGTACTTTGAGTGGGTTCAAAATCAAACGCGGCTCTATTGGAGTGAGGACGAGGTGAATCAGCGGTTGGAGGAATATATGTCCCGGGCCATATCAGACATGCATCGGATGCATGAACGGTTTGGGGTGACCCACCGCAAGGCCGCCTATTTGGTTGCGACGGATCGCTTGGCCGAGGCCATGCGGGTGCGTGGATGGCTTAAATAATAGAGGGACCAAGGGGGGTTCTTTTCAGTGAACGATCATCGTTCGTTGGAAGAAGCCTACCAGGCATGGCAGAAAACGGTCTTGGAACCGTACCAAGCTAAAGCGGGTGAGCGTCAGGACGCGTTTTCCACCGTATCGGAGGTGCCAATCGAGCGGCTGTACACGCCGCTCGACGTGTCTGGGGAGGACTATCTCAAAAATGTCGGGTTTCCTGGTTCGTATCCATATACGCGGGGCGTCTATCCCACCATGTATCGGGGACGGCTCTGGACTATGCGGCAATATGCAGGATTTGGGACGGCAGAGGAATCCAATCGGCGCTATCGGTACCTTTTAGATCAAGGTCAAACGGGATTGTCTGTGGCGTTTGATTTGCCGACGCAAATGGGCTATGACTCGGACCATCCTATGGCCGATGGGGAGGTAGGCAAGGTTGGCGTGGCTATTGATACCTTGGCCGATATGGAAATTCTCTTGGATCAGATTCCCCTTGACCAAGTCTCGGTGTCCATGACCATTAACGCCCCGGCTGCGGTGCTGCTGCTCATGGTGGTGGCTGTGGCGCAAAAGCAGGGGGTCGATCTCAAGAAACTCACCGGCACCATTCAAAATGATGTGCTGAAAGAGTATGCCGCGCGGGGTACGTACATTCTTCCGCCTCAGGCGTCGATGCGGATTATTGCCGACATTTTTCGGTGGTGCTCGGGCCACTTGCCGCGATGGAACACCATCAGCATTTCGGGGTACCATATTCGCGAAGCGGGCTCTACGGCGGCCCAGGAGATTGCGTTTACCCTGGCCAACGGCATCGCCTATGTCCAGGCCGCTCAACAGGCGGGTCTTGCCGTCGACACGTTTGGGCCGCGCTTGTCGTTCTTTTTTAATGCGCATATGGATTTTTTCGAGGAGATTGCCAAATACCGCGCTGCGCGCCGACTATGGGCCGAAATCATGAAAGAGCGATTTCATGCCCAAGATCCCCGGTCCTGGCAACTGCGCTTTCATACCCAGACCGCGGGTTCGACGTTAACTGCACAGCAGCCGGAAACCAATGTCGTGCGGGTGACGCTCCAGGCATTGGCGGCAGTGTTGGGAGGAACCCAGTCGCTGCACACGAATTCCCAGGACGAAGCGCTAGCGCTTCCCACCGAGGCGTCCGCCCGGCTCGCTTTAAGAACACAGCAGGTCATCGCCTACGAGAGCGGGGTGGCTCAAAGTGTGGACCCTTTGGGCGGCAGTTATCTGATTGAGTCGCTGACGGATCGGTTGGAAGGCGACGCCCGCCAGTATTTAGATAAGATTGATGCCTTGGGAGGTGCCGTGAAGGCGATTGATGTCGGCTACGTTCAACGTGAAATTCAAGACGCCGCGTATCGGTTTCAGCGGCAGGTGGAGTCTGGGGATCAGGTGATTGTGGGGGTCAATCGGTTTCGCATGGACAACCAGATGCCGGACAGTATTTTAAAAATGGATCCCACTCTGCAAAGCCGCCAAGTGGAGAAACTGACTCGGATTCGTCAGGAGCGCGACCCTAAAAAGGTGGACCAGGCATTAAAGGCGTTGTCAAAAGCCGTCGGACAACCGGAGGCGCCTCTCATGGAGACTCTCTTGGAAGCCGTTCAAGCCTATGCTAGTCTGGGTGAGATTATTGACGTGTTGACGCGTCAGTATGGGCGCTATCGGCCGCCGGTTTTCATTTAATGGGTGAACAGGAGGGCGTTTTGTGAAACTGGATCATATTGGCGTGGCGGTGGAGGACTTAAACCAAAGTCTCAGCGCCTATGAGTCTTTAGGGCTTCAATGCGCGCATCGTGAGCATGTAGAGCGCGATGGCGTCGAAGTGGCCTTTATTCCTTTTGAAGGCGGGCGATTCGAACTGTTGAAGCCAGATCGCGAAACGAGCCCTGTCCGTGATTTCCTTAACAAGCGTGGGCCCGGTATGCATCATATTGCGTTAGGAGTCGATAATCTTCAAGCGCAACTGGAACAGCTCAAAGAGCGTGGGGTGCGACTCATTGATCAAGCGCCTCGACCCGGCGCTGAACATAGTCTCGTGGCATTTATTCATCCGTCGGCTACCGGAGGGGTGCTCGTAGAACTGGTGGAGCGTTCCCAGGAGGTAGGATCGCGTGGATAGTCGGGAGGAACTGAAAAGTCGTTTGCACCGCATTGAAGACATGGGCGGGCCAAGCCGGGTGCAACGCCAACATCAGATGGGGAAGTGGACCGCCCGGGAGCGATTGGCGTACCTATTGGACGACGACACTTTCGAGGAGATTGGGGCACACGTGGCGCATCGCGCCACCCGCTTTGGTATGGCCGATGCCGATGCCCCGGCGGATGGCGTGGTTACCGGATACGGCCGTATCCAAGGTCGGCCTGTGTACGTATTTGCGCAAGACTTTACGGTGCTCGGGGGTTCCCTCGGCGAAATGCATGCGGCGAAAATTCAACGGGTGCAAGATCTTGCGCTGAAATCAGGCGTGCCGATTATCGGCTTGAACGACTCGGGCGGCGCCCGCATTCAAGAAGGTGTGGACGCGTTGAATGGCTATGGCGAAATTTTTAAGCGCAACACCTGGTCCTCCGGGGTGATCCCTCAGATTACCGTGATTATGGGGCCTTCGGCGGGCGGTGCAGTCTACTCGCCAGCCTTAACCGACATCATTATCATGGTCAGACGAACCGGACAGATGATGATTACTGGCCCGCAAGTTATCCAAGCCGTGACCGGGGAAACCGTCACGGCCGAGGATCTGGGGGGTGCGGACACCCATCTCAGGCGGTCCGGGGTGGCCCATCTCGTGGCCGACGACGATCAAGAGGCGCTAGACCTGGTGCGGGATGTATTAGCGTTCTTGCCGCAAAATTGGATGGAGGAGCCGCCTTTTCTGGAATCTGCCGACTCATTGTTTCGCGCCGACGACGGTTTGCCGTTCATTATTCCGGATGACGCCAATAAGCCATACGATGTTATCCGCATTATTACGGCTATCCTAGACGATGCAAAATTTTTTCCGTTGCAAGCTGGCTATGCGGATAATTTGGTGGTGGGAATTGGCCGACTCGGTGGTCGGCCGGTCGGTGTGGTGGCCAATCAACCGCGGGTCTTAGCGGGAACCTTGGATATTAATGCCTCAGACAAGCTGGCGCGTTTTGTGCGGTTCATGGATGCCTTTAACATCCCCGTGGTGACCTTGGTAGATACTCCAGGTTATTTGCCCGGTACTCATCAAGAATACGGTGGTATTATTAGGCACGGAGCAAAAGTGCTGTATGCCTATGCTGAGGCGACGATCCCCAAGGTCACCATTATTTTGAGAAAGGCCTACGGGGGTGCCTATTTAGCCATGTGCAGTCGTTCTCTCGGTGCTGACTTGGTTTTAGCATGGCCGACGGCAGAGATTGCGGTGATGGGTCCCGAAGGGGCAGCCAACATTATATTTCGTAAGGATATCGAAGCCAGCGCCGATCCGGCTGCGAAAAGAATGGCCAAGGCAGAAGAATATCGCGTTGAGTTTGCCAATCCCTATGTAGCGGCTGAGCGCGGTTATATTGATGCCGTCATTGAACCGCAGCACACTCGATCGCATGTAGCCCGGGCACTGATGGTTTTGTACAACAAGAGGGATGAGAGACCCAAGCGACGGCATGGGAACATCCCGGTGTAGGAGGAACGCTAACGGTGGACGATAGGGTTGTCCTCAATGAGGAAGAAGTCGCTTTGATGACGACGGCGATATGGCTTTTGTCTACCGATGGTATGGTCGGAACGGTGCGGGTACGGGAAGTCTGGCCCAAGACCTCACCATGGCGATGGGCGCCGCCGGTGCATTCCTAAAGGCACCACACGACTAGCGAAGGGGAGGAAGGGCATTGAGCACGGTTCGGCGTTTTCGCATGACCATCAATGGCAAAGTCTATGAAGTGGAGGCAGAAGAACTTAAGGAACGGGGCGCCGAAGAGGGGAATGAGCGTCTTTTCGGGTCGCGGTCGGCCGAGCCTCATCATGCGCATAAGCCGCGCATCGAGCATCCACCAAGCCCGGCAGCCAGTGCACTGACCATTGAAGCCCCGCTGCCCGGTCTCGTACTCGACGTGAAGGTGTCAGCCGGACAACGAGTTCAATCCGGCCAAGTACTGGTTATTCTCGAAGCGATGAAAATGGAGAACGAAATTGTCGCGTCTCAGGACGCAGTCGTATCCCGGGTATCCGTGAGCAAGGGTGATAGCGTATCGCCTGGGGATGTGTTGGTGGTGTTCGAGTAAGTGGGCGAACGACTGTTAGTGGTCGCTCCCCATCCCGATGATGAAACACTCGGCGCGGGGGGCTTGATAGCCCGGGCGCGCCAGCGCGGTGATGAAGTGTTTGTCCTTCTGATGACCCTGGGCGACGGGTTTGTAGAAGATGCGGCCCGCTATTATCTTTCTTTAGATGTCAACCCGGAAGAATACCGACACATGGGTTATGAACGACGCATGGAAACCCTGAGGGCCATGCGGGAATTGGGGGTGGCTGAAGACCGGGTCATTTTCCTGGGCTTTCCGGACGGCGGGCTGGATTCGTTGTGGCGGACCCACTGGGATGCCGTATGGACGAGTGGAACCACCGGATTTCAGAAAGTGTCCTATCTTGATGCCTTTAACCCCGGCGTCCCCTATCAGGGACGCTATTTGTTGGATTTGCTGGTGAGCATGTTTCGTGACCTCCGGCCAAACCGCCTCGTCATGCCCAGTGCTTTTGACACTCATCCCGATCATTGGGCCACTAATGCCTTTGCAACCTTAGCCTGGGCGAATTTGGCCCAACAAGACCTGGGTTGGCGTGCGGTGAGCCGTTGGGGCTACTTGGTGCATTGGCCGGCCTGGCCCTTTCCCTTAGCCTATCAACCCGATAAACCGTTTAGGAGTCCCTCATCGCTGATAAACTTGCGCCAAGAACCGTGGCGGATTGAATCGATCGGGCCTGAGTCGGTGGAACAAAAGCGTCGCGCCCTGTTAGCGCACGAAAGCCAAGCCGAACTGATTAAGCCTTTTATGCTGACCTTTTGCCGGGCTACAGAGATGTTTAGTGAAGAAGATCGGTGGTCGCCTTTAATCAAAGAGGGAACGGGCTGGTTCGTGCAAAATCCCCGTCCTAACTGGCGCCAGCGACTCGTGGGTCGCGAAAATCCGCTTGCCTCCGCAGTCTGGAAACTGGGGTTTCAGGAAGACGTGGTCCGTATCGCGATGCCGGATGGGTTTCGCCCAGACTATCGCTTGGAGGTGACAATTCATACGGTGGGGGGGAGCCACTATCGATGGATCACCGGAGAAACGCTGCCCGAGGCGGTGTCTATTGAACCACAGCGCCAAGCCGTGGTCATGCGATGGCCGCGTGAGTGGCTCGGCGAGGCTCTTACGGTCATGGCGGGGGTCCAAATTTACGTACGGGATAAGTGTGAAGGTAAAGTACCGTTTCGGGTCATGAGTCGGTCTCACGGCTGACGGCACCGACCATGCCTGGGCGTGATAAAATGGCGCCATGGATAGACATAGTGGGCAAGGGAGTGGTACACGCCGCTTTTGGTCGGACAATGTTGCCTTGGGAATGGCCACGGTGGCTGCCGGCCTCTTCAATGCCGCGTATTCGGTGTTGCTGGCCCATGGTTTGGGTCCGATTACCTATGGGCAAATTGGGGCCTTGAATAACTTGGTCAGCCTCTTTTTACTCCCATTGCCGATTGTTGGATTAGCAGCGATTCGATTGGGTCGGCAGCGTCGCCGGCAAGGGTGGCTCTTGAGCGCCAGTCTGGGATTAGGGACCCTCATCTTCTTGATTGCTCTCATCTTCAGCGGATCGCTCGCACGCCAGTTCGGCCTTTCGTCCATCATCGTCGTCTTGTATTCATCCACCGTGATCTTAAACTTTGGCTATGCGCTCTTTGTAGGATATTTGCAGCGGGCCCGACGCTACGTTTTGGTCGGAATTCTATTAGTGCTGGCCAGCGGGACAGCGGTGGGCGGCGTGGTGCTGGCAATTACCGTGGGCCGGGCGCATCCGTTGACGTGGCTAGGCGTGTGGCAGATTGTGTCGCTGGTCGGCCTGTTTCTGACAACCCGCCGTCTCTCCCACAATATCCCGGTGTTGCCGCCGGGTCGCTTAAGTGGCCCGGTGATTGCGACGACATTAGGCGTGGGTACGCTACAGGCCCTCTGGGGTTTCTCCGACGTACTCTTTGCCAAAGCCTCCTTGCCGGTGGTGCAGGCTGGGTGGTATACGGGACTGTCAACCATTGGGCAGGCGCTGCCGTTTATAGTGGGGAGTCTGTCCACGGTGATGCTGACAGCCGTGTTGGACGACCCCCGCCGACGCCGGGGCTATCTGACGCGCACACTCATTGCCACCGCGATCCTAAGCGTCCTATTTCTCGGGGTACTATTCCTCTTCCCGGTACCGTTGGTGCGCCTGTCCCTCGGATCCGCATTTATTCCCTTGAGCCCGTACATTCAGCGGTATAGTGACGCCATGGCTTGCATGGCGCTCGTTCTGGTGATGACCACCTACGGCGTGGCGCTAGGCAGTTACCGCACCATGACGGTGGCGGCTTTGGGAACCGGTATTTGGCTGGTATCACTGTCAGGAGCGCATACGATGGCGGCGCTCGTGAACCGCACCTTGGTCTCGATGTTGGGCACACTGGTGTTGGTCGGGGTGGTGTTTGTGGTCGGCAAAGAATTACGGGGACCGTTGCCCTAGCCCGGGTCAGATCCCCGTATGGAAGAAAAAGAATCTTAAGAGGCGGGTGAATCTGCCATCACGGGCGCCTTCCGATGTTGCGTGGCATTTTCATAAGCATAGGCCCATCGGATGAGAGCGGATTCTTCAAACGCCCGCGCCGTCAATGTCACCCCGAAAGGCTCTCCCTGTGGGCTAAAGCCACTGGGAATAGTAATGGACGGATATCCCGCTTTCGCCGCGATTGCCGCTCCAAAGTTGGCAGGGAATACTAAGGCGTCGAGCCGATGCTCGCTCAAGGCTTGGTCGATGCCGTGCTTCTGGCCTAGATAGAGGTCACGGGTCCGGGCATCGATATAGTCGGGGTCGGCTAGGCTCCCAGACGTCCTCTCAGACTCTAGCATCACGGTTTGGCCATAAGCCAGGCAGACATCCGCATTGGCTTCGTTATAACCAATCACATCGGCCAGTGAGGTGACCGGCGAGCGTTCGCCTAGCCAGTTGAGGTAGGCGTTGAGCGCCACTTTAAATTCGTAGACGAGAACGGTGTAGTCTTTAAGTTCGGATGCTGTGGGGATGTCAATGGGGTCGACAATTGTGGCGCCAGCCTCTTTGAGGTCGTGGATGGCCTGGTTAAAAAGCGTCTCTTGCCAGGGCTCGATATGTTCCACGAATACGCCGCGAGCCACCCCCAATCGAGCGCCTTTGAGCCCGTCTTGGGTTAGTCCTGAGGCATAGTCCACATTGTACAATCCCTCAGACGCACTCGTGGCGGGGTCGCGCGCATCGACACCCGTTAAAGCGCCAAGTACCAACGCTGCGTCGGATACGGTGCGACACATGGGGCCGGCGGTATCCTGGCTAAAGGAGATGGGGATTATGCCAAAGCGGCTGATAAGGCCCACCGTCGGTTTAATGCCAACCAGCCCGTGCTGACTGGAGGGACTCAAGATGGAGCCGGATGTCTCGGTGCCAATGGCTACGGTGGCCAGTCCCGCAGCGACGGCGGATCCTGAGCCCGAGCTTGACCCGCCAGGATCGATGTGGCCCGGCCCGTAAGGATTTAATACCTGTCCCCCCCGGGAACTGTAGCCGTTGGGCATATTTTTGGTCATGAAATTGGCCCATTCGGTTAGATTAGTTTTCCCCAGGATTACGGCTCCGGCCGCACGCAATCGCTCTGCAACGAAGGCATCTTGGGGGGCATAGACCTCTTTCAGGGCAAGTGATCCCGCACTGGTATGCATTTTATCTCCAGTTGCCACATTGTCTTTCAAGAGCACGGCAATCCCATGCAAGGGACCCCGGGGTCCACGCAGCTGCCGCTCTTGATCCAGCCCTTGGGCAATGTGGTAGGCGTCGGGGTTCACTTCGATGATGGCATTGAGGTGGGGTCCAGAGCGGTCGTAACGGGCAATGCGCTCCAAATAGAGGAGAACCAGTTCGGCAGCGGTGAGTTGACCATCCTGAAACCACCCCTGGATATCCAAGATGGTTGCGTTGGCAATCATATCGATGGTAATGGAGGTGCTCATGGTTTCCCGCCTTTCTATAGAGATACACCATTCTGATGTTACTCGCTCTCCCGGCGTGGTACAATTGGACTTTTCATCTGGGCGACCCGCATGGCTGCATAGCGCAAAAACTGGTAGGCCACGGGGTCCTTGGGCGCGTGCTCTACGTGATAGCTGAGATAAAAGGGGCGCTTCAGTGTCAGCCCTTTAATCAAAACCGGTGAACTATTGTGAAGGGTACGGCGAAATAAGAGTTCGCGTGATACAAACCCGGCGCCTAATCCAGATTCTACCGCGTCCAAAAGGGCAAAGGCCGTGTTCACCTCTAGAACAATGGAAGATGGCACGGCCCAGCCGCGCTCTGACAACGCGCTAAAGACAACTTCCTGTGTGCCCGAACCTTGTCGTCTTCCCACAAAGGGCAGTCCTTGGAGCGTTGACCAGTCTTGTGCCTTGTGCTTTGAAGGAAATGGCGGGCGATGAGGGGCGACCAGAACGATTTCATCCTCGGCAATAGGGAATGAGACTAATTCCGGTCGCGTTGACGGAAGGCCCATGAATCCAATGTCGACATCCCCCTCGGCAATATGGCGTTCCACCTCCCGGGTGTTCATTTCCCAAAGGTCTACCCGAACGCCCGGTTCGGCGGTGATGAAATCCGCCATCCATCGGGTCACTAGGCGCGACGCGGGGCTGGAACTGGTGGCCAGTGTCAGCCGGCCAATGACCGAGTGGTTTTGAGTGGCCGTAAACAGGAGGGCCCGATAGCGCTTGAGGACGTCATCGGCGAAGTCTAAAAACAGAATGCCAAATGGTGTCAACGACAAAGGATACGTGGCGCGTTCCACCAGGGGGGTGCCTAGTTCCCGTTCCATGGCTTTTAACCGGCGGCTGGCGGTGGGCTGACTCATAGCCACGACATGTGCGGCTTCGGTGACGCTTTTTCGCTCAGCCAGAGCCCAAAACAACTCTAAGTCATCAAACGTCATGTCGGCACCTCCTAGCGTTGCTAGCATAGTCCTATTCGGATTTTACATGACCGCTGGCGCAGTGTCTTGTCCTCTCGTATCGTGGCGAAGGTAGCTAAACCCGATCAGGGAAGTTTTACGATAAATTTGGATCGGGTGAAAGGTGGTAGGTTCGTGCAAGCATCCCAACCAAAAGTGTCTTCGCACGGTCGTTGGACGCGGCCGGCGATGGTATTTGCTTTCATATCCGTTGTCGGAGTGTTCTATGCAAAGTGGTATCCGTACTACTTCAAGGCACTAACCACCGCCTCGAGTCACTCCCTGGGCACGTCATTTGTCGTGGGTGCTAGCGGCCACCCCCCTAGCGCCGGATTTCATGCGGCTATGAGCTTTTTTGTGGCATATTTTAAAGATATCTGGGTTGCACTGGTGGTGGGCATTTTAGTGGGGGCCGGTGTGCAAACGCTATTGCCCAAGAGCTGGCTGTACCGGATTTTAGGGCGGATGAGTGCTAAAAGCCGCGTGTTGGCCGTGGCTGCTGCGGTGCCGTCAATGATGTGCACCTGCTGCAGTTCACCGATTGTAGTCGGCATGACGAAGTCTCGGCTATCCACGGGATCCGCCTTGGCATATTGGTTGGCCAACCCAGTTCTCAATCCGGCTACCATTATTTTTATGGGATTTGTGCTGGGGTGGAATTGGGCGCTGCTGCGCATCGCCATGGGTCTCATTTTAGTATTGGGGGCGTCGTGGGTGGGGGACCGATGGTTTACCAACGGGGATAGCCATGAGTTCGACCGCCAGGTGAACCCGCCAGCCGACGAACCGGCCACTTGGCAAGGGTTTTTCCGGGCGGCCGGTCGATTAGTGATGGGTTTGATACCCGAGTATATTGTGATCGTGGCCCTATTGGGAGCTGTGCGAGTGTGGCTGTTTCCCTCTGTCAGCCCCGCCGTGGCGCACAGTCTCTGGCTTATGGTGGTTTTGGCGGTATTTGGTACGATCTTTGTCATCCCGACGGCTGGGGAAGTGCCCATTGTCCAAACGCTTTTGGGCGCTGGGTTGGGTTTGGGCGCCGGTGGGGCTCTGATGATGACCCTTCCCGCCATAAGCCTTCCATCCATGGCGATGGTCTCTGCCGCTATGGGGAAAAAAGAGGTGCTGTACGTAGCCGGCATGGTAGCCCTGGCGGGCCTGATGACAGGCTTGTTGGCCCTGTGGCTACTGTAAGAGCGACAGGCTGGCAAAACTTTTGATAAAGGCGGTGGCGGATCATGGATCGACGTTTAACCGAAATGACGACCAAATCGGGCTGAGGGTGTAAGCTGGGTCCGGAGGACCTAGACGCAATATTATTGAAGTTGCCGACGGCATCGTGGCATGATCCCCGGGTGCTGGTGGGGTCTGGGACCCACGATGATGCGGGAGTGTTTACGCTGACACCAGAGATGGCGTTGGTTCAGACTATTGACTTTTTTACGCCTGTCGTGGATGATGCGCGGCTATTCGGCCAGATCGCGGCGACCAACTCGCTTTCAGATATTTATGCCATGGGCGGTGTTCCGCTGACCGCGCTCAACCTCCTAGCCGTGCCGCAGGGAGGACTGAACTCAGACACGGTGTCCAACATGCTGGCGGGGGGCCAGGCGGTGATGTCCGAGGCGCGAACCTCCGTGATTGGTGGGCATACGATCGACGATCCCGAGCCGAAAATGGGGTATGCCGTTACTGGGATGGTTCACCCGGATCATGTGTGGCGTAATGACACGGCTCAGCCCGGTGATGCGCTCTATTTATCTAAAGCGATTGGGACAGGCGTCCTGATCAAGGCTATCAAAGACGGTGTGGTTGACGAGGAGGGCTACCAAGCGGCCACCGCGATGATGACGACTTCGAATCGCGCTGCCCGCGACGCCATATCCAAAGCCGTGGTAGACCCGTCGGCGTGTACGGATGTGACCGGTTTCGGCTTGTTGGGGCATCTATGGGAGATGGCGGCCGGATCAGGCGTCGCCATGCTGATTCGACAAAAGGACGTACCCTTGCTATCGGGGGCATCAGCTTTGGCTGCGGCTAATCGTTTTCCTTCAGGAAGCCGCCGCAATTGGGCGTTTGTTCAGCCACACCTCTCGGCCGTCGGCTCGACGGGACCGCAGCAGTGGCTATTAGCCGATGCCGTAACGTCAGGCGGCCTCCTCTTTACCGTGCCTCAATCAAGTAAAGGTGCTATCCGGCACGCATTTGATCAAGCCCATTTGCCCCTTTGGGAGATTGGCGAGGTGCTCGACGGCCCCGCCGGAATTAGGCTGGTTCCGTAGCCCCGTGGGACCCGGACTCGGGTCGACTTTGGGGTGCATCCACGCTGAACCTCATGTGGGTAAAATGGTGTAGATGAGCCTTAGCCCAGTCGACGCCGACTCGCGTTACGAGGGCCCCTTGAGCCATTCGGATTGTACTTGGGCAAACTCCCCCATTCTATATTGGCGCGGGTTCCCAGAGGAAGACCTATTCGGGGGTCAAACGCTGGAATGTGTATCCGTTGGCGCGGGTAAGCTTGATCTCTGTTAGCGTCGCTTGGACGCATTCTTACTGGTTGCCTTTTGCGTTTCGTTTGTGGTCGGAATATCCACCTGTACCGTCAATAATACTTTTGCCGTGGGATATGCCTCGACCAAAGCGGCCAGCCCATTCAATAAATCTGCCGCATCGTGCGGCGTCAGCGCCTTTCGATCAATCGGCAACATAGGAATACCCATTGTGACGCACCATCCTTTCACAAAAATAGGGTGATTGTAGCACAATGACGCCAGTTCGCCCAACTGTGGCCTAAGATCACGTCGTAATCCAAAGTTCACTGCGCTTGCTCATGGTATTTCCGTTTCTTCAGGCAAGTGGTTATGCTTCCGTGGTTTAGAGCAGAAACGGGTGTGCCCGCACCTAGCGGTCGCGCTTCGGAGTGAGTCCGAGACGTTCCAAGAAGGTGGACTGGCTTAACGAGGATACGCACTGACCCACATGGGGTCTAAAGATTGTAGGGTCAGTCCCGGAAAGAGGCGGCGCGGACCCTGGGGGATGAATCGATAGGCACGGATGATGTGGGCCAGGGCCATCCGGGATTCCAAGAGGGCCAAGGGCTCGCCGATGCAGCCTCGCTGTCCGGCTCCAAACGGGATGTAGGTATATGGTTTGGGGTCGGTAAGCCAGCGTTCTGGACGGAACTGATCCGCCTCATCAAACCAAGTTTCAGAGTGATGCAGAAGCCATGGGCTAATGAGCACAATGTCGTCGCTACGAAAAGCAATATCTTCGAAATCCACAGCCTTAAGGGAGCTTCGACTCAGTAGCCATGCCGAGGGATAAAGGCGCAGAGTTTCTTTGATAACCCGATCGGTCCAAGGGTGGGTTACGGGCGAGGGCACGTCACTCTTCAGGCTTTCCTCGTAGACGCATCGGGCGACATTGGGATGCTGCCCCAATAGATTCAGCGCCCAAGCCAACGCATGCCCCGTGGTTTCGTACCCGGCCACCACCAGGGTAATGAGTTCATGAAGGGCCTTCTCGGAGTCGGTGGAAATGGTAGGCCAAACATTCATGAAGGTGGTGGGTTCTTGTGGGGTGATAAGACGAAGGATGTCCAAGAGTTGCCGTTTGTGTTGGTGGAAGCGTCGATTAAATCCAGGCACCTGGTAAGGGAAGCGAAAAACGCTACGCGAGCGGTGATAGAAATGGGCCATGAGCCACTGAACCTCCTGACCCATCGACTGGACCACGGAGGAGTTGACCTGGGGCTGGCCAAATACGGTGGCTAAGACAATTGACAGACTTAGCTCTAGCATGGCCTGTTGCAGGTCAAACGGCTGCCCTTGGGGGACGTTCGCGACGAAGTGGCTTATTACGTCCTCGATACGTGGCGTCATGTCCTGCACGTTACCGGGTTTGAAGATAGGGGCGAAGCGACGTCTTTGCTCGGCCCAGACTTCGTTGTCCTGTGTGAGAAGTCCTTGTCCAATCAGCGGATTGGATGGACCGATGCCGGGTCCCTTTATAAAATACTGACGATGGTGAGTTAACACAAAGCGGATGCTGGCCGGATCGTTGAGGAGCCAGAAATTCCATAGCCCCATGCGGAAACGGGCACGGTGGCCGTTATGATGTTCCATAGTCTGAAAAAAAGCGAGCGGATCGCGATGAAAGGCAAAAAGACGCGATAAAGACTGGAACATGGGGAACCTCCAGAAGCTCAGTTTCTGAAGTTATTGTACCAAACGCGGGCCTAAAGAGCTCTGCTTGACCTATGCAAGACCATGAGGAGGTCTGATGGGACAATCAACGTGATTGCCTCCAATGAAAAATGCCTTTTCGTCCTTGTGGGTGTGGATTTGGGAAACCCCCGCATGGGGGTCTCCTTCGAAAAAATTCGATTGCTCTGGGCGACTACATCTAGGGGCCGAGATTCTGTTAAAGCGTAGCCATGAGTCAATATCAGACCAAGACGCCACTATTATCAACTTGGAAATGTTGATGGCAATCAGTGCAATCAATGCGCAGTCAGGGCCTTTACGGTTTTTCCTCAAGGACGTTGACGGGGACGGATGCCCGCCGTCAAAGCTATGGCTCCTCATAACAGCTAGAATAGGTTCTTGTGGCAGTGGGACAAAGAATCGTTCGACATCACTCACGGGTTTTCTCGCGTCTCAAGACTCGGGAGCCTATCATAGAGGGGGAAGTGCGATGAGAGAAGGGGGCCATGCGCTTATCATTACCCGTACTACCAATAATAGCCAGACCATCGGGCGACGAGAGCCTAGCCAGCATGGATATTCCCGAGGTCGAGAGATGGTGGGAACTTAGAACATCACAAACGGATAGATTTTTTGG